>JADFKB010000114.1 GCA_022565155.1 Chloroflexota bacterium | reverse complement strand
ATGCCTACCCGCCGCGGCCAAAAGCGCCCAGCCCGCGCGCCGCGGCCACCTTTTCCTCGCCGCGCGCAACAGCCGATCATCCGCAGACTAAGCGGCGTTCCTACGTCCACCGTCGCGCCGCCGGCGCTCGGAGCGTACCTTGAGGCCAGATGGTCTACAGCGACGCAGCTTACGGGTAGCGAACGCTGATAGTGGCGCCAGAGCAACCAGTGGACTTGATTCGGTGCCCCAGCAGGTCGGAGAGCTTACAGTTCTTCGTGACCAGCTCGAAGACCCGCTTCTGGCCGATGCTGATGATGGAGTAGACCTCCGATTCAACCCATACCGTAATCTCGGCGAGAACCTCCGGTGGCTGAGGAGCCGGCGGCCCGGAGCCCGGGATCGTCGTACAGCCGTAGAGGATGACGCCGCCGGCCTGTTGCGTGATGCAGTTCATCTGTCCCTGCGGGATCGGACCGGGCCGGACATCGACGCAGAGGGACATTTCGTCGTATTGCAATTCGAACTCAAACGCGCCGAGTATTTGAAACTGCGATGGATCTTTGGGATCCTCCGTCGTAATCGGATTCTTGACGATCACCTCGAACGTTACCGGGCCGGGGTTATCCGAGCAGAGACCCAACGGCGGCGGCGAGGTCAGCAACAGCGTCTGGAAGTCCGGCGATACGTTGATGCGCGGCTTGGCCCCGGGCGGCAGTGGCGTGGGCGTTGGTGTGGGCGATGGCGGCGTTGCTGTCGGTGTCTGGTCAGCATCACCCTTGGGGTTCACTGGCTCTTGGGGCGGATGCGGGTCGTCACACGTGCTACCGACGCGGCCGTAGACGAACTGCAGGTCGTTGACGTCGATGTCGTCGTCGGCCTGCGTGCCGGACGGCTCCAGGTTCATGAAGTCCTTGTAGGTCAGGCTCCCCTTCTCAGCGCCCCACCGGAACGCGATCGCCGCCGCGTCGAAAGCGTCGACGTCGCAGTCAGCATCCACATCGCCTTCCAGGTAGCGGAACGTGATGTCTACGTCCTCGCACGAGAAGACCGGAATAGCGTGGCCCTGCTCGTCGCTCAGGTCACAGTCGACGTTGTTGATCTGCACCACAACACCGTTGTCCTGGTTCGGCTTCGCCTGTGAGTAGATCTCCGGCTGCGGGTAGATGTCGATCAGCGCCAGCGGCGCCAGCTCATCGATACCCAAGCCCTTGCCAATGGTGATACAGCCGATGCGGGCAACGCCCTCCAGTTGCGGCTTGCTGCTCGATTCTTCGATGAGACAGACCGCCCCCGCTGCGCTCCAGGCGGCGCCGCTGGTGATGCCGACGCAGACCTTCGTGGCGTCGTAGTGCACCTCGAACTCGAACGCCCCGATCTGCTGGGCGACGCTCGGATTCTTCGGGTTCGGCGAGGTGGTCGCCCGGCTCAGACCCTCGCTGAGACGGCCGATGTCCGTGCCAGCCAGGCAGTCCGGCGGCGGAATCTTGCCAGGCTCCTCCAGCGTTCCCTGCTGCCGCGTCAGCCAGACGTTCTGCAGCGCAGGCAGTTTCGCCATGCGCGGGAAGGGCGCGGGAGTACCGAGAATAACGGCCGTCGGCGTCGGCAGATTGAGGTCGAGCTGCGCGCTCTTGCAGCCACTGATGAGAACCTCCTCGGCTAACACGTCGGTCGCGCTGCAATTCGAGAGCAGTAGTAACGTTTCGCCCGCCCCGATGCCCTGCACTATGAGATCGATGGTGGCCACTACGCCGGTACCGTCGGGGCCTGGTGGTTCCCCCTGTGTAGTGCAGCCGAATCTAGCGGAGCCATCGTCCCCCACTCGCTGAAGACAAGACGCGCTGCGCCCGGTGCTGTTGAAGAACGGGCCAACGTTGAAGTCGCCGAACTTGAAGAAGGTCGTGTCGGTCGTAATCTCGAACTCGAACGCGCCGAGGTTCGTTACGCCCTCGACGACGATCTCCACCGTGAAGACAGCCCCAGGGGCGGCCTCGGAGCCGCTGAGCTTCGTTGAGGCCGGCTCAACTCGCATGACGGGCGGATCTGTCGAGTATGCCGGCCGTGCGCCTGCCACGACGACGACTACTACGAGCCCGATGAGCAAGCAGGCGACGTTGAGAGCAGTCCGCCTATGAAAGTCTCGGTGAAATCGCGAACCCACCGCATCTCTCCAGTCAGTACGGGCGGGGTCGCGCTGTCCCGCTGGCAGGTAGGGCGTCGAAGGGACGACGTTCGCAACAGACCTGCCAACACTTTTAGTATAGACGACGAACGCAACCTGTCAAGTCAGGAACGTTGGCGGTGCGGACTGCTTGGGCCCGCCGTGGCCGCCAGCTCGGGTCAGCGCCGCGCCGCTATGCTATCATCGGTGCGAGCGGGAGTAGCTCAGTGGTAGAGCATCTGCTTCCCAAGCAGAGGGTCGCGAGTTCGACTCTCGTCTCCCGCTCCAACCTCAACATGCAATGGTAGAGGCCGCCATTTCGGCGGCTCTCCCCTATCAGAATCCGTGACCATCTGCTACTGAACACGGCCTTCCTCTCGATTTTCGCTTCAAGAGACGTAGAATGGGTAAGATAGCCCTACGATGGATCCCCCAATTCAGTACGCGAAGACGCAGTGTTGCTGTCGAGAAAGGAACCGAAGATGAGCGACGCTTTCAACGATTGGATGAAGGCAGCTCGGCCGCTAAGCGCGTCAGACATTCATGCTTTCTACGTTCCTAGGTGGCCGTGTGTGGATTATGCCTGCAATCTCGGACTTGAACCGCCTAACGACGCCGAGCGAGTTGTGGAACCCCCGAAGTCATGGTCTCCCAACCAAGTCGAGCTCGCGCAAATCATTGGAAGGCCTTCGAAGAAGGAGTGGAGGGCCTTCATGGACGAGTATGGCGTTTCTGCATGGTTGCGCGACGACGAATGGTTCAAGGATGACGATTGCTATCTCGACAAAGCCGATATCGAGAAGTTCGAGCAAAGGAAGTCGGCCTGGCTCCGACCACAGGACGAGCTCCTGCGCTCATGCAAACCGAATATCGCTCCACGCGAGAGTCTATTTCAACTCGACCTCATTTGTAGCGGTGCGCCCGGAATGACTCTTTGGTACGGGTGGGAGGCCATCTCCCTCACGCCGGACCTGGCACTCATCACTACGAACGCTGAGGCGTTCGAGTACTCCGGACCGGAATGGCTCCCCGCCGAGATCAACGGCCTCGTCCCTCGCAACTCGCTGTCCTTATCGACGGCGCTTTTGTTGAAACGTCACGGAGTTGACGAATGTTTCCCGTCAGGTTGGGGCTTCTTTAGCGAGGACTTCTGGGAAATTGAGGCCGCCGGATTACCCAAGGCTGAGATCTATCGTATCCTGCTTTCGTTTTGGGCCGCTGTACCTGAAGAGGTCCTTTCAATGCCAGCCGAGGAACTGGTTCACTTTCGTCAGGATGGCATGAACTTCGACTATAAAGACCTGTGAGCGGGGTGCTATTCAATGGGCCGACTGTGCGATACATCCAGCGCCGGTTCTCGGACTGCTCCACCATCGGCATTTCGGAGTCGCGCGTGAACGGTACCTCTCGGCTTTCCGCCTTGAAGATCGGAGCGGAGCAGAAATTGAGGTTTGTCTCGCCCCCGGCGCAGCCGTGTACCTCCGCCATTACTGATCTGGCCGAATGCTACAGGCGCGCTCACCTTCTCGGGCATGATGTCGCGGTGCGCCGCCGGAGCGGAGGTAGCGAACGGTGAGCTACATCCTTACATCCGAATCCGTGAGCGAAGGGCATCCTGACAAGGTCTGCGACTACATCGCCGACTCGGTCCTCGACGCGCACCTTGAGCAGGAGGTGGCGAGTCGTTGCAAAGGGAGAAGGAAAATGCGTTGGTGGCGCAAAAGGAAAGGCGACTAACTGCAAGCGCTAGACTTGATCGAGAAAAGCCTGTCGTGGCTGCTGCCCTGACCTAACATCTGCTACGAACTGCTGGACCGTGCGGCAGACGGCGTCGGTTGGAGCCAACTGGACACCTTCGTCAGCTTCCACGCTAGCGCGATCGTCATCGTCTACCAGTAAAAGCGCCAGAGCAAGATTCGACCGCAGCCCGCCGTTGTCGGGCTCGAGGGACGCAGCATGGTCGGCAACGGAGACGGCCTCCTCGAAATGTCCTAGCGCTAGGCATTCACGACAGAGTTCTCGAGCCACGTCGACCTCACCAGGCGCCAGCGCGGACGCCCCCTTTAGCGCTTCGTACGCGTTCGTCCTATCGTCCACAGCCTGGTGGGCCTTGCCTATAAGCCATAGGGCTTGCCACCGCTCAGGATTCAACTGAACATCCCGTGTCAAGAGCTCGATGCCCTCTTGCAGATCACGTTCCCTGCGTGCGGTTGCTTCAGATGCTGGCCGGCCGTCCAGCAGCACGTGAGGCTGTACAAGTGATGCGCCGCGCTTGTACAGCAGGTTGGGAAACATCCGGTTTCTAGATTCTTGTGATTCGGACAGAGGCATGCCGGGCCCTCCTCTCCTCAGAATAATCGGCGCGCCCTAGAAGCGTCTTTAACCTGAGACCAGACACGGGCTCGACGGCGACCGTCTGGTAGAAGCCACTTCGTGCTGCCGGGAGCCTAGCCGAACGGAAGAGGCCCTAGTCATGGCGCGTGGTAGCGTCTATGGGGACGCGTCAACCTTCCGGCGAGATACATTCCGCGTCGCAGGAATCAGATCCTTCAACCACACGCAGATCGGTTCCGATTCTCGCATGCAGTTCTCCTGTGTACGTGCGGCCGTCCCGCACGAAGCGGACCACGATAGACGTGTGGTAACAGTCGTCCGCGAAGAGAAAGATCGCTTCGCGATACGTGAACTCCCCGGAGTCTACTCCGGTCGCGCGCGCCCACCGACGCGCCTCGGCAATCGCGATGTCGCGCACACGGCCAAACTCCTCGTTCGTCATGTCTGCTGCGCCGGCGGGCACCGGCTCAACGCCGAAGTAACGGCAGAGCTGGCGGAACATCTCCGGCTTCGGCAAAGCGTGCCGGTAACTGAACGCAAGGTACGCTGGTACCGATACGTACAGCGTGTCGCGATGCATCGTGGCGGCGCGGTCCGCGATAACCACGCGGCGCCAGTTGCACAGCAGTTGGATGCGGTCAACGAGAGACCGTGTCGCAGTTACGAATGCCGCCGCCTGCCGTGGGTCGCGGGCGGCAGTGGCGGTCAAGGCCAGGCCGTTCATGATGGAATGTCGCCCGAGCGGGATGGGCGGGAAGCCGAGATCATTCTTCAGTCCTACGACCGCCACGCGGCACGGATCACAGAAGAAGCTCGACCACCTAGGTCCGCTCTGGATGATTTCCGACGCGCAGCAGTAGCACAGTTCCAGTTCTGTCGGGGAGTGACCGGGCGGGTGGGGAAGATCCGTTTGGGGGCGGTGCCATGCTTCTTCTTTGTACGGACATTTGGAATTAAGGCAGCGCTGCTCGTGTGTTGGCGGGCCACCCTCATAACTAAGCAGTCCGAACGACTCGCCCGAACCTGTGCACACGTAAAGATATTCAGAAGAAGGCGTTTCTGTCACTTGGTTGCTCCTTTCGAGCCGCATCCCCTCGTTTCGAGGGAAAGCACCTTGGCTGACAGAGCCAGGTTGCTGGAGCCCTAAGGCCCACTCTTGATGCTGATTTAGTTTACCAGCTGTAGTCTAGTTGGTCAAGAACATCGCTCGAAGGCGACGACACGGAATCGCTGCGGCGGGACTACTTGGAGACGCTCATCGCCGCGGGCGTCAAGAACTACCCGTTCGAGCGCTACCGAGACATGGGCGACGGCCGCGGGTCCGAGTTAATGGATATCTGGATCGAGCGCGCCGCGTCGCATCTTCGTGAGGTGAACCTGGCAGCGCTACTCTAGCAGCTGCCTGCGGAATGCACATAGAATGGCGGCGGCTGGTGTGCTTCCCAAGCAGAGGGTCGCGAGTTCGACTCTCGTCTCCCGCTCCAACTCGATCTCCGCCACCCACTATCCCCACATAGTGTGCGCCCAACTAAGGCGACTTCATGGCTGGGTGTCGCCTTAGGCAGCGGTTAAAGGCTCCACCGGATGCAGGCAGGTGCCCGTGCTAGAATAGATGGGCTAGTCACTCTCTCCCGCCATCAGCGCAGGAGCCGCTATGCCCCCGTCCGCCAACGTCGCAGATGTACCTCGCACCCTCTTCGCAGGCATCGCCACCAGCTACGATTGGCCGGCCCAGGTCTTCAGTCTCTTCCAGTACCGACGCTGGCATCGCCTCCTCCTCTCCCGCCTGCAGCTCTCACCGCCTGCCCGCGTTCTGGACATGGCCACCGGCACCGGCGCCGTCGCTCTCCAGCTGGCGCAGCGACCCGGCATCGAAGTTGCAGCTTGCGACATCACGAGGCCTATGCTGCTCCAGGCAAAGGCACTGGCAAGCCGCGACGGGCAACCGCGGACCATCGACCTTATCGAATGCACCGCCGAGGCCGTCCCCTTCCCCGACACCACCTTCGACGCCGTCATCTTCACCTACCTCCTACGCTACGTCTCGGATGTCCCCGCCACACTTCATGAGTTAGCTAGCGTCCTACGGCCCGGCGGCACAATGGCCTCACTGGACTTCGCCGTGCCCGGCGGTCTCGCGTACCACCTCTGGCGGGTGCACACCGATGCCGTGCTTCCTCTCGGAGGCGCTCTCCTCTCCCCCGCCTGGCGGCGAGTCGGCGGCTTCCTTGGGCCGAGTATCCGCCAGTTCTGCCAACGCTGGCCTCAACCCCGTCTCCTCGATCTCTGGCGCCAATGCGGCTTCCGCGACGTGCGGGCCAAACGCCTCTCGCTAGGGGGCGCACTCGTCATGTGGGGGACGAAGTCCAAGTGAAGGATCTCCCCAGCCGAACAAATACAGCCAATCGCCCAAGCATCCGCGATCGTCCCGCGTTCTATGCCGCCGAGCTAGGCGGCTGGCGCGACTACGTCACCCTGCTCCACCCGCCGTACACCCTCTGGCACTTGAGCTACGTCGTGCTGGGTGTTGCACTCGCACCGACGGTTCGCTACGATCGCCTGGGCGCCACCCTACTCGCCTTCTTCCTCGCTGTTGGCATCGCCGCCCACGCCTTGGACGAGCTTTCCGGTCGACCCTTGAGGACTCATATCCCCGATGCCATCCTCCGTATCCTGGCCGCGTTGGGCTTAGCGGGGGCAGTCGCCGTGGGCGTTGCCGGTGTGCTCCTTACCTCTCTTTGGCTGATTCCTTTCATCGCCTTCGGTGTGTTCATCCTACCTGCGTACAACCTGGAGTGGTTCCGTGGCCGCTTCCATACGGACCTCTGGTTCGCACTGGCCTGGGGCGTATTCCCCTTCTTCACCGCCTACTGGGCGAGCGCCGAGGAGGTTCGCCTCTCTGGTCTCTTCGGGGCCTTGGCCGTCCTCGCTCTCAGCCTCACCCAGCGTACCCTCAGTAACCGCGTCCGAAGCCTCCGCCGCAGAGCACGTTCCGTCCAGGGGACCGTCGTCTACGCTGACGGCTCCAACCAAACCCTCGACAAAGCATTCCTCCTTCGGCCGGACGAGCAGGCCCTACTGTTCCTCTCGACGGCCATGGTCGCGCTCAGCGTTGGCGCTCTCGTCGCGCGGGCGTAGGAACTTCGAACGCCAGCGGATGACCCCGGCGAAGGGCTAAATCAACGAAGCTCGAAGCAATGGAGGTTCGTGCAGGGGAGAAAGCGTTTTGCTCGGTGCACACAATGCAGACTTAGTGTGCCTTGAACGCCCGTGCTAAACTTCATCCATGTGCTGCCGCTATTCGTTCACCCGTCATGAGATTGGCGGGACGGAATCCCCTTGATTTCTCTCCTACTGGGCACCTGCTGGCGCTGCGAGTATCAGGCGAAGGTTGGCATCGGCTAGGACGACAACGCCACGGTCCCTCGAGATGGCGGTAACTCGGTGGTTCATGGTCAGCTAGTCCCACGACCCATTAGGGCAGTAGCCTGCTGCTATGCTCCTCCGATTGGTGGCGGTGGTGTCGGCACGCTGGCCTCGCCTCTGGC
>JADFKB010000113.1 GCA_022565155.1 Chloroflexota bacterium | reverse complement strand
ATCTGAACCGCCCGCCTCCAAAACCGTAGGATGCGGCTCGGCGGGAGCTGGTGCTTGCACATCCCGGACGCGCGACCGTCTGGCAGGACGATCTTACACTACCCGACCAAGGGTTGTACGCAAGACAGCCAGCACGATGATGAAATAGTGTTACCAAGGCGACTAGCCGTCGACGCGGGCTTCCAATCGAAAAGCTATCGAGTGCCGCTGGGTATCTGCTGCTGTGCGATCACGCACGAATGCGCTTTCGGAGTTCGCGTTCGTAGTCGGGAAAGTAGCGAGAGATGACGGTGATATCGAACTCGCGGAGGATCGACTCCTTGGGTTCACGTTCGAGGAGAAATTCGAAGGATCTCCTGACCAGCTCCTCCGGGGGACACACTTGGCCTGTCAACCGCTCGTAGGTTTCCAGGGCCACGGCCACTCGGTGAGTCGTCTGGCCGTCGCCATCGGTCACGGTCACCTGGAAGACCCAGCCCGCATCGTCAGACGCCATTCGCACGTCGATCTGCGCCACTGTGCACCTCCCTCTCACCTTTCCCATCCAGAAGCATGTCTGTGGCCGATTGATGGCGCCCCGTCCCCTTCGGGTCCTTCGAGCCGTTAGAGGCCCGTGAAGTCAGGAGAGCGCTTCTCACGGAAGGCGCGGATGGCCTCGACGTTCGCGGGCGATCCGACCGAAAGCGCCATTGCCGGCTCCTCGCGCTTCCGCGCCGCGACGAGCGCCTCCGCCCGACAGTCCAGCAGCACCTGCTTCGTCCGGCGCAGCGCCGAGAGCGGCTGCCTAGCGATCTCCGACGCCTGTTCCAACGTGCGATCCAGCAGCTCGTTGTCGGGGAACGCGGCCGCCGCTAGGCCCAGGGCCACCGCGCGCTCCGCGTCGATCCATGCGTTTGTGTACAGCAGCTCCGCGGCTACCTGTGGCCCAACGATCGCCTGCAGCAGGAAGCTGCTTCCTGCTTCGGGCACCACGCCCAGCGAGACGAACGGCGCCCGAAGCCGCGCCGACTGAGCCATGTAGACGATATCGCAGTGCAACAGCATCGTGAAGCCGATGCCCACGCCGACGCCATTGACCGCCGCCAGCAGCGGTTCATCGAAGGTGCTAAGCCGATCAACGAACGGCCCGAAGCCATGGGGCTTCCCATCGTCGTAGGCTCGGGCGGTTCCCATCTCGCTCAGGTCCTGCCCCGCGGAGAAGGCGCCCGGAGCGCCGGTGATGACGGACACTCTAATCGTGTCGTCGGCCCGGGCGTCCGCCAGGGCATCGCGGAGATCATCGTACTGCTGGTCGTTGAAGGCGTTGCGCTTGTCGGGCCGGTTCAACGTGAGCAAAGCCACGCCGTCCCGGTGTTCGGAGAGGACTGTCGCTCGATTCATCTCGAAACCTCCAACAGCCATACCTAGCTTCCGGCCCGCGGCCAGCTCCGCGCGAGCCGATAGCAGGTGGCCAGTAGCTCCCCCGCCGCGCATATGTGCTTGTGTGCGAACGCGTCGGTCTCGAAGTCGAGCGCCGCTACGTCGGGCTGCAGCATCTTGAGGGCAATGCTCACGTCATCGCTCGTCTTTGCGTACTGGATGCGCGGCTCCATCGCGAGAGTATTCTACAATAAGCGGCGGGTCGGGGTTGCACTATCGGCGAATAGTGTCACCTCTTGGCACCGGCCGCTCTAGATGAGATTCTGCGCGCGATGGCCGCCGCTATAGGTTATACTTCCGGATTGTCAGGAGGTCCCCATGAGTCCACGCGAGAACCAACAATTCAAGCTGATTGCCCGGCCGGAAGGCCTGGTCAAGCGCAGCGACTTCGAGTTCACAACGGAACCGGTAGGTGAGCCCGAGCCGGGTGAGGCGCTCGTCAAGGTCCAGTACATCTCTCTCGACCCGGCCATGCGCGGCTGGATGAACGACACGAAGTCCTACATGCCGCCGGTCGGCCTGGGCGAGGTGATGCGAGCCGGTGGTATCGGCAAGGTGATCGCCTCCAACGACCCAAGCCTCGCGGTCGGCGACACCGTGACCGGAGGGACCGGCGTCCAGACATATGTAATTGCGAATGCGAACTGGCTGACGAAGGTCGATCCTCAACTTGCTCCCCTCCCCCGCTTCTTGGGCGCGCTCGGCATGCCGGGCATGACAGCATACTTCGGCCTGCTCTCCGTCTGTGAGCCGATGGAGGGCGAGACGGTGGTGATTTCGGGCGCGGCAGGCGCTGTTGGGTCGGTCGCCGGGCAGATCGCGAAGATCAAAGGCTGCCGTGCGGTCGGCATCGCCGGAGGCCCAGAGAAGTGCCGGTATCTGACTAACGAGCTTGGCTTCGATGCTGCAATCGACTACAAGGGAGACGATGTCCGCAAAGGGCTGGAGGAGCATTGTCCTAACGGCGTCGATGTCTACTTCGACAACGTCGGAGGAGAGATCCTTGATCTTGTTCTGGAGCAGCTCGCGCGCAATGCGAGGATCTCGATCTGCGGTGCGATTTCGCAGTACAACAACACTGTGATCGAGGGTCCTAGTAATTATCTCTCACTGCTCGTGAACCACGGTCGCATGGAAGGCTTCGTGGTGTCTGATTACACCGCGCAATTTCCTGAAGCGTTTAAGGAGCTGGCCGTCTGGATTGGGGAGGGTCAACTGAAGGCGCGCGAACATATCGTCGAAGGAATCGAGACGTTTCCCGAGACGTTCCTCAAGCTGTTCAGCGGCGAAAACTTCGGCAAGCTCATCATCAAGGTTGCCGACGCGTAACGAGGTTCTGTGCGCGCAGTCGCGATCAAGTGCGCCGATTTTCGAGCGCGATTTTATCCATACGGTTGACACCATCGCCGCTTCCCAAGCAGAGGGCCTGGTTCGAGTCCCTAGTCGTTCCCACACGATCAACACATAGTGTCATATGGGCAGCGCACGGCGATCGAGTGCAGGCCTCACCATGCGCTCATAGTGTCACCAAGGTCTTAGAATATCTTACCCGGTCGTGTAATCTCTCCCCATGTCCATCGCGGCCCGCATCAGAGCACTCATACAACGGAGTCAGACCGGTGACACCACCATATCCTGGCCAGCGATGAGGCTACTCGGTATCCTGTCCGAAAGGCACTTTGACCAGGCGGTAGCTGCATTGGAGGACGCGGGCCATGACGGTGGTTGCGAGACTGACTGCGATGCGTGTGGGGTCTTGGCCGATGTCGAGGAAACTCTAAAACGCATCAACTCCGAGGAGTCGCCTCTCTAGCCTCGGCCTGAGCACGCCCTCACTCTGGTAGAATCGCCCCATGCGTCATGTTCGTTTGGCGTTCCTTGTCATCGTACATGCACGCACATCAGCCTCAAGACATAAACGGGAGAAAGCCATGCGCGCTTCAGACGACCAATCTCGTACGGCGGCCAGTCGGGCGAACGGTGGTCGTCGTCCAGAAGATCCTGCTTACATCGATTGGCTCGAACCGCGTTCGATGCTCTATCAGGCCGAGCATCTGAGCAGCCTGGTAGCCGGAAAGTCGCGGCAGTGGCAAAGTCCGTACGGTCACCCACGATCCAGAGACGCTGTCCGGGACGCATCGGTGTGGTTCACCAGTTATCCCCTGGCCACGATAACGGGTGCCGGTAAGAGCGTGGTGGAGACTCTGGGCAGCTCTGATCTGCTGGCCACATTCAAGGAGATCGGGATTGAGGGCATCCACACGGGTCCTATGCGACGTGCCGGCGGCATCTCCGGCCGCGGGTACACGCCGACTATCGACGGGCTCTTCGACCGGATCGAGTTGACGATCGATCCGCTGTTCGGGACGGATGAGCAATATGTCGAGATGACGAGGTCTGCGAAGGATGCGGGCATCGCCGTGATTGGCGACCTGATACCGGCTCACACAGGCAAAGGAGCGGACTTCCGGCTCGCTGAGCGAGCCTACAAGAACTACGCTGGCCTGTACACGATGGTAGAGATACGCGAGGCGGACTGGGGACTGCTCGGAACGGTTTCGGAAGGCGAGGACTGCGTCAACCTATCGCCTGAGAAGGTGCAGATCCTTGAGGACAAAGGATACATCCCAGGTCCCCTAGAGCTGATCGTGTTTCACGATCCGGGCGTCAAGGACAGTAACTGGTCTGCGACCGATGTCGTGGTCGGAGCGGACGGTGAACGGCGTAGATGGGTCTATCTCCATGTCTTCAAGGCCGGTCAGCCTTCGCTCAACTGGCTCGACCCGACGATGGGCGCGCAGCGGATCGTCGCGGCCGACATCGTGCACGCCCTGCACGAGCTTGGCGCAGCAGGTGTGCGGCTCGACGCGAGCCCGCTTCTCGCCGTCGAGGGAAGGCTCGGCCTCGATAAGTCCTGGGTGGAAGGCCACCCCCTGGCGCAGGTGGGCGCGAACCTCATCGCGATGATGATTCGCAAACTGGGCGGCTTCTCATTTCAGGAATTGAATCAGCCGCTGGAGGAACTCAGAGATTTCACGACCTGGGGTGCGGACCTGAGCTACGATTTCTTCACCAGACCGCCGTACTTGTATGCGATGGCGGTCGGGGATGCCGGGCCGATTAGACTGATGCTCCGCCTGATTCAAGATGTGGGCCTGGACCACGGCATGCTCGTGCACGCCCTCCAGAACCATGACGAGCTCATGTTCGACCTGACCCACATGCGCCGACATGGGGACCAGACGTTCGTTGTGAACGGTGAGACGACAACCGGCATGGAGCTCTATGATCGCATGTATCAGCGGGCGAAGGACGTGGTGATCGGTGACGAAAGCTCTCTCTCCGACATCCAGGAGTTCTCGAACCTCGGCTTTTGCGCCACGCTCGCATCCTACGCCGCCGCCGCGCTGGCCATCCGAGACCCCTACCGGATGACGGAGGAGGAGGTCGCTCGCGTCCGTGCGCTGCACCTCACTGCGGCGGTGTTCAACGCGATGCAGCCTGGGGTCTTCGCGCTCTCCGGATGGGACCTTACCGGCGCATTGCTGGTTGGCCAGGAGGATCTCGGTTCGCTGCTCGACGACCGGGACTATCGCTGGATGAATCGCGGGGCGTTCGATCTCATGAACGTTGACCCCAGCGCTGCGCTGTCCGCGGGAGGTTTGCCGAGAGCGAAGGCCATCTACGGCAGCATTCCCGAGCAGCTCCTAGACGAGAACTCATTCGTATCGCACCTGCAGCGCATACTTCGCATTCGCAAGCAGTACGGCGTTGATGTGTCGACGCTAGCGTCCGTGCCCGAGATCCAGTCGCACGGGGCCGTCTTCATGCTGCTTGAATGCCCGGAGGAGAGCGGCTGGGTCCTGGCTGCAGTCAACTTCGGGCGCGAGTCTGCTCAGGAGCGGGTACGTCTACCCGAGCTTGCGGGTCGCTCGCTGCGTTTAGCCTACTCCACAACCAGCGCGGATGGTGTGCATATAGACGTCTCCGACCAAGGGGAGGTCTCCGTAGTTATCGGCCCGATCCAGGCCGACGTGTTCGTCGTCGAGTGAGGGGCGAGCCTGGCTGACACGACCGGAGCGCAGAACGCGATCGATGCGGCATGGTTCCTGCAATTCGTCGCCGGGTCGCTCGGCTCACTACCTTGTCCGGATGCCGTCCACGCCAATGGCAACGGCGATCTCAACAGCATCGACGCCGCTCTCATCCTGCAGTTCAGCGCGGGACTGATCGGCTCGCTATCGCCCTAACCCAATGCTTCCCAAGCAGAATCCTGCCCTTAGGGCAGCCGGGGTCGCGAGTTCGACTCTCGTCTCCCGCTCCAACCCTAACATCTAATGGTAGTCGCTTCGATTCACGGATAGCTCCATGGCTTCGCGGGCACACGAGCATAAGGCTGTTCGTTATGGTGCTCCGATTCAAGCGTTACGGAATACTGATTGGATAGATGCTGGCTCCTCTGCGCCTCCTGCACGGCAGATCCTGCCAGCAGCTATAATTGTCAGACATTGAGCCAGTGCCGCCCTTCAGTGCCGCCGGGACCCTACCAAGGAGTTAGTGCATGATAAGAAGATATCCTATCATCCTCGCCCTCGCGATCGTCCTGCTCGTCATCTTCGCCACTTCATCTGTCGGCGGGAGCGAAGAGCACACGGTTGGCCTTATTCAACACGATGCAGGCGCTCTGGAGGGCTATACATTGCTCGGGCCGCTTCGGTCTGGCACCACGTATCTGATCGACAACGATGGGATGGTCGTCCACTCTTGGCAAAGTGCGTACGAGCCTGGGGCAGCGACGTACCTCCTAGAGAACGGTCACCTGCTTCGCACGGCGAGCATCGACGACGAGACATTCACGGCCGGCGGGAGTGGCGGCAGGATAGAAGAGTTCAACTGGGATGGAAACCTGGTCTGGGAGTACGAGTACGCCACCGATCGATACTTTGCGCACCACGACATTGCGGTGCTGCCCAACGGCAACATATTGATCCTCGCTTGGGACCTCAAGACGAGGGGCGAGGCGATCGCTGCCGGAAGGGATTCGCGTTTGCTGGAGGACGACGAACTCTGGGCAGAGCAGGTCGTTGAAATCCGCCCAACAGGAGCGTCCGGAGGGGAGATCGTCTGGCAATGGAGCCTGTGGGACCATGTCGTTCAAGACAACGACTATTTCGACGCCAACTTTGGCTCTGTCGCCGACAACCCACAACTGATCGACCTCAACTACTTCAATCCAAGCAGGCCGGAGGGTGGAGAGGCTGATTGGGTCCACGCCAACGCTCTGGACTACAACGCGGAGTTGGACCAGATCATGATCAGCGCTCGCCACTTCGACGAGCTTTGGATCATCGATCACAGCACCACGACAGAAGAAGCGGCCTCGCACAGCGGGGGCGCGAGTGGCATGGGCGGGGACATTCTGTATCGCTGGGGGAACCCACAGGCGTATGACGCGGGGAGTGCAGACGACCAAATGCTCTTCCTCCAGCACGACGCGCAATGGATTCGCTCTGGATTGCCCGGCGAGGGAAATATCCTGATCTTCAACAACGGCAACGGCCGTACCCCTGAGAACTACTCCTCCGTTGATGAGCTGGTGCCTCCGGTTGACGGCGATGGCAACTACTCGCTGACTCCCGGAGAGGCGTTTGGGCCGGACGCGCTGACGTGGACGTACGAGGCGTCCACGCCGACCGATTTCTACTCATCGTTCGTGTCCGGCGCGCAGCGTCTGTCTAATGGCAGCACGCTCATTGGTGCAGGTGCGCTGGGAACGATCTTTGAAGTTATGCCGGATGGACAACAGGTGTGGCGCTACGTCAATCCGGTTACTGCAGACGGCCCTCTCGCCCAAGGCGATGAGATCCCCAATAGATCGAATATCTTCTTCCGGGCAATGCGATTCGAACCGAGTTACCCCGCTTTCGAAGGGAAGACGCTGACGCCACAAGGCGTGATCGAACTAGAGAAGGGCGCTGTGCCGCCAACGCCTTCCGCGACTGTGGATGCACCGACGGTGACGCCAACGAGCACACTTGTGCCGCCAACAAGCACACCAGTGCCGCCAACGCCGACGGCGACCCCAGTGCCAGTACTGCTCGGCGACGTTAACGATGATGGCATGGTGAACAGCGTCGACTCGCTGTTGATCCTGCAGCATGTCGCGGAGTTGCTTGATGACCTGGCCAACGCCGATGCCGCGGATGTGAACGGTGATGGTGTCATCAATGCCGTCGATGCTGCGCTCATTCTCCAGTTCGTTGCCGGGCTACTGGCGAACCTGCCGTAGCACTCGCACGTGGTCCGCGCCTCGATGGACGCATATCACAGGAAGGCACGACTGCTGAAGTATTCTGGCTCTACGGCGGCAGCGTTGAGAGCAGGCCCGCTGTAAACTGCAGGATGATGGCAGCATCGATGCTGGTCGTTTCGCCGTCTCCGTTCACGTCGCCGAACTCCTCACAGAACAGGAAGCTGACGACGCCGGCGGTTAGCTGCAAGATCAATGCGGCATCTATGCTGCTGACTTCGCCGTCGCAGTTGACGTCGCCCACGAGCGGGGGGAGCAACGGATCGGTGCCATAGACTAGAACCTCGTCGCCGTCGGAGAGGCCGTCGCCGTCCGTATCGGCCAACGTGGGGTCGGTGC
>JADFKB010000112.1 GCA_022565155.1 Chloroflexota bacterium | reverse complement strand
CGAGCCACGCCGTCCAGCGTCGCCGCCAGCGCTTCGTCCTCAACGTCGAGGCGGCGCACCCAGGCCCGCTCGACCAGCGGGTAGGCGTTGAGGTCGCCGGTGCCGAACACGACGTTTGCACCGGCGGCGGCCAACGCTCTCACACGCGCGTCCACTGCGTCCAACGGCAGCACGGCGACCAGGCCAGGGTCGGCCGCGAGGGCGGCATAGATCTCGTCTAGCGGCATCGGTTGCGCCTCGAACGCCCAGCGATCGAGAGAGAGTCGCGTTCCGGCTGGCACCAGCGCCCCCTCCAGGTCTGACAGCGTCACGCTCGCCAACGGCGTCGATAGCGCTGCTACCGGCACCCAATAGCGCGTGGCGAACGAGATACCGGCGGCGGCCTCCGGCCCGGCGCTGACGACCAGATCGGCTGCTACGGGATCGCCGGTCAGTACCAGATCGAGACCGGCCGCCGAGAGTAGCTCCTCGGCGGCGGCGAAGGCCCGCTCCGCCAGCGCGGGGTCAGCCGCCAGCCGCACCGGTGGTGGCGGGCTTGGTGACGGCGGTTCGCCGTCACCGCAGCCCACGATCAGAAACGGCAAGACGATTGCTAGACAGACCAGAATGAGAACACGACTACTTGAGGGCACGCCGAGCCTCCATACTGCATACACCGCCGCCGCAGTATGTCAGCCAACGCCCGACGAGTCAACCGCGCCAAAGGCGCGCTCGGCCTTGTATGAGCTAGCGGGTCACGCGAGCAATGCGCGCGCATTTCTTGACGCCCTCTCACCCTCACGCTAAGGTGAGAGCCGGTGCGGGGCAGCGAATCTCTACTGTCCGGCAACACCGTAGCCCTGGCGCTGCCGCCTGGCGTTCGTCCCGGGGCGCGGGCCGCCAATCGAACAGAGGAGGAGACAAATGCTGAAGGAAGGAACCGCAGCGCCCGAGATTGAGGCGGAGCTCGGCGATGGCACGCACTTCGCGCTCTCCGATTACCGGGGCAAGAGCAACGTCGTTCTCTACTTCTACCCGAAGGACTTCACGCCCGGCTGCACCCGCGAAGCCTGCAGCTTCCGCGATAACAGCGCAGACCTAGAGCAGCTCGATGCCGTTGTCGTCGGCGTCAGCGGAGACACCGCAGAGTCGCACGAATCGTTCAGCGCCAAACACGAACTCTCATTTCCGCTCATCCCGGATCCCGAGAAAAAGATCATCAAGCAGTACGAGGCCATCGGCTTCCTCGGCCTCACCACTGCCCGCATCACGTACGTCATCGATAAGGAAGGGATCATCAGGCGCGCGATCCGGCACGACCTCGCGATCGGCCGCCACCTTGAAGACACCGTCGCCGCGCTCCGCTCGATCCAGGGCGTGGGCGCGTCGTAGCTCATCGTACAGAGACAAGAGGAGCACACCATGGGCAAACTGGACGGACGGGTAGTGATCGTCACCGGCGCCGGGCGCGGCATCGGCGCTTCGCTGGCGAAGCTGATGGCGGCGGAAGGCGCGAAGGTCGTCGTCAACGACCTCGGCGTCAATGTCGATGGCAGCGGCGGCGCTAGCGGCCCTGCAGACGGCGTGGTCGAGGAGATCCGCAGCGCCGGCGGCGAGGCGATCGCGAACGGTGACAGCGTCGCCGACCACGCCGCCGCCGAGCGGCTGGTCGGCACGGCGTTGGAGCAGTACGGACGGCTGGATGTGCTGGTGAACGTCGCCGGCATCCTGCGCGACCGCATGGTATTCAACCTCACCGAGGAAGACTGGGACGCCGTCATCGCAGTCCACCTCAAGGGTACCTATAACACCACCAAGTTCGCCGCGATCCACTGGCGCCAAGCGCGCGAGGGCAACTACCGGCTGATCAACTTCACCTCCGGCTCCGGCCTCCACGGCGCGCCGGGACAGCCCAACTACGCCGCCGCGAAGATGGGCATCGTCGGCTTTACCTACTCCTGCGCCAACGCCCTCGGCCGCTACGGCGTTACCGCCAACGCCATCTCCCCCGGCGCCGCCACGCGCATGATCGGCACCATTCCGCAGGCTCGGACGCAGGGGCTGAACGTCGACCAGCAGAACGATGAGATGTCGCCCGATAACGTCGCGCCGGCGGTGCTCTACCTGGCCAGCGAGCAGTCCGGCTGGCTCAACGGCCGCGTCATTGGCGCGGCGGGCTACCGCATCTCCCTCTACAACAACCCGGAGCCGATTCGCGAGATCGTCTCGACCGGCCCGTGGGACCTCGACGCCGCGTTCGCCAACATCGAGCGGTCGTTCAAGCCCGCCATCCTCGGCCGCACCGCCTTCGGCGCGCGGCCAGCCGAAAAGAAGGAAGCGAAGGAGTCCTGACCCGTATGGCAACACAAACACGTGACGCCGCCATCGTCGGCATCCACGAGTACCCCCAGCGATCCATCGACGGCATGACGCCGCTCCAAATCAAAGCCGAATCCGCGGTGCGCGCGTTGCAAGACGCCGGCCTCAACTGGAGCGACATCGATGCGGTCTACGACGCGGGCGACGGCGCCCAAGGAGGGATGGCCGGACTCAGCATCTCCGAGTACTTCAACATCAAGCCGAACGTCATCGATACCACTTCCGTCGGCGGCAGCTCATACGAGTTCCACGCATCGCACGCCAAGCGCGACATCGCCGCGGGCAAGGCGCACGTCGCCCTGCTGACGTACGGGTCGACGGCGCGCAGCCAGTCGTTCAACATCGGTACCGGCGGCCGCATGACCGCCGGCCCGCCCACTCCGCTCGGCAACATGGAGTCGTCCTGGGGGATGACGCTCATCTCTAACTATGCCCTCGTCGCCCATCGCCACATGCACGAGTACGGAACGACGAGCGAGCAGCTTGCTGAGATCTCCGTCGTCACGCGCGCCCACGCCATGCGCAACCCGGAAGCAAAGCGGGCAATCGAAGAGCTAGAGCTGCTGCCCGGCGTGCGCGAGATCACGGTCGAAGATGTCGTCACATCGCGCATGATCGCCGATCCGCTCCACCTGCTGGAGTCCTGCATCATCTCGGACGGCGGCGGCGCTGTCATCATCGCCTCGGCCGACGTCGCGCGCGGCTGTCCGCACACGCCGGTCTGGCTGCTTGGCACGGGCGAGGCGACGAAGTACTCGGAGCACGGCGGCGACATCACGACGAGCGCCGCCGCCCAGTCCGGCCCGACGGCGTTCGGTGAAGCCGGCGTCACCGCCAGCGAGATCGACATCGCCATGATCTACGACTCGTTCACGATCACCGTGCTCACGATCCTGGAAGACCTGGGCTTCTGCAAGAAGGGCGAAGGCGGCTCGTACGTGGAGGGGGGCGGCCTCTACTTCGATAAGCCGGGGCAGCCCGCGTTGAACACAGACGGCGGCGGCCTCTCGTCCAACCACCCGGGCATGCGCGGCATCTTCCTGCTGATCGAGGCCACCCGGCAGCTACGCGGCGACTCCTCGTCGCAGGTGCCGGACGCGAAGCTGGCCGTCGCGCACGGCAACGGCGGCATGCTGGGCAGCCGCCACGCCGCCGCAACGATCATTCTGGGGAGGGACTAATGCCGGAGCCAAAGAAAAAGTTCGACCTGCCTATGCCCAAGTTCCCGGAGCCGGACACCGAGCCGTTCTGGGATGCGGCCAAGAACCACGAGCTGCGCTACCAGGTCTGCGACGAGTGCGGCGGCATCGTCTTCCACCCCCGGCGCCACTGCACGCACTGTCCCAGCCTCAACCTGACGTGGAAGACATCGAAGGGCGAAGGCGTCATCTACAGCTACAGCGTTGTCAGGCAGAACTACCATCCGGCGTTCCGCGAGCGCATCCCCTACGTCATCGCCTGGATCGACCTGGACGAAGGCTTTCGCATGCTCTCCAACGTCGTCGGCGTCGACGACCCCGCGAGCGACGTGTCGATCGGCCAGCGCGTTCGTGTGGAGTGGCAGGACTTCGAGGCGGCTTCCCTACCGATGTTCACGCCCGCGTAGCGGGCGCGACCGTCTTCCTACTGCTGCGGCCACCAACCGATGAAGTTTTCGGTGTTGCATTGCGTGCACACCACGCGGCTGGCGGCGTTGCCGTCGGCGCCGCAGGTGCTGCCGGACTGGTGTGAGAGGAGCTGGAGCGGGGGACGAGATTCGAACTCGCGACAGCCTGCTTGGAAGGAAACGAGTCGCCCGTCCGAAGCTATTTCAAGCCCCGAAGGCCGATTTCAGCCCGTTTTGGCCTCCTGTCTCCGAAACGTTAGGCCTGTTGTCTCCGGAAACCACTACACGTCTTCGGATGCGATGTGCATGGCCTCCACAATGCGCTCTAGCGGGATTTCCGCTCGCTCGTTCGCTTGACGAACTACCTCCGAGGAAGGCGCTTCAAACAGACAGAAGCACTTCTCTTCGCCCGGTACAAATGTTGAACGCAGGTAGCGCACCGGGGTTCCTTCTTGGCTCATCTGGGCCGTGACTTCCTTCGCTCGGCCAGCGGCTGCAGCTAACTCGTCGCTGGTAATACCGGGGAGATGTCGTTCAACCAGGTACTGGGGCATAGCGTGTCTCCTCCTTACAAACGCCAGTCTACTGTCAGTAGCATACAATGTCGTGACGGAAAGTCAACTCGCCGGTAGCAAACGCTATAATAGACGCGGAGTTCTCGAATGACATACCTGGCCGCGGTCTTCTGCGACCTCGAGCGGCAATCTGAAGCCTGGGCCCAGACGCCTCGTAAGCATATGGTTGGCGTCATAGCCGAATATCGCTACTTAGCCGAGTCTATCGCCAGCCAGTACGGTACCATCCACCTGAACTTCACCGGCGATGGGCACCTCTTCCTGTTTGAGAACGCTGATGCGTCGGTCCAGTTTGGGTTGAAGTTGATAGATAGCTGGAAGAACCGTGGGCGTACCCACTCCCACATCCCTTTGCGGGTTGGCTGTCACTTCGGCGAGTGCTCACGGCTGGAGGGGGAGGCGTGGGTCGGCAGGGCCATCAACCTGGCTAAGCGGGTCGAAAGCGCTGCCGAGCCAGACAGCGTGTATCTGACAGAAAGCCTCATTGAGCTTCTGGACCTGCCAGTGTATGAGATTCAGGAGGTCGGTCGGCACCCGCTGAAAGGCGATCACTTGCCAGAGCGCGCCCTCTTTCGGCTTGCGTCGTTTGATGAGGCGGCTCTAGACAGCAAGCCCAACGAGGAAATGACGGCTGAGGCATGGTTCCTCAAAGCGGCTTCGCTCATTGGTTCAAAGGACGAGAACACCGAAGCGGAAGCGGTGTGCTACCGTGAAGCCCTTCTTCTTCGAGCAGACCACCCCGAAGCCCACAACAATCTTGCTGTGCTCCTTCGCGCCGGCGGCGATGAAGCCAGCGCAGCCGAGCACTACCGAGCCGCTCTTCGGCTCCGCCCTGATTACCCTGAGGCACACTACAACTACGCCGTTCTCCTAGTTTCGCGCGGAAGCGTGGCGGGCGCAGCTGAACATTACCGAGAGGCACTCAGCCTGCGTCCGGAATATGTGGACGCTCATCACGGCTACGCGAACCTACTTAAGTTGAACGGAGACCTGACAGCAGCGGCAGAACACTACCAGGAGGCGCTGCGCCTTCGGCCAAAGGACACCGAAGCCCACAACAACTTTGCGATTCTGCTTGAGGCCTCGGGAAACCCGGCAAGAGCTGCCGAGCAGTATCGTGATGCCCTTCGGATTAGGCCCGACTACCTCGAAGCCCACTACAATTACGCCATTCTCTTGGAGAACCAAGGCGACTCTACCGCTGCGGAGGAACACTACCGGACGGCACTACACTTCTGGCCAGACTACCCTGAGGCCCGTAACAACCTGGCGGTTCTCCTGCACGCAGACGGGCGGCTCGACGAGGCGGAAGAGCATTACGAGACGGTGTTGCGCCTAAGACCCAACGACCCAGAAGTTCATTACAATTACGCGCTACTATTGAAAGCGAAAGGTAGCGGCACCGCTGAAGAGCATTTCCGGATAGCTCACGAGCTAGCGCCAGACGTGCTAACTTTCCAGTCGGCGATTGAGCCACCTGCGTAGCATTGAAGTCGCGGCGCGCTGCTTCTAGGAGCGCTGGGCCTCCTGCTTGTCTGACAGCGAGCCTCCATGATGAATCTGAAACGACGCCCATCCGAAGGCACCAAAGCTAGCGAGGCCTCCAGTATCCAGAAGACCTGACGCCGAGACTGGTGGGAGAGAAGCTGGAGCGGGGGACGAGATTCGAACTCGCGACAGCCTGCTTGGAAGGCAGGAGCTCTACCACTGAGCTACCCCCGCTCGGCTCTAGTATAGCCGCCACCGCTCCTGCCACCAACCGTCGCCTTCCGGGCGCGGCGGCTGCCACGATAAGGCCTGCTGGCCTTGTCTCGCTCTGTCGTACCAGCCTCCAAATGATAGGGCAACACTGTCTTGTACACCGCCACCAAGCCACCCACGACCGCCGGACTGGCCAAAACTGGAGCCAATGCTGGGCAGATGAGAAAAGTCTATCACGCCCGGCTGGCTTCCTTGACAATCTACACCCAGCGCGTATACTGGCGATAACTGGTGGCCCTCCTGGGCTAAGCATTTCGTCAAGCGTTGCCCCGTTCAGCTCTTGGCGTCCCTGAAAGGGGAGCAGGGATGTCCGCGCGTCCATTTGTACCGGCCCAGCGAGGGCGCCGGCCTCTCATTCTGGGCATTCTCGCCCTGCTGGCCATAGCAGCCGCTCTCTCGCTGCCCAGCATGGGCCCCGCTTCGGCAGGCCCTCTGCCAACACCTACGCCCAAGCCTCCCGAATTCAACGCGGTGGCGAAGATCATTACCGACCCCCAGGACCTCATCGAAGGGCCCATGAGCCGCGGCAGGCTGGGCGACTACCTGCTCGCCAACAGCGAAATCCAGGTCGTAATCCAGAAGCCTGAGCGCAGCCTCATGGTCGTCGGCACGTTCGGCGGCCAGATACTCGACGCCGACCTCGTTCGCCAGCCCGGCGATCCGGAGCGCGACGCCTTCGAAGAGTGGGCCCTTGGCATCAACCTGGAGAACACCGCCCACTACACCGCCGTCACGGTGATCAACGATGGCTCCGACGGACAGCCTGCCGTGATTCGCGCCACCGGCGTCGACGATCTGCTCGACGTGATCAACCCCAGCTCTCAGGTCGCGGAGTTCGGATTCCCCGCGCCGGCCGCCTTCGACGACACAGACCTGCCGGTAGAGTTCACAACGGACTACATCCTGGCCCCGAACGATCACTTCGTCCGCGTGGAGAGCACCGTTCGCAACATCGACCCGGTGAACCCGGTCAACACGTTCATCACCGAGTTCCTCAGCGGATCCGGTCTGACCGAGCCGTTCCATCCCGGCTACGGCTTCGGCGAACCGCTGCTGACATCGGCCTGCGCCTTGTGCAACTTCGTAGCATGGAGCGGCAAGGGCGAGGCCGCCGGCGTCTCCTACGGCTACATCCACGACATCCCCAGCAGTACCACCTTCAACACCAACGGCGTCACGATCCCCCTTCTGGGGGAGAGCGTCGCACTCGCGCTGATCGGCCTCGCCTCGTCCAACTACACGATCGCGCCCAACGGCGGCGAGGTCACCGTCACCCGCTACTTCGCTGTGGGGGAGGACGTTGGCTCCATCGTCGACATTCGCAACCAGATCCTCGGCCTCAGCACCGGCGTTATCCAGGGAACCGTCACTCGCGGCGGCCTGCCGGTAGCAGGCGCCGACGTCACTGTGCTCGGCGATCCGCTTGACGGACCCGGCACCGATAAAAACGTCGTCTCCCACTACCTGACCGATGCCAGCGGCCAGTACGCCGGCACGCTGACGCCAGGCGACTACACGCTGCAGGCCCACGTCGACGGGCACCTCGCCGCGACGCCGGATCCGGCAGCCGTTGCCGTCACTGCGGGCAACACGACGGTACAGAACTTCACCATCCCGGTCAGCGGCCGCGTGCGCGTCACAGTGACCGATGAGACGAATTCGGCCATCGCTGCCAAGGTCTCTCTCGTCGGCTTCGACCCCTACGTTGATCCCGGCAACTTCCAGGACTTCCTCGGCATCGTCGACAACCGGACAGCCCTCTTCGGCGACATCTTCGCCGACGCCCCGCCCTACGGTCTGTCACAGGTCGTGTTCGTCGAT
>JADFKB010000111.1 GCA_022565155.1 Chloroflexota bacterium | reverse complement strand
TGATCATGTTTGGCGACACGTCGCCGGTGACGCTGACCTACACGACCGCGGGCGGCCACACGAACCAGTGGGACACCACGTTTGAGGGCGCCGTGACGAACCTGCAGCGCCGCTACAAGGAGACCGACTCCGACTATATTCGGGGCGAGATCGAGCGCTACATGGCCGCCAACCCCTGTCCTGCCTGCGGCGGCACGCGGCTGAAGCCGGAATCGCTCGCTGTGACGATCGACGGCCGCCACGTTATCGAGATCACGCGCATGAGCGTGGCGGAGGCGCAGAGCTGGGCCGCCCACCTCTCGGGATCGAAGACGCCGCTGACGAAGCGCGAGCAGACGATCGCCGGTCAGATCCTGAAAGAGATCAGCGCCCGGCTCGACTTCCTCGTCGAGGTCGGGCTCGACTACCTGACGCTCGATCGCGGCACCGCCACGCTCTCCGGCGGCGAGGCGCAGCGTATTAGACTGGCGACGCAGATCGGCTCCGGGCTGATGGGCGTGCTCTACGTCTGCGACGAGCCGACGATCGGGCTGCACCCGGCGGACGACGAACGGCTGATCCGCACGCTGAAGCACCTGCGCGACCTGGGCAACACCGTCCTCATTGTGGAGCACGACGAGGCGATGATGCGGGCGGCGGACTGGCTGATCGATATGGGCCCCGGTGCGGGCGAGCACGGCGGCCACGTCGTCTTCGAGGGCACGCTGCCTGATATGCTAGACAGCGCAGAATCGCTGACGGGCCAGTACCTGAGCGGCCGTAAGCAGATTCCGCTGCCGGAAACGCGGCGGGCAGGCAACGGCCACGCGATCACCATCCGCGGCGCGCGCGCGAACAACCTGAAGAACATCGATGTCCGCATCCCGCTGGGCATGTTTGTCGGCGTCACGGGCGTCTCCGGCTCCGGCAAGAGCTCGCTCATCTCGGAGATTCTGCACAAGAAGGCGGCGCAACTGCTCTACAACAGTCGCGAGCGGCCGGGCGAGTGCGATGGCATCGACGGGCTGGAGCTGATCGATAAGGTCGTCAACATCGACCAGTCGCCGATCGGCCGCACGCCACGCTCGAACGCGGCGACGTACACCGGCACCTTCACGCCGATTCGGGAGCTGTTCGCGTCGGTGCCGGAGGCGCGGGTGCGCGGCTACGGGCCGGGCCGCTTCTCGTTCAACGTCAAGGGCGGCCGCTGCGAGGCCTGCTCCGGCGACGGCTACATCGAGATCGAGATGCACTTCCTGCCGGACGTGACCGTGCCCTGCGAAGTCTGCAAGGGCCAGCGGTACAATCGCGAGGCGCTGGAGATCCTGTTCCGCGGCAAGCACATCGCCGACGTGCTAGACATGACCATCGAAGAGGCGCTGGCGTTCTTCTCAGCGTTTCCAAAGGTGCGCAACAAGCTGCAGACGCTGAGCGAGGTCGGCCTGGGCTACATGCGGCTGGGCCAGCCCGCCACCACCCTCTCCGGCGGCGAAGCGCAGCGCGTGAAGCTCTCGACGGAGCTGTCGCGCCGCTCGACGGGGCGCACGCTCTACATCCTGGACGAGCCGACCACCGGCCTCGCGTTCGAGGACACGTCGGCCCTGCTGCGCGTGTTGCAGCGGCTGACCGACGGCGGCAACACCGTGGTGATCATCGAGCACCACATGGACGTGATTAAGAACACCGACCACGTCATCGATCTGGGGCCCCAGGGAGGGGAGCGCGGCGGCGAGATCGTCGCGGAGGGGACGCCCGAGGAGGTGGCGCGGGAGAAGCGGAGCGCCACAGGCAAATACCTGCGGCGCGTTCTGAACATCCCCGCGAACGGCCAGCGGGACGGCCGCGCCGCGGCCACCGCGGCGGCGCCGGCAGCCACAGCCGCGCGCAAGAAGCCGGCCGGCGCGCAAGCGAGAGCGAAGGCCAGGGCGGGTCGGTAGCCCGGCGATGGCGGACGACCTTCAGGACAGGCAGAGCCTCCTCGCGGAGATCCAGCGTGAGCGGGCCAATGTCGACGCATTGTTTGCGCCGCTCGACGAGCCAGGCATGATGTCGGTCGCGCGCGAGGACGGATGGTCGGCCAAGGACATCCTCGCGCATCTGACAGCGTGGGAGCAGCGGCTACTCGCATGGGTCGATCGCTGGCGCGCGACGGGCAACCCGGGACGGCCGGAGGTCGGCGTCTCGTGGGAAGGCGAAGACGCGCTGAACGAACGCGACTACTTGTCGGCGAAGGAGAAAGCGGCAGCCGACGTTCGCAGTGAGGCAGCCGCCTCTTACGAAGCCGTGATGAGCGCGATCGAAGCGTTGACCGACAACGAGCTGGCACTCCAGCCGGAGGCCGCGGACGGACCATCGTGGGCGTGGATCATCGGCGCCAACACATACGAGCATTATCGTGAGCATCGCGAAGAGATGGAACTATACGCCACGCGCCGGACATGAGTGACGAGCCGCAAGCCATCTTCTTCGACCTAGACGGCACGATCCTCGACTGGCAGTCCGGCATGGAGAGGACGTGGCTGGCCGCGTGCGAGGAGCACTGCGAAGGCTCGTACGCGCCGGCGGAACTGCACGAGGCGATCCGCGCGCGGCGGACGTGGTTCTGGGACGACCCGGAGCGCGCTCGCACGGGGCGGATGAACCTGGACGAAGTGAGCCGCGAGATCGTGCGCCGGGCCTTCGCGGACAGCGGCCTGCAGAATCGCGACCTGGCGCATCGCATCGCGAACGACTACCGGCGGCAACGTATCGAGGCGATCGCGCCGTACGCGGGCGCTGTCGAGGCGCTGGCAGCGATCCGTGCGCGCGGCACGCCGATGGCGTTGCTGACCAATGGCGAAGCGGCGACCCAGAGGCGGAGCGTGGACCGGTACGACCTCGCGCAGTACTTCGACTGCATCCTTATCGAGGGCGAGTTCGGCGTCGGCAAGCCGGACGAGCGCGTCTTCCGCCACGCGCTGGCAGCAGTCTCTGGCAGGCCGGAGACGACCTGGATGATCGGCGACAACCTGGCGGTGGACATCGCGCCCGCGGTCGGAATGGGGATGCACGGCGTCTGGGTCGATGCGGCGGGTGACGGGCTGCCGGAGGACACACCGGTGCGGCCGGACCGCATCGTGCGGGCGATCAGCGAGTTAGTCTAGCTCGACGGCGAGAGTTCTATGGTCGTCTCGCCAAGGCTGGAGAGCCTCGGCTACGAGAGTAGAAGAGCAGGCTACTGACATCCTGTTGTCACCGCCCGCGGATAGCCTGGTTGGCATCGGGACAACGCATCGGCTGCGAGAGCGGCGACGGAGGGCAACGTGAAGTTCGGACTGGACCTGCCAAACATGCGCGAGTGTAGCGACCCACGCCTGCTAGCTGAGCTTGCCCACGAGGCCGAGGAGTCGGGTTGGGACGGCGTGTTCATCTTCGATTCTCTCTATAGCAGTTCCTGGAGCACCGAGGGCGGCGGGCCACCGCCGACCGCCGACCCGTGGATCTCCCTTGCCGCGATGGCGGCGGCCACGGAGCGCGTCCGTCTCGGGCCGATGATCGCGCCACTCTCGCGTCACAAGCCATGGAAGCTCGCCCGCGAGACGGTGACGCTGGACCACCTCTCGAACGGCAGGCTCACGCTGCCGGTCGGCCTCGGCAGCGTCGAAGACGGCGGCTACCGGAACGTCGGAGAAGAGCTCGACCGCAGGAAGCGCGCGCAGATGCTGGACGAATCGCTCGCGATCCTCGACGGGCTGTGGAGTGGCGAGCCGTTCAGCTTCCGAGGCGAGTACTACAACGTGGAGGAGATGACGTTCTTGCCGAAGCCGGTGCAATCGCCGCGCATCCCCGTCTGGGTCGTCGGCGCGTGGCCGCGCGAAAAGTCGATGCGCCGCGCGATCCGTTGGGACGGGATTCTACCTGTCGTCATGCCGCCGGGCAGCACAGCAGCCCAGCCGGACCCCGCAGAGTCTGGCCGCAAGATCGCCGAGTACGGCCTGGCGCTGGACATCACGCCGGCGCAGGTGGCGGAAATTCGCGACTACATCGAGCGCGAACGCGAATCGACCGCGCCATTCGACATCGTCCTCGAAGGCTTCTCATCGGGATCCAGGCCGGAGCAGGCGGCAGAGACGCTTGCCGAGTACGCGCAGGCCGGCGCAACGTGGTGGGTCGAAGCCATCTGGTCGTGGCTCTATCTTCCGCCACATGATGTCGAGCGCATGCGACGGCGCATCCGCCAGGGCCCGCCGCGAGCGGAGTAGCGGTGGGACGCCCATTGCCTAACACTTCTGCTATCGGTATGATTCACAGGCGATGTCACGTACATCGACAAACATCGATCCTGGTAAGGAATCGCGCATGTTGGGAGCATATGGGAAACGTTATCAAGAAACGGCGCAAGAAGATGAGCAAACATAAGCACCGCAAGATGCTCAAGAAGACGCGCTGGCAACGCCGGCACAAGTAGCTACGCTGGTTAGTGAGTTTGAGCAGCCGCCTATCTACAGGCGGCTGCTTCTTGCTTGCTACCCGCTCTGTCGGGCCCGCCGCTTCACTTTGGTTCGACACTCTGGTACGCTGGCAGCGATTTTCTCATGACCACGATTCAACTGCCGAACGCCGACGCGAAGCTCGTCTACCTCGCTCTGCAATACCACCTCGCCCGCCCCGGGTCTGAGCTGGATGCACAATCCAAGCGCCCGAAGGAGCACGGCTTAGCGGCGATCGCGGAAGAGCTGGAGCGGCAGCTTCAGCTGGCCGTGGCGACTATCGACATGAACGACGAACAACGCCGGCAGCTCAACGAAGCGCTCTCCGGGGCGATTAACCAGGTCAAATCGTCTGCGCTGCTGGCGGGCAGAGGCCGGAGCATGGTGCCGGCGTTCGATGCGGCGCTGCGACGGCTCTTCCCGGAGGTGGCGGATGAGCCAGAGAACGCGCTACCGCTGGCCGGCGAGCTGCTGGCGCTGCGCCGCAGGCTCGCCGGCAGTGCAGCGCCACCGAACGATGCGCCACCCTCGACGTCGAAGCGCCCCTGGTGGCGACTCTGGGGGCGCGGCTAGCAGTGGCGGCGCTGCGGATATCGGTTCGGCCGCGCACGACCTGGCTAGGCGCCGCCGCCGTCGCCTGCGCGCTGCTGCTAGTAGCCTGCGGCGCCGGATCCGGCGGTGCGGTGGAGACGCCCAACGCCACCGTCGATGAACCGACCACAGCCCCAACGCAGGGTGCCGGGCAGTCCACGCGCTGGGGCTACGATCCTGGCTTTGCCACGGGCGGCCGGGATCCTTCGCCGACGTTCGCCGCGCTGCCCGCCGGATACAGCATCGATACGTTCGTCACCGGCCTGGAGCAGCCAACGTCGCTCGCGTTCACACCGGACGGTCGGCTGCTGATTACTGAGCAACGCGGCGCGATCCGCGTAGTGGAGGACGGCAGGCTGCGTCCGGAGCCGTTCTTCACCGCCGATGTCTTCTTGCCCGATGCCGGCGACGGGATCATCGAGCTAGGGCTGGTCGGCATCACAGCGGATCCCGAATTCGAAGAGAACGGCTACGTCTACATCTACTACACGGCCGCCCAGCCGCAGCAACGTACGGTGCTGGCGCGCCTGCGCGACGATGCCGGCCAGGGGGTAGAGCTAACGGAGATCTTCAGTCTGGACGCCACGCCGGAGTGCTGCCACATCGCCGGCAGCCTCCGCTTCGCACCGGACGGGACGCTCTTCGTGACGGTGGGCGACCACCAGTTGGAGGTGGAGGCGCAGAACCGCGGCAGCGCCTACGGCACGATTCTACGCATCAACCCGGACGGCAGCGCACCGGACGACAATCCGTTCGCGGGCGAGGCGGCGGCGGACGCGCGCGTCTACGCCTACGGCCTGCGAAACCCGTTCGACCTGGCGATCGACCCGGTCAGCGGCCGTATCTTCGCTGCGGAGAACGGGTTCATCGGCCAGGATGCGATCATCGAGATCGTGCCCGGCGCGAACTACGGCTGGCCCGGCTTCGGCCTGGACGTGCCGCTGACGGAGATCGCGCAGCCGCTGATCTTCTACCACCAGTCGTTAGGGCCGGCCGGGATCGAGTTCTACTCCGGAGATGCGTTGCCCGCGCTCACCGGCAGCCTCCTCTTCTGCCAATTCCACGATGGCGGCGCCCTCCACTCCGTATCGTTCAATGCCGACGGCAGCGTTGCCGCCGACACGATCATCGCGCTCGGCTGTACCACTGACGTACAGACGGGCCCGGACGGCAACATCTACTTCCTGGACTACGTCGGTGGGACGGTGTACCGCATCGCCGGACCTTCGTAGCCGTAGCGTAGCGCAGGCCGGCGGTTAGGCTAGACGATACAGCGCCAGGTCAAAAAAACTGGCAAATTGGGGCTGTTTAGAAAGTTTTTACTTGGTTTTTCCCTTCCCTACGAGTTATAACGTAAGTAGAATAGGACGATTCCGTTAGCTATTCGGCCAGGAGGACCTACAAACATGACCTATACCATCATCGACGCGTGCATCGGCGAGAAGGACCGCTCGTGCATCGATGTCTGCCCCGTCGACTGCATCCACGACGATGTCCACATGGACGGCGTCGCGGAGGACGAGAGCCAGGACAAGATCCTCTACATCGACCCGGACGAGTGCATCGACTGCGGCGCCTGCGAGCCGGCCTGCCCGTTCACGGCGATCTTCGCCGAGGACGACGTGCCGGAGAACCAGCAGGTGTTTACGGAGATCAACGCGCTCTGGTTCAAGGACAAGGACGAGGCCCGAGCCAAGGTGCTAGAGGTTGCGCCGAAGTAGCCAACGAACCCGAGAGTCCTACAGCGCATGATCACGAAAGCCCCCGAATTCGGGGGCTTTCGCTTCTCTGCGATTCAGGCGGTCATGCTGACTCGTCGCTGCCGTTGACGGTCAAGGATTCGGGCAGGGCGGGCTGAGTGGTTAAGCGCTCCGGCAGCGGTTGGGCGCCGTCTTCTTCGGCGTCAGGCGCAGCGAGTCGCAGCCCATCTTCGATCTTGCCCGACCAGCTTCCCAAGTCTTCATACTTGGTCTTGGCATTGTTGATGTGCTTTCCCAACGTAACAAACTCTGCCTGGAATCGCTCAAAGTCCTTTCGCACGTCAGCGACCTGACCCATGAATTTTTTAACGTCATCCTGCACCCGCATGCGCTGCAGCGTCCGCGACAACGTCTGCAGCAGCATGTAGAACGTGTTGGGCGAGACAATGTGCACTTGTCGCTCCAACGCAAACGTTGTCGATTCGCTCAAGTTTGTGCCTGACAGGAGTTCGTAAAATATCGTTTCCGCAGGGATGTACATCAGTGCGAAATCCATCGTGTCCTCGCCGGGATGGATGTACTTTGCTACCTCCTCGACGCGCTTTCTCACGTCGCGGACGAACTCACGCCGCAGACGCTCGCGGTCGTCGTCGTTCGTCGCCTCATGGAGGCGGCGATAGCTGTCGATCGGGAACTTAGAGTCGACGGGCACGAGGCCATCGGGTGTACGGATCACAGCATCGACGATGGTGCCATCGTTGAAGCGGTACTGCATCGTGTAGTTAGCGGCCGGGAGCACTTGCGCCAGGAGTTGCTCTAGCATCAACTCCCCGAAGATACCCCGCAGCTTGGGCGGCTGCAATACGTCGCGCAAAGATGCGACGTCCTGACCTACATCCTGAATCCGCTTCGCCGCCTCGCTCAACCCGCCGAGCTGCTCACCGATCTTGCCGATAGTTTCTGTGGTCGCCGTCAGCGACTGGCCGACGCTGGATTGGACCGCGTCGAGCCGCGTGTTGACGCGGGCTTCGGAGGAGTTCAACTGGGCCAGGACGGCCTGCTGGCTGGCGTTCACGACCTGCGCCATCTCTGCCCGCAGCGTCGCGGCCTGCTGCTCCTGTCGCTGCTGCTCCAGCCGGTTGGCCTCCGGGTCTTGTGCGGGGCGGCGTTGCATGAGCAGCCAGACGGCGACGCCGGCCAGCGCCAGTAGCGCCACCAGCAGAACGATGATCACGGCTTCCATCAGGGTACCCCTCTCCGTTAGCGTCGCAATGGCCTACGAACGTATGTTCACAGCCAGCATACGACGCCGCGCGAGATCGCGCAACACCGTCTGCCTGGGCTTAGCCCACGTCTGGCAGACGTTCGCTAATGGCGTCTAGGAGGCCGGCGATGGGGACGCG
>JADFKB010000110.1 GCA_022565155.1 Chloroflexota bacterium | reverse complement strand
CTCCGCCACCAACCGCGCGTGCTCAATCGACTGCGGCACGACGACGATCGCCACCGTCAGCGACAGCATCAACTGCGATAGCGCGCGCGGCGTCAGCCGCACCAGCCGGAAGTGGTCGATGCTAGCGTTGAACGCCCCGGCCAGCGCGACGATCGTGGCGATACCCAGCGCCCGATTCGTCGCGCTCACCAGCGCCTCGCCCGTGATCGCGCCACCCAGCGTCAGCCCGCCCAGCCAGCTTGGGAAGACCAGCTCCGGCCCCGTTACCAGCACCGACGGCCCGCTGCTGCCGGTGAGCACGTTGAACGGCACGCTCAGCAGCGCCAGCGCCAGCCCCAGCGCGACGAACGGTCTCAGCGCCCGGCCCTTCGTCGTCTCTCGCACGCTCAGGTAGACGCCCAGCGCCGCCAGCAATCCCAGCGACAGGTACAGCGGATTCGACGTCAGGAACACCGCGGCGCAGCCGCCCGCCAGCCAGGCCAGCCACGCCCCCGGATGCAGCGAGTCTGCTGCGGAGCCGCGCGCCTCGCTGCGAATCGCCACGCTAGCGGTACCTCCGATGCCCTGCTCCAAGACCGAGCGCCGCCAGTCCGCCCGCCGCCAGCAGCAGCGGCGCCGGCCACGGCGAGCCTTCGCCACTTGCTCCCGTCCCAACCTTCGGCAGATCGGCTGGCTGAGCGGCCGGCTCCGGCGTCTCGACTAGTTCGACAGCCATCGTCGGACTGGCGACTGGAGTCTCCCTGCCCGGCAGCAACAACGACTTCAGGCCAGGGAACGGCGCCAGCACCAGCCCCGGCACCACCTGGTACGTCGCGAACGCGCTGTCCTCGCCCGCGAACTGAAACGCCCCCGTCTCCGGGTTCTGGAACGTCAGCAGCGCCTCCAGCGGCGTCACGCCGCCGGGCGTCCACGGCCCGCCTGCATCGATGTCTTCCCGAGCCGCTATCAGCGCCTGGATCACAAATGCCGTCGAGTTCGCGTCCGGCTCCGCGCCTGCCAGGAACCCGAACGCCCCGCTCACGTCTTGAACGGTGTGGAAGTACCCCAGCGCCGCCGTCACGGCCGCGTCGCCGCGTTCGACACCGGCCACGAGCAGCACCTGTAGCACCAACGCCGTCGTATTCGAGTCGCTCCCGAACCCTTCGCCGAACTCCCAGCCGCCATCCTCCAACTGCAACGAGAGCACATATTCGACGGCGCTCCCCGGGATCGTCCCCACAGTTTGGTGAAGCGCCATGATGAAGAACGCCTGATCGAACAGGTCAAGCCCGTACGCCCCCGTCTCGACATCAAAACTGTCATCCAGCACCGCCAGCAGGTCCACGCCGCCAAAGTCGCTCGGGTCGAGCCCCATCGCAGCGACGCCATACGCCAGCTTCGCCGCCGCGCCGGGATCGGTCGAGTACTCCGCCGCCTGCGTGGCCAGGTAGTCGGCAGGCGAGTTGCCCTCCGTCGTAACCGTCGTTGGTTGGGGTCCGACGGCCGTCATCGCGAAGACCGCGTCGATGGTCGAACCGGGCGCGGAATCCGCGCCGAACGCAGGGAAGCCCCCGTCCGCGTTCTGCAACGAGATGATGTAATTCACCGCCGCCTGCGCCGCCGCGGTCTCCGGCTCTGCAGCGATTGCCGGTGTTACGCTCGCCAGCAACACCCCCGCTAACAACAAAGTACTAACTATCAGCAATCCGATCTTGCGGAACATTTACGGTCCTTTCACATGCAATCCGTCGTATCAACACAAAGCCCCCGAACTCACGTTCGGGGGCCTGCTCAAGTCGCCTCTGTGATCATGCCCTACCCCCTTTGCGCGAAGGTACTCGGACGTTTGGCAGGGGCAGGTAGTCTGGCTTGTCCTTCCCAGCGAAGGACTTACAGCTGCGCGACAGCGCCGGACTTACACCGGCTTCCCCTATTATGACCCGCGCTTCCGAGCGCAAGGCCACCTCTGCCAGCCGCTATTCAGTTGTTGGACCGAGTGTACTACCGCTCAAGCAGAGCTTGTCAAGTTCTGTCAGAGGGCAGCCGCTTCAGACAATAGCTGCTGTATAGAGGGGGTCTCTCGGTCCTCTCGCATGAGCCGCTTTACGTCGTCACGGTATGCTGCTGAGATACCGATCGTAGCTTGGCCCCCCCTCAGCAGTGGGCCTTCCTCCAGCACCCCCTTGCGCGTGAGCCAATCGATCACCCCGGGAATTTCACCCTTACGGTGGCCGGGCAGAGAAGTGGAAAAGGTACTCACTTTGCGATGGCGAGGCTCCTTCTCGGATCCGCTGGGGAAAAACTTTCGAAACACATGGAGCACGAGCTCTCCACCCACACTTCCTTCGCCGACCCTAGGCGGTTCCAGCAGGGGCAGGTCATCGGTCCTCACGGACCCTCCGGCGTCGTGCAGCGACAGCCGGATCTCCTTGTTGTCCCACAGCCGGTCCATTTCGTCCCCGTCAATGATCCCTAAGCCATTTACGTTCCAAGCATCGCCGAAATCGGATCCGTCGAGGGAAGTTTCCGCCATCGTACAGCTGTGCCAGGAGGCCTTTGTGAAATCACACCGCTCGAACTGGCAACGCGTAAAGAAACAGTCGTTGAAGTTGCATCCATCGAACGACCACTCTACAAACTGCAGGCCCTCCAGACGCAATCCGGAGAGGTCCGCATCGGTGATACTCTTGGAGCCTATGGCGTCGGCGAGCAGCTTCTCGGCCTCAGTTGCACCCAGGATAGAGGTGCGCACACCAGCGTTCAGAACGCTCAGCACGTTTCTCACCCCGTATTTACTTTCGCTGAGGAGCAGCACGAGGCATTGTGGCTCTGCCGCAGCCTCCGCCGCCAGGATTTCGGACAAGTCATCCGAAAGAAGTCTCTTCCCAATGACCGATCCTTCCCCTGCTCCTCCATCACTCAACCGTTTGATTGCTTCTCGCGCCACGAAAAAGTCTCGAAACGATGGATGGACGAACTGAATACCTCTTCGCGCCGCCAGCGGGTCACCTGACAGAGCGGAATCGAACATCGCATGACACATTAGCTTCGTTCTCAACCCTTCGAGTTCAGCCTGTGCGTAGCCCGCTGAGAGAAGCATGTCCTTCCCGTCCATCTCCCAGTACAGTTCTAGCAGGTCTGGCTCGTACTGGTACGCATTATCGGAGTACATTGACTTGGCGATTCCGGATAGGAACCTCTCTTGGAGTTCATTCGACAGCGTGTAATCCTGTCTCTCCCTCTCCCGCTCGCATACCATGTCGATATGTCGCCCGTAGACCAGTCCTAGTCCTATTTGATCTTCTTCACCTCTGGAGGCTAGGGCCGCTACAGTGTTCAGCATTAACGGACTCTTGACAGAGGTCGTGCACATTCGGCTTCGCGATGACATCCAAGGCCCGCTGCACGTCGCTCTGCTCCATGCCCATCTGCTCCAAGTACTGCCGCTGCTGTGCACCATCGAATGGGACTAATTCCAATACGTGAACCGCCTCTGGCGCCACTCGGGTGTCCATCATCTCAACAACCTCGGCACGTGTAGCCAAGTAGGCAGAGCGGCTGGTGAGCAGGACCCTCGCCTCACCCTGCATGAATTCAGCGATCGCGGCTAGACTGGCCTGGGCCGTTGCTTTCCCCATCTCTGCCATGAGCTCGTCGAAACCGTCTAGGATAACAACCGCGTGACCATCGTGGATCAGCTGCAATAACGCCTGGCTATTCACTCCGCCGTATAGCTTCATTTCCTCTATTTCACGTCGCAGAATGTCGCGAACCCCTCCGAACCTTCGGTACTTGGCAAATGGTATGAACAAGGGAAAGGGTTCGGACGGGTCGTTCATGTGACGTTCGGCCACGAACCTGGCAATCTCATACGACAGTGAGGTCTTTCCGTACCCCGCCGGGGCCTGGACCAGAAACAAGCTGGGCGTCGTCGTCGAAGAGATTATCGATCCCGCGACTAACTCATCCCAGTCGGTCCCTTTGTCCGCCCCGTTTCGACTTCGCACCTGCTGGGGGATGTAGTGGTAGTCTACACGCCTACTTCCGCTGAGTGTTCTAATCCGTTCCGTCATCAGCGCGGCATAGGCTGAGTAGTCCTGCATGACTTTCCCGCAGAAGTGATCTGAATGAAAGAGATCATTTATGAGCGAGAACCAGCTATACGTCTTTACCTCCGCACCAAGCCGAAACTTCCCTAGATCAACCAGCATCGTCGTGTCCGCTGCCACCACTCGCTGGCGCTTGTTGCCCGGTAGATTCATGATCTCGCTCAACTGGTGCGCAAAGTCCATGAACTGCTCTTGCGTGGGCCTTTCTTCCAGCATCCAGACGATCTCGTAAGCATGGTCAGCGCCTTCTACTCGATGGAAACAGCGGACTGCACCCTGATTCCCGCTAATCTCCTCGTAATTAAGGTTCCCATAGAGTGTGTTGATCTTGTCCTTCAGCACGAGCTGTTCTCTCCTTAGTGCTGCTTGCCCGCCCGCGCGGGAGGAGCATCTAGGCAATCATACCAAATTGCGGATTGCACAACCTTGCGTCTCCATCAGCGGCCCTTGCTATCTCGACTTCTCAGCCGTCCCGCTGGCTGCGCACGGGCCGCGCCGGCTCCGCGTGCGACGCGTCCGACGGCAACCCGTCACGGAACAGCACGCTGTTCGTATGGATCGAGGTGATCCGCGCCCCCGGCGTCAGCACTCCTGCCAGGTTCAGCGGATCGACGGCGCTTAGCAGCAGCTCATCGCCCTTCCGCTCCGTCCGCCGCACCCGCCGCAACGACTCCACCGCCTCCGGCCGCGCGTACTGCTCGCCATAGAACCCCGCCACGAAGCGGCCGCCGCGCACCAGCCCGCGCGCCTCCATCCGCCGCAGCGCCCGCAGCACGTCCCGCCACGGCACCGACATGCTCTCCCGCTGCACCATGTCGCGGAAGATGACGCCGTAGCGGAACAGCAACTGCTCCGCCCACGCCTCGGCCAGCCGCTCGTTTGCCGGGCCGTCTCCGACCGGCACATCTCCTTCCTCCATCGACGGCAGCAGCGCCCAGCGGCCGGGCAGCACTCCCGCCGACAGCGTCCGCCCCCCGCGCCAACGGCGCGTCCGCGAATTAGATGAAACCGCCCGCCGCCGCATCGGCCGTCGCCTGCCCGCGCTCATCAGCGAGCGCAGCGGCTGCATCCCGTCCGCCGTCACCAGCCCGCGCGCCACCAGCTCCCACAGCCCCCGCTCGATATCCGAAGGCATCCGGCCGCTCCCGGTCACGAGGTCGTCGTAGAACAGCGCCCCGCGCGTCCGCAGCAGCTCCAGTACCTCGAACGCCGCCCCGCGTTCGGGCACGCTCGGTTCTTCGCCGTTGCGAATACCCGCCATCAGCCAGGGCAGGTCGCCGCGCTGCGCCAGCGAGATCGGCGTCGCCGACGATGCCGCGGCCACCGCCCCGTTCGAGCGCCCGCCATTCGCCGCGTCGCCAGATTTGTTCGCCTCATCGCCGGTCTTGGACGGCCTGCGCAGGCTCAGCCGTGCCCAGGCCACGTCGCCTGATAAACACAGCTCGTCCAGCCAGCCGCTCCGGTAGTCCGCGACGCGCGCTGGCAAAATGTGCCGCTCCCACGAGACCGCCGGCGCCTCGAAGCCTTGCAACTGCGCCACCACCTCCAGCAGCCCGCGCTTCCCCTCCAACTGCGTCTCCGGCGTCACGTGCTGCCAGCGCAGCAAGAACCGCAGTAGATCCTGCGCGCTCACCGGCTCGATCTCGCGCCGCAGCCTGTCCAGCGTATACCGATGAATCCGCGCCAGCAGCCGCCGGTCGCAGAACTCTTCTTCGTCGATCTCCTGCCGAAAATGCCCGCGCAGTGCCACGCCTTCGCCTTCGAGCTGCGCCAGCCCCGACGCCACCCGCCCCGTGCTCATCGCCGTTCGCTCCGCCAGCTCCGCGACCGTCAGGGGCCCCAGGCACTCGGTATGCCCGCGCAGCAGCTCCACCAGCGCGCTGTTTTCGTCACGTGTCTTGCCGGCCAGCTCGGGCGGCAGCGTAATCGCCGGCCTGATCTCCGCGCCGGGGTAGAGCTGCTCCACATCGTGCAGCCGCTCCGCCGCGAACCAGAGCCGCGCCCCGCCCGCCGTCTCCACCGTCGCCGCCCGCCCCGCCGCGATCAGCTCGTCGAACAGCGGCGACCAGCCGCCCGTGTCATCGGGTTGCCCGTGCGCGTCCTCCGGCCGTATCGCCACCAGGCCGTGCAGCGTATCGTGCAGCTCCTCCGCGTCGCGCGGCTGCGGCCAGGCCTCCTCCCGTACCCGTTCGATCGCCTCGCCATCCAGCTTGCCCAGATCGCGCGAGCTCTCCGGCAGCGTCCGCCGCAGCGTGATCGCCCGCGCGCGCCGCTCCTCCAGCGGCGCATTGTCCAGGAACGTGTACGGCTTGGAGTTCAGCATCTCGTGAGCGAACGGCGAAGGCTCCGTCGTGTCACGGCTATGTAGCTTAATCTCGCCCTTCTCGATGCGCTCCAGCACCGCCTGCATCCCGTCGATGTCCATCACCTCGTGCAGGCAGTCATGCACCGTCTGGTTGACGAGCGGATGGTCGGGTAGCTCGATCGGCCCCGTCAGGTTCTCCTGGCAACCGACCTGCTGCGGAAACACCGCCGCCAGGAGATCGTCCGACCGCATCCGCTGGATCGGCGGCGGCGTCCGCTTTCCGCCCCGCTGGCGCACTACCGCCAGCGACCGCGTCGCGTTCCAGCGCCAGCGCGTATTGAACATGGGCACGTATAAGATCGACTGTTCCAGATCATGCCGCAGCGTCTTCGTCCGGATTAGCCCGAACATCTCGTCCAGCGGAAAGCTGTGCTGCGGCCCCGTCGAGAGCAGCACCGCATCGTCCGACGCCGCCGCCTGCAGCTCAAAGTCGAACGTGCGGCAGAAGTTCTTGCGCAGCGCCAGCCCGAACGCCCGGTTGATCCGCGCCCCGAACGGCGCGTGAACGACGAGCTGCATCCCGCCGCTGTCATCGAAGAACCGTTCGTAGACGATGTCCCGGTCCGACGGCACAACGCCGAGCGAATCCTTCTCCGCCCGCACGTAGCGCACGATCTGCTCCGCCGCGTGCTCAGCCAGTCCGGACTCCTGCGCCACCCACGCCGCCGCGTCGCCGTTCTCGCCCAGCCGCTCCGCCACCTCCCGCCGCAGCGCCGACAGCTCCTGCGATAGCTCCGCCGTCCGCGCCGGCGCCTCGCCCAGCCAGAACGGGATCGTCGGCGGCTGGCCGTGCGCGTCCTGCACCCGCACCACCCCCGGCTCGATGCGCAGAATGCGCCACGATGTCGTCCCCAGCATGAAGATGTCGCCCGCCATGCTCTCTATCGAAAAGTCCTCGTCCAGCGTGCCGATGAACGTCCCGTCCGGCTCCGCCAGCACGCGATAGTCCGCGACGTCGGGAATCGCCCCGCCGCCTTCGATCGCCGTCATCCGCGCCGCCCGTTTCCCGCGCAGCACGCGGTTGATCCGGTCCCGGTGCAGATACGACGCCGCCCGCCCCGTTCCCAGCGTGATCCCCTCGCTCATCATCTCGACGACCTCATCGAACGCGCGCCGCTCCAGCGCCGCGTACGGCGCCGCCCGCCGCACCAGCTCGTACAGCTCGTCCTCGCCCCACGGCTCGCAGGCGCACTCCGCCACGATCTGCTGCGCTAATATATCGAGCGGCGCCACCGGCGGCGTGAACGTATCCAGCCGCCCTGCGCGTACGGCCCGCACCAGCGCCGCGCACTCCACCAGCTCGTCGCGCGTCGTCGGGAAGAGCCGCCCCTTCGGCGTCTTCGCCAGCGCGTGGCCGGAGCGCCCGACACGCTGCAGGAACGTCGTCACGCTGCGCGGCGACTCCAACTGGCAGACCAAATCGATCGCGCCGATGTCGATCCCCAGCTCCAGCGACGCCGTCGCCACCAGCGCCTGTAGATCGCCCGCCTTCAGCCTCTCCTCCAGACCTAAACGCCGCTCCTTCGAGAGGCTGCCGTGGTGCGACGCCACATGCTCCTCGCCCAGCCGCTCCGAGAGGTTGTGCGCCGCCCGCTCCGCCAGCCTGCGCGTATTGACAAAAATGATCGTCGTCCGATGCTCCCGTACCAACTCTGCCAGCCGGTCGTAGATGTCGCCCCACTGCTGGGCGGAGCAGACCGCTTCCACGTCCGTCGGCGGCGCTTCAATCGCCAGGTCCAGGTCGCGTTGGTGGCCGGTATCGACGATCGAACAGCCGCCGGCCATCGTCTCGCCCTCGACCCCTGACCCTCCACCCTC
>JADFKB010000109.1 GCA_022565155.1 Chloroflexota bacterium | reverse complement strand
GGTGCCGGAGCTACGACAGAAGGTCACCGGCCTGAAGGAGCCGGTGGAGACAGCCCAGCGGGCGATCATCCAGATCGAGCAGGCAGAGCCGATACAAGTGCGTCTCACTTTTCTCGAGGGAGTGAAGTCGTACGCTCACCTGCTACCTGAGCTGGAGGATGTTGACCTCGGGCTGAAACAACTCGCCCTCGGTGTGTTCAACCAGGCCAGGCTCGAACAGCTCGACAAGGTGCGGTCGTTCGCGGAGCTGCTGCCTAACCTAGAGGCCGTCGACGACGGGCTGACCCTGCTCCGCGTGGCCAAGACGACGCTCAGTATGCTCGACCGTGTCGAGGCGTCCATCGAGGCGTCCAGTGAAACGCTGCAACAAGCTCAGGAAGCGCGCGCAGCAGCGCAGAAGGAGTACGAAGATGAGTGCAGGAAACGGGGCGTCTGCGACGACTGCCCATGGAAGTGACATCAAAACTGTCGAACAGCGGATCTTAGTGTTCAACGATCCGCATATCGCCGATCGCCCACCGCTAGGCCGTAAGGATGACTACCTCCAGGCGATCCTGAACAAGCTCATCACGATCGGTCAGATCGTGAAGGACGAGGACGTTACACAGGTTGTCTGCACAGGCGATCTGTTCCACTACAAGAATCCCAAGCACACGTCGTTGGGGACGATCTACGCAGTTCGCACCATCCTATCGTCGTACAGATGCCCGGTCTGGATCGTGCCCGGCAACCACGACATCCCCGGTGGGCTGGTGGAGATTAGGAAGCAACCGATCGGACTCGTCACCTCCCCAACCGTCGACGTGATTAGGCAGAGCAGCGCACACATTACCCCGCTAATCCAGACGGTCTTCCGCCCTTACGATCGGAGGCGAGATTGCGACCCGACGTACTACGCGCTAACTGAAGAAGAGCGAAAGCAATCGGAGAGTCTACCAACGATCATGTTTGCCCACGGTTCTATTATCGCGCCCGGTCAGACGCGCCCGTATCCTCATATCACCATCGATCAGATCGACCTTCGGGGAATCACTGCCTTCTGCTCCGGTCACATCCACGAGGATCTCGGTACGCACGTCATCAGGCAGAGTACGTGGATGTGTGGGTTCATCAACTGCGGTGCGCTAGCACGTACCAGCAGGACCGACGCCAACATGACGCGCGAGATCCAGGTGACAATCCTTTCGGTGAAGCAAGATATTCCTCTTGAGTTCTCCAGCCGGAGCATCGTCCTCGACGTCCCTCCGGCCGAAGAGATCTTTCACGAGCAGGTCGTCGTCGCGGGCCAGGAGGTGCCCGACAGCATCATCGAGTTCGCCGAGTCGGTGGCGCAGGGGCTACAGGCGGAGACCATCGACCTCGACACGCTGCTCCAATCCATGCCGGAGTTCCCGGACATCGAGCGGGACGAGCTACGCACCATCGTCCGCCACTATCTCGAGGAGGCCCAAGTATGAGCACAACAGACCTAGACGAACTGAAACAACGCTACCAGACAGCCAACGATACCGTCCTCAAGGTGGAGCGCGAGTTCGAGCGCGCCGAGGACGAACGGAAGAGGCTCCACGGTGAGCTAGAGGGGATGGACTTCGACGTCACGAGTCCCATCGCCCCCCAAATCGAGGCGAGGAAGGAGCAGCTACTTGGTACTCTCACCGACATCGAGACCGTCCTCGGAGGCATTGACGCAGATCGTTCAGAAGATCGCAGCGATCGATCGGACGGTAACTGAAGGCGAGGGGCAGCGGAATCTCCTCGCCGATCAGCTCGCCGTCTCCCATGAGCGCGGCGACGCCGCCGCTCAGAGCGAGAAGCTCCTAGCCTACGGCGTCACCGTGCTCCAGGAGCTGGAGCAGGCGTGGCGTACCAACTTCCAGACGTCCCTCGCCACCGTCGTCTCCCACGGGTTGACCGGCGTCTTCGGCGAAGAGATCAAGGTGACGGTCGAGGACCGTATCGTCCGTGACACCGCCTCGATGGAGCTGAAGCTGACGCACAAGGGCGTGGAGATCGGCAACATCCTCGACGGTACGGGCGGCTCCATCGTCGCCGTGCTCAACGTGCTGCTCCACATCCTGTTGCTGGTGTCGGTCGACCCGCCGCTCCGGCGCGTGCTGATCCTCGACGAGCCGTTCCGCATGGTTGAGAGCCGCCACCTCCCCGCCATCGGCCAGCTCCTGCGGGAGATGAGCGAGCGCCTGGGCATCCAGTTTATTATCGTCAGCCATGAACGAGAGCTTGAGGACGCCGCCGACATCGTTCACGAAGTCCGGCCGGACGGAACGGTGAAGGTCATCCACCGGAGAGAGGAGACGCAAGCATGAAACAGCCTTACTCGATCACCCTGAAGGACGGGGACCTACCGTCCGTCACCATCAACGCGCCTGCCCTGGAGGCGAGTCCGCGCGCCTGGCGTACACGGCTCCAGTGGGCCTGGCGGTGCCTTCGTGGGAGAGGTGTCCCCGTCTTCCCCACAGTCAACATCATCGGCAACCGCATTGAGTCGTCGGATGCTCACACACCCGCCCTCCTTCTGAAACCGGGGACGGATGTAAGTGTAAAGGACTGCACCTTTCTTAGCGGAGGGGATCAAGCATGATCATCATTGGCATCGACCCCGGCCTCACAGGGGCAGTTGCTCGCATCGGTCACGTTGACGTCGTTGGCTCAGGCCCCGGCAGTGAGGTATGGGACACGCCTACTGCTAAGGACGGGAAGCGCACCGTCTTTCTGCCACGCGAGATGCGTCGTCTTCTCCTTGACGCCATAGCCGGACAGGCGTGTTCCGTCTTCATTGAGCGCGTTCATTCCATGCCGAAACAGGGGGTGTCTTCCAGCTTCAACTTTGGTATGGGCTACGGGATCTGGATCGGCTTGATCCACGGGCTGGGCTACTCCATCGAGCACGTCACTCCGAACGCCTGGAAGAAGGAGATGATGGCGGGGATGTCGAAGGAGAAGGACGCCTCGCGCGTCCGGGCGCAGGAGCTGTTCCCCGACGCCGATCTACACCTCGTCAAGCACCACGGCCGCGCCGACGCGCTGCTCATCGCTGAGTATGGGAGGAGGAGATATGGGTCTTAGCATTGGGACGCTAGTAGACGGCACGCCGTTCGAGCTACCAGATGACGTGCTCACACATACCATCGCCATCCTTGCCAAGAAGGGAGCAGGCAAGACCTATACCGCAGGTGTCATCGAGGAGGAGTTCGCCGAGCACGGCCTCCCGTTCATCGTCCTCGACCCCGTCGGCGTCCACTACGGCATCCGCTCGAAGGCCAACGGCAGGCGCAGCGCCTACCCCATCGTCGTCATCGGCGGAGAGCATGGAGACATCCCGATCGAGCGCACGATGGGTGCCCAGGTCGCTGAGGCCGTGGTTGAGGAGAACATCTCCTGCATCATCGACCTCTCAGAGCTATCGAAGACGGCCTGGCGTCAGTTCACGCGCGACTTCTGCCGTGAGCTATACCGGCGCAATCGCAACACCAACCCTCGCCACGTCTTCATCGAGGAGGCCACCGAGTTCATCCCCCAGACCAGGCGACCAGAGATGCAGGAGGTCTACGAGGCCGTCGAACGGTTGATCCGCATGGGACGCAACCGTGGACTCGGTGTCACCGTCATTAGCCAGCGGGCGGCGACCATCGCTAAGGATGTCCTGACCCAGCTCGATACGCTCATCGCCCTCCGTACCGTGGGACCGCAGGACCGGAAGGCCATGCTCGATATGTTCGAGGGTGTGCTGGAAGAGGATGACCTACCAACACTTGAGCTGTTCAAGAAAGAGATCGCTCGGCTACCCGACGGTGTGGCCTACATCTGGTCGCCGGAGAAGCTCAAGTGTTTTGAGATCATCAACATCAGGGAGCGCAAGACCTACCACGGCGGAGCTACCGTGCAAGGCCCGGTGGGTACCAAACTTGTCCAGGCCCGCCCCGATGTCTCGGCCCTCCGCAAGCGGTTGGCTCCGCCACCCGAAGAGCAGAAGGATGTACCTACGAAGCAGAAGGACCAGCAGCAACCGGCAGTATGCGACCACCAGCAGGCGTTCGATGATCTCCACGCCGAGGCCACGCGCCTTGCAGGCAAGTACGACGAGGCCGAGGCTGCTGTCGCCGAGCAGACCAAAGAGCTAGAGCGGTACAGAGAAGACGCCGCTGCCTTCCAACAGATCCGCCAGCTCCTCACGCCCGCCCCTCTCTACCAGGTCACAGGAGACGGAGAAGGCAACGCGCACATCGAGCAGATTGCTCCGGCCATCGACGAGGACGTCCTCGTACAGAAGATCCTCGCGCGCCTCCCCGCCAACGGCCAAGCTATACAGGTGACGCCGCCCGAAGCACTCCGCAAGAAGTTCCTCAACCAGGCCGTCGAACGGGCCTACGAGAAGATTACAGCGCTTGGCGACAAGCCACGACGGGCGATGGAAGTGCTCCTCTCGAACCCCATCTTCTGGTCTAACGGGGCAGTCGCTAAAGCTGTCGGCGCTGGAGCTGGCGGTTCGCAGGCACAGGCTTGGCGTGACATCCTCAAGGAACTCTTGACCATCGGTCTCGTGAAGAAGGGTGGTAAAGGTGGAACCGAGTACAAAGCCGATGTAGAGGCGTTCGTCCGCGCCGAACTCTCCGTCCACAGCGCCACCGACCAGGAGATCACAGCGGTCGTCAGCCACGTCCTAGCGAAGGTAGCTACCGCGTGAACGATCTGGAGAAAGCAGAGCAGGAACTGGACGAAGCCGTTCTCTCTGGCAAAGGGTACGACGACGCGAAAAAAGCCTACGGAGTCGCCTGCCACACGCTCGCCTGTAGTCTCTGTCGTGGACATCACATCGATCAGTGTTGGGAGCGCAAGCTAATTCTGGGAGAGCTAGAATGATCCAGATCCCCGACCACGAGTGCGAGCGCTGCCCAGCGCTAGTGAAGTGCCGGAACACCATCGTCCGTGGCTGGGGGAACGAGAACGCCCGCTTCGCCTTCGTCGAAGGAAGGTAGCATGAGTCCACGGGCAATCCGTCGTTTCTGTGCCGCTGGTCACGATACTACCACTGTTCCTCACGAGAAATCGTGCCATGAGTGCTCACAACTAGTAGGTCAGCGACGCTATCGATCCCGCCATCCTAACCGACAACGCGAGAGCAGTGCAGCCCATCGCCGGAAGTACCCGGATCGTGTGAAACAAGCACACGATGACTGGCTACGTCGTCACCCCGATTGGGCGCGTGACAAGGGCCGGATGTACAAACTGAAGTCTCGTCACGGGCTTAGTCTGGAGGAGTACGATGCCATTCTAGCGTCCCAAAACAATGAGTGTGCGATCTGTGGGAGGCTATGCCAGAATGGAAGTCGCCTCGTGGTCGACCATGATCACGCTTCAGGCACCATTCGCGGTCTGCTATGCCACAACTGCAATCTAGTGCTGGGTAAGCTTGAAGATCGTCCTCGCTGGTTCGAGAACGCTGCTCAATACTTACGTGGAGGTAATTATGCCCACTGGTGCGCCCCCTACCTGTGATCGTTGCCCTGCTCTCGTGAAGTGTCGTACCACAGTGGTAAATGGCTGGGGAAACTCCGATGCCTCCTACGTCTTTGTTGGGCAAAATCCCGGTCAGATCGAAGATGAGCAAGGACGGCCTTTCATCGGTCGGTCTGGTCACGTACTTGCTACTCTCGTCCGTTCAGTGAACATCGACGTCGACGACATCTTCTTGACCAATGCGTCTCGCTGCCTCACACCTGGCAATAGACCCCCTAAGAAGGAGGAGTACGCAGCCTGCAACGAGTACCTCCTCGAAGAGCTAGCGGCCGTCAACCCCGACGTCATCGTCATCCTCGGTGCCGTCGCCCTCAAGAGCCTCGTCGGCAACGTCTCCCTCGACGCCGTGATGGGGACGACGCTCGTCCACGAGACGCTCGGCAAGCCGATGATCACGACGTACCATCCCGCCTACGTCCTGCGCGGCCAGTGGCACGCCGTCCCCCTCATCCTCGAGCACTTCGACAAGGCCAAGCGCATCGTCGAGGGGACACAGACCATCGGTACGATGGGCGAATACACCACCATCAAGACCATCAGGCAGCTCAAGCTATTGCGGGACTACCTGCTGGCCTCGCCCATCATCCACCTCGACACCGAGACGACGGGTACGGACTGGAAGAACGAAGAGTTGCTGTGCATCTCGTTCTCCGTCCGGCCGGGTGAGGGCTACGTCGTCCCCATCCTCCAGCAGGGGCGCACCATGTTTTGGTCCGACAAAGATCACGACGTTGCAATGGAGATCATCGGCGAGATCCTAGCGTCGCCCGTTCCGAAGGCACTACAGAACGCAGGCTTCGACATCCGCTTCCTAGAGCGGGAGTCCGACCCCATGTTCAGCGAGCTGGTGACGACGTACGGCTGGCACGTCAGGAACTTCAGAGAGGATACGATGCTCGCCAACCGCCTCGTCAGGGAGTACCTGCCGAAGGAGGCGAAGCCCAACGAGCTGCCCCGCCTACTGGCGATCCATACCGACATGCCGGAGTACGAGGCCGAACTGAAGCAGCAGTCGAAGAATAAGGCGCACATGGACGAGGTCGAGAACGAGACTCTCTGGCACTACGCCGCCGCTGACGCCGACGCCCTCCCCCGTCTCCTCCCTAAGCTCCGCGCAGACCTTGACGCCGATGGAGACAGCCCCTGGATCTATGAGAACATCTCGATCCCGATGGTGCGCGCCTGCCAGAACATGAGCCGCCGGGGCGTGCTGGTTGACATGCAGTGGTTCACCCGCCTCGCCACCCACTACGAGGAGCGTCACGATGAACTGAAAAAGCAGACGTTCGAGATCGTCGGCCATGAGTTCAACCCCAACGCCACCCAGCAGGTGCAGGAGATCCTCTTCGACGAGCTTGGCCTGCCGAAGTCCGGCCGAAAGACCGATAAGTCGAAAGAGTGCTTGGCCTGCGAGGAGGGGGATTGCACCATCCATGACCAGGTCGGCAAGGACGCACTGCTCGCCATCAAGGCCGACCAGGACCACCCGATCATCGACCTCCTCATCGACATCAAGCAGGTCTACAACTGGCGCTCGAAGTACCTGACCGGAGCCGGTGGAAAGGCTCACGGATTCCTCGAGCATATCCGCAGAGACGGGCGCGTCCACGCGGAGTTCAAGGTCGGTGTGGCAGAAACCGGAAGGTTGAGTTCGGCCAATCCCAACATGCAGAACATCCCAAAGAACGTCGAGATCGAGTTCTCCGACGGCGTTGCCACCCTCAATGCCTTCCGCCAATCGTTCGTTGCCCCTCCCGATCACGTCCTCATGGAGGTGGACTGGTCTCAGCTTGAAGTCTGGGTGATGGCGTACACGCTCTACGAGCAGCACGGCGACAAGACGATGCTGGAGATTCTTCTCACAGGGCGGGATATACACACTGTCGTCGGTCGGACCATTTGGCCGATCGACCTGGAGCTGGACGAGTACGAGTGGTCGAAGGAGCACCCCTCACTCCGCGACGACGCTAAGGTCTTCACCTTTGGCATCTCCTACGGCCTCACCGTCGAGGGCATCATGGAGCGCCTGCACTGTGACAAGACGACTGCTCAGGCCCTGCTGTCGGCCTATCTGACGATGGTGCCGGGCCTGCGTGAGTACCGAGAGGAGATACGATCGACCATCCGTGCGGGCGACCCCCTCATCAACAAGTTCGGCCGTCGCCGCCACTTCCCGCAGGTCGCTACGATGATCGAATGTAACGCGCGCTTCGACCTCGAAGAGCTGTTTCGTGAGGGTGACAACTACCCGATCCAGTCCGGCGGCTCTGAGCTACAAAGTCTAGCTCACATCAAGACCGAGCACCACCCCGCCCTCCAGGAGCTGTTCCGCATCGTCGTCGCCGTCCACGACTCCTGCCTTGGCGAGGTGCCTGCGCCGAACCTCTCCGGCGTGCTCGACACCGCCTGGAAGCTGAAGGACCTCTGGCAGACGCTCGCGCGAGAGCAGGTGCTGGCCGACGGCTCCGTGCTCGGTTGGGAGATCCCGGTCGAGATCAAGTGGGGGACGAACTGGGGCGACATGAAGTACGTGCTGACAGCAAAAGGCGGGCTCCTCTACAACAGCCAGCCCGTCAACACCGACAATATGACATCCCTGCCGGTAGCTTAGGAAGGAGAGAGGTATGAGTATTGAGAAGCTATGGCTTATCTTGTTCGTGATGGGAGTGCTGATGTTCGGATTCGGTTTTGGGCTCGGGATTCTGTCCGGTTTAGCGTGGGCCGGTCCGTGCGAGGGTGCGATAGACTTGACGGCCTCACTCCTGTAGCGTAGACTAAAA
>JADFKB010000108.1 GCA_022565155.1 Chloroflexota bacterium | reverse complement strand
CACCCGGACCGCGAACCGGCGAATCGATATCCGCCGCGTCGCGGCCTGCGGCGTCGACGCGGTCACCAGCGACTACCCGGACCGCGCCCGCCGCTGGCTGCCGAAGCGCTAGGCTAGTCCAGACAGCCGATGTCGATGCCGTTCGCGTCAGCCAGGGCCTGCAACGCCAGGCACGTCTCGTCCGCGCGCGCCGCCGCGATCGCGCCGGCCAGGAGCAGTAGCCCGGCGATTAGGATTAGCGGCAGAGTTCGGTTTATCAAGGCCTTCTTCTCTCCAACGTAAAACTGTTGGGGAGTGCACGCGCGTCCGCGTCTTAGAGCAAGGATCGATGCGTTGACACCTCGATCGAACGCGCGATACACTGCCCGCGCACTGCGATGAGCGAGAGTAAGCGAGAGTGGCAGGAGGGTACCTACCGGCAGGCGCGCGAGCGGACGCCGGAGCGCGACGTTGCCTTCCAGACCAGCTCTGGTAAGCCGATCGAACCGCTCTACACGCCGGAAGACCGGCCCGCGAACGGTGACGGAAGCGACTATGTAGAAAAGCTCGGCTTCCCCGGCCGTTACCCCTACACGCGAGGCATCCAACCGACGATGTATCGCGGCCGGCTCTGGACGATGCGCCAGTACGCCGGCTTCGGCACGGGGGAAGAGTCGAACAAGCGCTACAAGTACCTGCTGGGGCAGGGCCAGACCGGCCTGTCGGTAGCGTTCGACCTGCCGACCCAGATCGGCTACGATGCGGACGACCCGCTGGCGCAGAGCGAAGTCGGCAAGGTAGGCGTCTCGATCTGCTCGCTGCGCGACATGGAGACGCTGTTCGACGGCATTCCGCTCGAGCAGGTAACGACATCGATGACGATCAACGCCACGGCATCGATCCTGCTCTCGCTCTACGTGGCGGTGGCCAAGCAGCAGGGCGCTGACCTGGCCAAGGTCGGCGGCACCACCCAGCACGACATCCTGAAGGAGTACATCGCCCGCGGCACCTACATCTTCCCTCCCCGCCCCTCCATCCGGCTCGTCACCGATGTCTTCAGCTACTGCAAGGATCAGCTGCCGTCCTGGAACACGATCAGCATCAGCGGCTACCACATGCGCGAGGCCGGCTGCACAGCGGCGCAGGAGGTCGGCTTCACCATGGCGAACGCCATCACCTACGTCGAAGCAGGGCTCTCGGCCGGCCTCCAGTTCGACGAGTTTGCGCCCCGCCTCGCATTCTTCTTCGCCTGCCACAGCCTCTTCCTGGAGGAGATCGCTAAGTTCCGCGCCGCCCGCCGCCTCTGGGCGCGCATCGCCAAGGAGCGCTTCAAGGCGAAGGACCCCCGCTCGATGATGCTGCGCTTCCACACCCAGACCGGCGGCGCCACGCTCACCGCCCAGCAGCCGGACAACAACATCGTCCGGACGACGTTCCAGGCGCTCTCCGCGGTGCTGGGCGGCACACAGTCGTTGCACACCAACTCGAAAGATGAAGCGCTGGCGTTGCCGACGCAAGAGGCCGTCGAGTTGGCGCTGCGCACGCAGCAGATCATCGCCTACGAATCCGGCGTCGGCGACACGATCGACCCGCTCGCCGGCTCCTACGTCATCGAGCAGCTCACCGACCAGGTGGAGGCCGAGGCGCAAGAGTACATCGACCGCATCGATGCTATGGGCGGCGCCTTGGTAGCGATCGAGCAGGGGTTCCAGCAGCGCGAGATCCAGGAGAGCGCCTTCCGCATGCAGCGGGAGATCGAGGAGAAGCGGCGCACCGTCGTCGGCGTCAACGCGTACGCGGAGGACGAAACGCCGATGGGTAGCCTGATGCGCGTCAACCCTATCGTCGGCGAGCAGCAACGTGCGCGGCTGGAGGAGCTGCGCTCCAAGCGCGACGAGCAGGCGGCGCGCGATCGCCTCGAAATGCTAGGCGAGGCGGCGAGCGGCACCGACAACCTGGTTCCCTACATGATCGACTGCGTCGAGCACGACGTGACGCTGGGCGAGATCTGCCACCTGCTGCGCGGCCTCTGGGGCGAGTACCAGGGCTCGATGGTGATCTAACGCTCCGCGAAGCCACGCCGGCGACGACCGTAGGGGCGATTCGCAAACCGCCCTGCCACCTAATCAGACCACGGCTGGCTCGTGGCAATTGCCGTTAGGAGGAAGCATGTCGGACAAAGCAACCGCGCTCAAGACGCTGGAAGACGAGTATCAGAACCTGCTGAAGTCGATCAACAAGCTGGACAACGCCCAGCTATCGCAAACCTGGCTGGACGGCAGGTCGGTGAAAGAGATCATCGCCCACGTCCTCGGCTGGGAACGGGAGATGATCGTCATGATGCAGCGCATGGCGCGTGGCGAGCGGCCCGTGCCAGACGGCGTCGACTACTCCGACTCCGACGCCTGGAACGCCAAGTTCGCTGTGGAGATGGCGCCGATGAACGCCAACACGGTGACTGCGATCTGGCAGCAGACGCACATGAACTTCGTGCGTGCGGCCAAAGCGCTGCCCGACGATCGTTTCGGCGAGAACGACGAAGGCAAGCCGAAGACGGCGAACCGCATCCTGGAGGGCAACGGCTACGAGCACTACCGGGAGCACGCCGGACAGATCAACGAATGGCGGCAGCGCGAAGGCCTGTGAACGGCGTTGCTGGTCTCGATGAACGCCGGATCCTGACCGACTGCTCCCCGGCCGCGCTCGCTGCCGCCGTCGAAGAGAATGCTGTCGCATACTGGCGAACGTGCGTTCCCCTGCTGCCCGGCGGCGAGTTCCACGAATCGGACGAGATGACCTGGTTCGCGTCCGATTTCACGTCCGCCCCCTGGTTCAACCAGGTGATGCTGACCAACGCCGGCGCGGACGACGCCGATGCCGCGGTCGACGAGCGGCTGGCGTTCTTTAGGGAGCGGAACCGGCCGATGCTCTGGTCGGTGACGCCGTCCTCACAGCCCAGCGACCTGGGGGCGCGGCTGCAATCGCGCGGCCTACAGCTTGTGCCCAGCGTCTTGACCGGCATGGCGCTGGAGCTGGCCGAACTCCCCGATCCCGCTCCGCCCGCCGGCCTTAGGATCGAGCGCGTAACGGACGCCGCCGGGCTCGAGACGTGGCTGCGTTGCTACATCAACGGCTTTGGCATGGCCGCCGCCGCCGCCCGCCCGTTTCTCGGTCTCTACCGCTCATTTGGGTTCGATGACGACTCGTTGTTCCGCCACTACGTTGGCTCGCTGAAAGGCGAGCCGGTCGCGTCGGCAACGCTCTTTCTCGGCGCGGGCGTGGCGAGCATCTGGCACGTCGGTACGGCTCCGGCTGCCCGCCGGCAGGGCATCGGTGCGGCGATGACGCTGGCGTCGCTCCGCGACGCCCGGACGATGGGCTATCGCTCCGGCGTCCTCCACGCCTCGGCTGCCGGGCTGAGCGTCTACCGGAAGCTCGGTTTTCGAGAGCATGGCCGGACCGCGCAGTACAGATGGAGTCCGCAGTCTTGACCGCGATTAATCGTATCCACCACACGGGCATCGTCGTCCGTAGCGTGGAGCAGGCGTACGGCTTCTATCGCGATGCGCTCGGCCTCCGTCTGGTGAAAGAGGCGGTGATGGAAGACCAGGGCGTCCGGGCTGCGCTGCTCGACCTGGGCAACAGCTTCCTCGAGTTGCTGGAGCCGATCGGGGGGGAGACCGGCATCGCCCGCTTTCTGGAGACGCGCGGGGAGGGGCTGCACCACGTCTGCATGGAGGTAGACGACATCCGCGCGTCGCTGGCGGAATTGAAGTTGCAGGGAGTGGAGCTAATCGACGAGGAGCCGCGCGAAGGGCTGACGGGCACCATAGCCTTCCTCCACCCCAGCGCGCTGCACGGCGTGCTGGTGGAGCTGGTCGAGAAAGGCTCCGGCGTATGACGGCGCTCGCGCTCGACCACCTCGTCATCGCCGTCCGCGATCTCGCTGCCGCAGCCAACAACTACACGCGCCTGCTCGGCAGAACGCCCTCCTGGCGCGGCAGCCACCCCGGCTACGGCACCGCCAACGTGCTCTATCGCATCGACGGCGGGTATCTAGAGCTGCTTGCGCCGCTGGCGGAGGCAACGGACGGCTCCGGCTGGGCGCGCGGCCTGCGCGAGCGGCTCGATAGCGCAGGCGAGGGGCTCTACGCGCTCGCGTTCGCCACCGCCGACATCGACGCCACCGTCGCCGCGCTGCGCGAGAAGGGGCTGGACGCGCGCGATCCCGCCCCCGGAGCAGGCGTCGACGAGACCACAGGCGCCCGCCGCGAGTGGCGCAATGCCCGTATCGGCTCCTCAACCACCCGCGGCGTCAACGTATTCTTCATCCAGCACGACTCGCCGGAGTCGGCCTTGCCCGTCGCCGCGCCTCTGGCGGAGGATGGGTCTATCGTTGCCGCCTTCGATCACACCGTCCTCGCCTCGTCCCAGCTCGAAGCCTCGCTCCGCCTCTGGCGCGACGCCTTCGGCCTCGATCTGCGTGCCACCGTCGAGCGGCCGGGCGGGCGCACCCTCCACTTCCTGCGCATGGGCGCGTCGATCCTGGAGCTGGCCGGCGCGACGCCTGCCCCGAGCGAAGCCAAGGGGGCGCCAGACGAGCTGGGCGAGCGGGACACACTCTGGGGCGTCGCCTACCGTGTCGATAACCTCGCCCGCACCGTCGAGCGGCTGCGCGCGGCCGGCGTCGATGTCAGCGACCCGCGCCCTGGCAACGCCCCGGGTACCCAGGTCGCCGACCTCAAGCGTGGCTTCTCGCACGATGTCCGGACGCTCTTCATCCAGAAAGACTCGCCGCAGAAAGACTCGCCGCAGAAAGAGCCGCCGGCATGAACGTCACCCGCCTCGATCACCTCGTCCTCTCCGCCGCCGACAGCTCGGCAGTCGCCGCGGCCTGGCGTGAGGTCTTTGGACTGCGGGCTCAGCCCGCTCTGCACCCGGACGGCTCGGACCTGGAGCTAACGCCGCTGCCGCTGGCCGGGCACAACCGCGGCGGCGCGTTTCTTGAGCTGGTGCAGCCGCTGAGCGCGGATCATCGCGTCGCCGCATCGATCGACGAAAACGGCGAGGGGATGTTCTCCCTCTCGCTCGAAGTCGACGACCTCGACGCCGCCGTCCGCGAGCTACGCGACGCCGGCGTCACCGTCTCCGGCCCGGAGCCCGGCCTGCTGCCGGACACGAGGGTCGCCCGCTTCGATGTAGCTACCACCAACGGCGTGGCGCTCCAGCTGATCGAGCGGGCGTAGGAGTAGGCGGACGCCGTACGTGTAGGTCGGGGTCTTTAGACCCCGACAGAGACTTGCGAGGGTCCCCGCCTGCCGGCGGGCAGGTGAAGACCCTCACCTAGAGCGTGCGGTGCCGCCCTACCCCTTGCCTCACGCACCGCATTCACGACATAATCTAACTCACCATGACCAACGAACGGCCAACGCGCGTCCTCATCGCCAAGCCGGGGCTGGACGGCCACGAGCGTGGCGCGAAAATCGTCGCCCGCGCGCTCCGCGACGCCGGCATGGAGGTGATCTACACCGGCATCCGCCAGACGCCGGAGATGATCGCCGAAGCCGCGCTGCAGGAGGACGTCGACGTCGTCGGCCTGAGCATCCTCTCGGGCGCCCATGCCGAGCTCTTTCCGCGCGTCGTCGCTGCCCTCAAGGAGCGAGGTGTCGTTCCAGAGGAGGTGCTCTTCTTCGCCGGCGGTATCATTCCGGACGAAGACATCCCCGCCCTGAAGGAGCTGGGCTTCCGCGAGATCTTCCGGCCCGGCGCCAGCACCCGGGACATCGTCGAGTATGTGCGGCAGTGGGCCGCGGAGCGCGCCTCGGGGGGAGAAGCGACGGGGAAGCCGTGACCGCGACGGCTGCTGAGGCTGAAGAGCTGGTCAGCCGTCTGCTCGGCGGCGACCGCCGCGCCCTCGCCCGCGCCCTCACCTTCGTCGAGAACGGCGACCCGGTTGGCCGCCAGGCGCTCTCCCTCCTCTACCCCAAGACGGGCCGCGCCCAGATAGCGGGCATCACCGGCGGCAGCGGCACCGGCAAGAGCACACTCACGGGCCAGTTAGCGAAAGAGTACCGCCGCCGCGGCCGGTCTGTCGGCGTCGTCGCGGTCGACCCCAGTAGCCCCTTCAGCCACGGCGCGCTGCTGGGCGACCGCATCCGCATGCAGGAGCTGACCGCCGACCGCGACGTCTTCGTCCGTAGCATGGCGACGCGCGGCGAGCTCGGCGGCCTGGCCGCGACGACCGGCGACGTCGCCGCCGTGCTCGACGCCGCCGGCAAGCAGGTGGTGCTGATCGAGACGGTCGGCGCCGGCCAGGATGAGGTCGAGGTCGCATCGGCCGCCGACACCACCGTCGTCGTGTTGACGCCGGGCGGCGGTGACGGCGTCCAGGCGATGAAGGCCGGCATCATGGAGATCGCCGACGTGCTGGTGATCAACAAAGCGGACCTGGCGGGCGTCGACGCGCTCGCCGCCCAGCTCACCGCCATCACCCCGCGCGACACGCACGTGCCGGTGATCCGTACCGTCGCCACGCGCAACGAGGGCACCGCGGAGCTGGCGGACGCGATCGATGCCCACCGGCAGCGCCTCGAGAGCTCGGGCGAACGGGAGCGAGTCGCCCTCGACCGCGCCCGCCGGCAGGTGCTGGCCCAGGCGCGCCTGCAGTTGCTAGCTGGCCTCCTCGATTCGGAGTCTGGCCGCGCGCGGCTTGACCAGCTCGTCAAGGCCGTCGCCGCCCGCGAGCTCGACCCCTACACCGCCGCCCAGCGCCTGCTGGATAGCGCCGGCGGCGAACCTGCCTCCACCACCTAGGCGAGGGTCTGAGGACCGCTACAAGGTCCGCGGGCATGAGTCGTGATATACTGTCATGGTAGTGGTGGGCCAGGGGGATTTGAGCCTCCCCCTGTGAACCAGTCACCTGGCCCGCGCTACGGCCGGAGAGAGCGGTGGCCCGTTAGTCGCGACTGCCGCTCTCTCTTCTTATTCAGAGCGTTCTCTTCGCTCCTCCTTCCGGCCCAGTTCTTTGATTTGATCCAGGTACCACTGAACTTTGTCAGTGTCACCAGCATCCGTCTCGCGTACCTTCTCCACAAGCGCCTCGACCAGCCGTAACCGCGCCGCCTCCTCGGTCAGTGGCCCGTCCTGCTGAACGCGATCAGGACGCGTCGGTTCCCGAAGGTCTGGCTACACGTAGCTCTGAGTGTTCTCGCGATGAACGCAGAAGCGGTAGTCAACGCAGCGAATGGCCCAGAGAGCATTAGGAAGCGCGTCGCCTAACCGTGTTATCATGCGGCCATGCGAGTCCAACTGGCGGCCAGTCGGTGGCGTATAGTGCCTGTCGTGTTAGGCAGCACCGCCGCATACATCGCGTTCGCAGTTTTCGTGTATTGGCTGTACTTCAGGAACGTTCATGTCGTCTACGACGATCAGCTGAGACTAGTTACACTTCAAATATTCTTCTATTTGGCCGTCATAGTGCATCTGCTAGGTAGTTTCGGAGCAGCTGCGGCCTTGACAATCTGGGCGCGGGTACCCATCTATCCTACATACGCTGCTGTCGTGGTAACCTTCGCAATCCTGTTGGTTCCCCTAGTGCTCTACTTATCGACCGCCAACGCGTGCACGGCCTACGTTTCATTTCCGATTCCCGGCTTCGTGTGCGACGACTGAGTAGCGTCCGCGCCCCAGCGAGCTAGGGTGACGGGGACTTTCGCAACGGCCTACTTGACAGCCTACACGCTACCGTGTATTCTTGTCACCATGGTTAGACGAAAGCGCCGGCCGGCCTGGGACGCCAGCGGCGTCCGCTCGCTGCGCAAACATCTGGAGATGACGCAAGACGAGCTGGCGGAGGAGTTGAACGTGCGCCAGCAGACCGTCAGCGAGTGGGAGACCGGCCAGTACTCCCCGCGAGGTGCCTCCGAGCGGCTGCTCAGCTTCGTCGCCGAGCGGGCCGAGTTCCACTACGGCCAGCCAGCGGGCGAAGGTCAAGGGTCGGGGGTCGAGGGTGAAGAGGCGCCCAAGTAAGGCCGCGTTGCTGCCGTTGGCTCGGCGCGCTAATGCCTTGCCCGCCGCCCACATGGATTTCGCCCGCGTTGGATTCCGATGACAGCAGTTGCGGTTTGTGAGCCCCGGCCGCGCTACCCCCGACCGCGCGACAATGAAGCCGGCGTGGTGCCCCCGCGTTCCACTGCCAGCGACGGTCAGCCACCAGCGGCGGCGTTCCTCGCCCCTCGAACGGTGACCGTCGTCACTCCACCACTCTCCGAAGCGACGCTCTCCCGTCTCTGGGCCGGGCAGCGCTTTCCCGCTTCCGCGCTCGTCACCAGGCAGGGCGCGCCGCTGCGGGTGCTCCGCCCGGGCAG
>JADFKB010000107.1 GCA_022565155.1 Chloroflexota bacterium | reverse complement strand
CCGGTCGACCTGCTCTATGTCGGCGTTCAACCTTCGCACCCGCCATTCGTCCGCTTCCTCCGTCCGCTCGGCGGCGTCGAGTTTCGCAGCGAGCGTTCGCCGGTGCCGCGCCAGGCGCTCGCGCCACTGTTCCGGCCCGCCGACGATGCCCGCGGAGCGCGAGATAGTATCCCAGCGGTGGGCCGGCGCCGGGTTGCCGCCCGCCCGCTCCAGAACCGGCGCGGCGCTCAGCCAATCCATCACCGCGTCGCGACGAAACTCCGCCTGGCGCAGGTTGAGCAGCCCGAGCAGGGTGCGTCCGGAGAGCGTCTGCGCCAGCGTCTGTACCGCCGGGCCGTTATGCGGCACGCCGGCCGCAGCGGACTGTTTGTGGGCGAGGACCGAACCGAACTGTTCGTGGGCGAGGAGGGCGTATGGCTGTGCAGTGGGGTAGAGCACCGCCATGCGATGCAATGGCGTGCCGGTGGCCAGCCGCTCCATGACGATGCGAAGCGCCGACCGCACCTCCTCTTCGGCGTCCGTGACGGCGACGATGCGGGTGGCGGCGGCCGGTTCGATCTCAGGCGGCTCTTCGGGAGCGCCGCAAGCGCGTTCGAGTCGTGCGATTAGCCTTCGCGCCGGCTCGTCGGCCCCGGCGTCGCCGGTAAGGCCGACGAGGGCGGTCAGACCGCCCTCCCCCGCCAGCGCTTCGACTAGGCCGCGTTCTCCCGGTGAAAGACGGCGAGGCAGGTAGAGGATCACGTGACCGACATCGCGCAGGGCGGGGGAGCCGGCGCTTACGGCCCCGGCAGCGGCCTCGGCTAGGTCTTCCTCGTCGTAGTAATCGGCAGTCGATTCGCGCATATGGCGGAAGAGCCGGACGACCGAGGCTGCGCGGTCGTTCTGGCCGGCGATCTCGTCGAGGGCGTCCACCGGCGCCGCCCGCAGCTCGCGCAGGGTGACGGCCAGGCTGCGCTCCGTTGCCGGGTGTTCCGCGACGCCGTGGAAGACGCCGGGGTCGGCGGCGAGGGCAGCGCGGATCGCCTCCGCTCGCACCGGGTTGGTGAGCGGCCGCCGGCCGTGCGCGGCCAGCGCCGGCGCGCCCAGCAGCTCGGCGACACGCGCGAGCACCAGGAGCCGGACGTTGAGCAGCCCTTCGCGGCCGGTGAGACTGGCGAGCGACAGCTCGTCAGCGCCGAGGCGGCGGCGAAGCGAGAGGCCAGCGTAGTTCGACGGCACGGCGACCGTAACCGGCGCCAGCGCGTCGCCGTCTTTCGCTTCGATGATGGCGTCGCGTAAGGCGAGCTCTGCGGCCGGGCCGTAGCGGACGAAGCGTAGGGATGGCATTAGTCGACTCTCTTTGCCTCGTGTAAAGAAATGTAGGCTGCAGACCGTCTACCATACTGACCCGTTCGGCTGAGCTTACGCCGAAGCACGTCGAAGGGTGGCGTACTTGTGCGAGGCTCTACGCTGCCGGCTCCGGCCGCACGCCGAGCGCCGCGAACTGGGCCGCCAGGTCGTCGCCCTTGTGGACGCGAAAATGCACCGCCGACATGCCCACCTCTCGCGCCGCTTCGACGTTGCGCTCGGCGTCGTCGGTGAAGAGACACTCTTCGACGGGCAACTCCAGCCGTTCGGCCGCCAGGCGGTAGATACGGTGATCCGGTTTCGCCATGCCGACGACAGCCGACGAGATCACGTCGTCGAAGAGGTGGTGAATACCCATGCCGTTACGGATACGATCCTCGAGGCTGAGGTCAGCGTTGCTGAGGATTGAGATCTTGTACGGCGGTCGCAGTGTCTTGATCAGCTCGATGTTTTCGTGGATCGGGTGCCAGGCCTCGTGCCACTGCCGGTGGAGCGGCGGCAGCTCCTTACCGGCGGCCGTTTCCAGCCGCTCGTGGGCAGCGCGCCGCCACTGCTCGATGTCGCCGCGGCCCGTTTCGACCTCCCGCCAGTCATCGCTGTCGTAGAGGCTGCGCAGGATAGAATTGCGCTCCAGGCCGTGCCGCTCCTCGAGTTCGCGCGCAACATCCCAGCGCATGTTGTTGATCACGCCGCCAAAGTCGAAGATTAGGCCTCGGATGGACACTGGCGCCTCCTCACATAATCGCGTCTTATACTAGCGGCAGTGCGCAGCGGTGGCAACGCGGCGTCAGCGCCGTCACGCTAGCGGGGCATCGAGGCATCGTGTTACACTCTCCCCGCCCCATAACAGTATATGGAGGAGGAGTAACGATGTCTCAGTACGCCGATCTGCTCTACGAAGTGTCCGGCCACGTTGCCACGATCACGCTGAACCGGCCCGAACGTTTGAACGCCATCAGCGGCCCCATGCTCAGCTCGATTAGCCAGGTGTTTCGCGACGCCGACGCCGACCGCGATGTGCGCGTGATCATCCTTACCGGCGCCGGCAGAGGCTTCTGCGCCGGGCTCGACCTGAAGGACCTGACGGCCGGAGGGGGCATCGGCGGTGGCAACGGTGCCGGCCTGCCCGCAAGGTTCGACCTGGCCGGCAGCCCGCCGATGGTGCTGCACAGCACCGATAAGCCGGTGATCTGCGCGCTGAACGGCGCGGCCGCCGGCTACGGCCTCGATATCGCGCTGGGCTGCGATATGCGCATCGCCTCGACCAAGGGCAAGCTCGCCGCGATCCCGGCCAAGCGAGGCATCCTGCCCGAGAGCGGCGGCACCTGGCTGCTGCCCCGTCTCATCGGCTGGGCGAAAGCGTCAGAGCTGGTCTTTAAGGGGAAGGTGCTCAACGCAGAGGAGTCGCTGGAGTGGGGCCTGGTGAACGCGGTCGTCGAGCCGGACGAGCTGATGGCCGTCGCGCGCGAGTGGGCGGAGGAGATCGCCGCCAACGCGCCGCTGGCCGTCCAGGCGACGAAGCGCATGATGCGCTTGGGCCTGGAGGAGACGTTCGAGGCGAACGTCCACCACGTCTACCTGCAGCTTCTGCCGCTCTTCGCCACCGAGGACTTCAAGGAGGGCGTCAAGTCGTTCATCGAGAAGCGCCCGGCCAAGTTCGAAGGGCGGTAGGGTAGCGAGCAAGCTGCAGGATTGATCCTGCAGAAGAGACGCCCGTATCTACCATCCCGTTCAGAACTTGCGCCGTGCTGTTAGGATAGTCTCGCCATGGAACCGCAGATCCAGTACGCACGGCGGCCAGACGGGGCCAGAACGGCCTACGCCACCATGGGCAACGGGCCCGTCTTGGTCCTGCCCCCTGGCATGACGACGCATTTGGACTGGTATCACGGATGCACGGAGGCGCACGAACGGTTCTGCAGCCGCCTCGCCGAGAGGCGCACCCTCGTTCTGTATGACCGACACGGATGCGGCCTCTCAGATCGCAACCGTACAGACTTCACACCTGAGGATGACATGCTCGATATCGAGGCGGTCATCGAGGCCATCGGTGCGCCGCAGATCGACCTGTTCGGTATCTCCTGGGGTGGCAACCCGACGCTGGCATACGCGGCGCGTCACCCCGAGCGGGTACGGCGTATGATCCTCTACGGTACCGCCGCCGATGGGCCACGAGCCCCCCCAGAACTGGTCGAAGCGGGGGCAGCGGTCGCTTTCCTCCGCCGGACCAATCCGGAACAGTATTTCAGGAACGAGGCCATCAAATACTTCCCCAGTGGAACTGACCCAGAGACGTTCCAGAGCCTGGTACGTATGCTGAGAGACTCGACGACCCTTGACATGCTGGAGAACTTGGAAAAGGTTCGGTTTGACAACCAGTCGGTGCTTAAGCAGATCATGACTCCTACTCTGATCGTCCATCGGCGGGGAGACCAAGCTGCGCCATTCGTGTTCGGTCAGTACATGGCCCGCCACCTGCCCAATGCACGCTTCATCCCGCTGGAGGGTGATGCCCACTATCCCTGGGTGGATGACGTCGACTCCGTCCTCCGGCCTACGATTGAGTTCCTCACGGAGGAGGATGACACCGACGGTGAGCGGGGCGAAGCCGACCGGGCGGGGGCCGTGACCGCCGGCGCGACGCTCGTGAGCAAGCCGGCGGAGAAGACGTTCGCCTCAGGCCGCTATGTCGTGCAACGCCTCCTCGGCCAGGGCGCGCAGAAGAGTGTCTATCTCGTCGACGACACCACGCTCGGCCGCCAATGCGCCCTCTCGATCCTCAACGCCGCACTTCTCGGCCCCAGCGACATCGACCGGATTAAGCGGGAGGCCCAGACGATGGCGCAGTTCGGTACGCAGCCGAACATCGTCACGGTCTACGACTACGGAGAGGAGGACGGTGCGCCGTTCATCGTCTGCGAGTACGTCCCGGGCGGCGAGCTGCGTGACGAGCTGGTCTCGGCTGCTGGCCCGCTGCCGCTGGGGCGGGCGCTGACGGTGGCGATGGACATCTGCCGCGCCCTCTCCTTCGCTCATCGTCGAGACCTCGTCCATCGAGACCTCAAGCCAGAGAACATCTGGCTGACGGAGGAACGGAGCGCCAAGCTCGGTGACTTCGGGATTGCGCTCGCCCTCGGCCGTACGCGGCTGACTGCGCCTGGCGGCCTAACGGGAACCGCCATATACATGGCGCCGGAGCAGGCCTCCGGAGGCGATGTGGACCTCAGAAGCGACCTGTACGCCTTCGGGGCGCTGCTGTATGAGATGATGACAGGCCGTCCTCCGTTCGTGGGCGACAGCCCCAACGCTGTCATGTATCAGCACGTCAACACCAAGCCCGAGTCACCTGTAGAGCACAACCCGTCTCTCCCGCCTAGCCTTGAGCGACTGATCCTGAGGCTGCTCGCCAAACCCAAGTCCGAACGGCCAGGCTCCGCGGAAGAGGTTCTCGCCGAGCTCGAACACGCTGCCTTCGAGCTCGCTGGCGGCCTCGCGGACGTCCACACCATCCTCTTCACGGATATGGAGTCCTCCACGGCGCTGACCGAACGGCTCGGCGACGCAGGAGCCCAAGAGATACGCCGCGCCCACAACGACATCGTCCGGGCAGCTCTTTCTGCCAACGGCGGCAACGAGATCAAGCACACCGGCGACGGTATCATGGCCTCGTTCTCCGCCGCTTCGTCCGCGCTCAACTGCGCCATCGCCATCCAACGCGGCATCGCTGCGCATCGCGAGGAGCATCCCGACTCACCGCTCGCCGTCTACATCGGCCTCAACGCAGGCGAGCCGATCGCTGAAGACGGCGATCTCTTCGGCACGTCGATTAACCTCGCCGCGCGCATCTGCGACCACGCGGAGCCCGCCCAGATCCTGGCCGCCGACGTCGTCCGCCAGCTCGCGGCTGGGAAGGACTTCCTGTTCTCCGACAGAGGCGGAACCGAGCTTCGCGGATTCGAGGAGCCGGTGCGGCTGTATGAGGTTAGGTGGCGGGACGAGGGGTAACCGGCTGCGGCTTGTGTCCCCACCCTTCGACAATCCGCCTCCGGCGGACAGCCCTGCCTGCCGGCAGGCAGGGCTCAGGATGGTATGCTGCCAGTACCCGGAATCCACGCGCAGGCTTACCTATGACCGACCTCCGTCTCGCTATCGTCACCACTGCGGCCCAGATGAACGACGCGCTGGCGATACGCCGCGCCGTCTTTATCGGGGAGCAGGGTGTCAGCGAGGAAGAGGAGATCGACGAGTACGACGGCGATCCCGCCGAGACGACGGGCGTGGTACACGTCGTCGCCTACTGCCGGGGCGTTGCTGCGGCAACAGGGCGAATGATGGTCCACGCGCCGCCTGGCGAACACCCGCACATCGGCAGGGTGGCGGTGCTGCGTGAGTATCGCGGGCAGGGGCTAGGCAGGGCGGTGATGCTAGCTCTACATAACGAAGCGCAGCGGCGTGGCTATGCCGGCGTCGCGCTGGGCGCACAGTTGCACGCAATCCCGTTCTATGAAACGCTAGGTTATATCGTCAGCGGCGAAGTCTACTTGGACGCCGGCATCGAACATCGCTGGATGGACGTGAGCTTCGGCAGCTAGGAGGACCTATGGCTATCGACATCACGGCTGAGGTGACGATCGACCGCAAGCGGGAAGATGTCGCGTGGTTCGCGATGGACCCGGAGAACGATCCCGTCTGGATCGGCGGCATCGTCGAGGCGAAGATGGTGACTGAGCCGCCGTTCGGCAAAGGTACGAGAGTCGCGCGGGTGGCGAAGTTCATGGGCCGCCGGATGGAGTACACGCCGGAGGTGATCGGGTACGAACCGGGCAAGCTGCTGGAGATGAGCACCGACGTGCCGTTCGAGATGACGATCCGCTATGAATTCGAGGACGCGGGTGACGGTACGCTCGCCCGCGTCCGCGTCCAGGGAGAGGGTTCGGGTTTCTACAGGCTGGCGGCCCCGTTACTAGCGCGTGTTGTCAAACGCAACGTCAGCAGCGACCTCCGAACGCTGAAGCGGCTGCTGGAGTCCAGCGCTGATACTATCTAGCCTTCACTGGCGCACCCGGATCGCGGCGGCGACACCGAACCCGGCGTCGATAAACTCCCAGCTTACGTAGCGGTCGTCGCGCTCGATCACGTCGTCCCAGATCGGCCGCAGCTCCGGGAACAGCGACAGGTCGTCGGTGATGACGATGCCGCCCAGCTTCAGCCGCGGCAGCGCGTTCGCGTAGTCGGCGGCGACGCCCTCGACCGACTTGTCGCCGTCTACCGTAATCACGTCGAAGAAGAGGCCGGGGTGTTGATCCAGATATGCCGGCAGGATGACCCGGCTGTCACCGGACTCCAGCACTACATCGCCCTCATGGCCGGCGGCCGTGAGCTCCTTCCGGACGAAGCCGGGGCCGGGGTTCGGGCTGCCCGCGTAGTTCTCGATCCAGAGATCGAACCCGTAGATCGCGCATTGCGGGCGGGCGGCGCCCAGCACGGCCGCGCTCCGGCCCCGGCAGACGCCGATCTCCAGGTAGCTGCTGGGCTGGAGCAGCGTCGCGGCGGCCCAGAGCGCCGTCAGGCCGTCGGCGTAGCGCCAGAACTTGCCGTACTTCGCCTGCGCCCAGGCGTAGAAGAACTCGCCCGCGCGCTGCTCTTCGCTCGGGCTCAGCTTCTTCAGTACGCCGGCGACGAACGCTGCCGCCTCCTCCGACATGGCGGCGGCGCCCAGCGTCTGCGCCGTCGGCGGGAAGAACGGATCGAGAGGCCCCGCCCCGCCGGTCGCCGGCGTCTCGGCGAGATAGCGAGGACGCGGCGAGCCAGACGCGCCGTCCGCAGTTGCGCTGTCGGATGGTAGTGTCATCGTGACTCCACCGCATTCTAGTGGAAGTGAATCGTCCGTACCACCGCCGGCAGACGGAGGGCTCTGCCCTTGACAGCTCGCTCGTTCTGGTGATAGCGTTCGGCCTGCCAGGTGAGGAGGGGTACGATGATCGATGAACGGCACATAGCTGCTAAGCCGGAAGATGTCGGCGTCGATAGCGAACGGCTGGAGGCGGTCTTCGCCCGCGTGCGGCGCGACGTCGACGACGGAGTCCTGCCCAGCGCGCAGGTCGCGGTGGCGCGCCAGGGTAAGATCGCCGGGCTGCGTACGTTTGGCGCGGCGGTACAGGACGGCGTCGAGCGGCCTGCGACCGGCGAGACGCTCTACTGCATCTACTCCTGTACGAAGGCAATCGTAGCCGCCGCGGTCTGGCTGCTATTCGAGGATGAGCTGCTGCGCCTGGACGAGCGCGTGGCGGAGATCGTGCCGGAGTTCGGAACCAACGGCAAGGACGCGGTGACGGTGGAGCAGGTGCTGCTGCACACGGCTGGCTTCCCTCGCGCGCCGTTCCCGACGGAACATTGGGGAGATCGCGACAAGCTGCTGGCAGCGTTCGGCAACTGGCGGCTTACCTGGGAGCCCGGCAGCCGCTTCGAGTACCACGCCACGTCCGCGCACTGGCTGCTCTCCGAGATCATCTTGCGTCGCAGCGGGGTCGACTACAAGACGTTTATTCACGACAGGCTCACCGAGCCGATGGGCCTCGATGAGCTGTTCATCGGCCTGCCGGACGAGCAGGCGAGCCGCGCCGCCGAGGTCCGCTACCAGTCGGAGGCGGTGGAGCCGCCGGGCGGCTGGGGCGAGGTGACGCCGGAGGCGCTGCTACGTTTCAACCAGCCTCACGTCCGGCGCGCCGGCGCGCCGGGGGCGGGTGGCTTCGCCAGCGCGGCGGAGCTGGCGCTGTTCTACCAACCGCTGATCAACGGCGGCGAGACGGCATCCGGCAAGCGCATCATGAAGCAGGAGACGATCGACTTCGCGACGACGGTGCGCACCGACGATCGCCACCGCGATCTCTTCAACAACCCGGTTAATCGGGCACTGTCCGTGACCGTCGCCGGCGACGACGGCAAGGCTAATATGCGCGGCATGGGCCGCGTCGCTTCGGCGCGCACGTTCGGGCATGGTGGCGCTGGCGGCCAGATCGGTTGGGGCGACCCGGAGTCCGGCATCTCGCTCGGCTACTGCACCAACGGCTTCGTCGATTATATGA
>JADFKB010000106.1 GCA_022565155.1 Chloroflexota bacterium | reverse complement strand
CCTCGCCGACGTCTACGGAGAGGAGGCGCACCGCGGGCGCGGCCTTTCGCAGCTGCTGCTGGAGGCCGTGCTCGCGCACCCGCAGCTGCAACGGCTACGGCGCTGGATGCTGGGCACGCGCGACGCGCACGGGCTCTACGCGCAGTTCGGCTTCATCCCATTAGACGAGCCGCAACGCTGGATGGAGCTGCCGGACCCGAACGCCTACACCGTCCTGGCCAAGGAAGAGGCATGATGGAGTCCCGCGCCGCATGGCGTAACACCGCCCTTGACCGTCCTTCCCTCCCAGCGTAGTCTATTGGCAGCAGCTTCGGCGGCTTAGGAGGTTTCGAATGCAGGATTGTCCCCGCTGTCAGACAGAAAATCGCGACGACGCCCGAATCTGCACTAAGTGCGGCGGGCCGCTTGAGCGAACGACCTTCGGCCGTGCCGTGACTCCGCCCGGCCAAGATGTCGCTGCTGGAGAGAGCGGAGTTCCGTCATCGTCATCAACCCTAACCTGCCCAGCTTGCGGCACGCCATCTCCGGCCACTACCCAATTCTGTTCCGCATGCGGGAGCGCCTTCGGCGGCAGAGCCGCCAGCGGCGTTGAGTACGCCAGCTTCGGCCGGCGGCTGGGCGGGTACCTAATCGATTTTGTCATCTTGTTGGTCATCGCTGGCATCCCTTCCGCCATCGTCCCGTCGCTAGGGGGCAGCTTGATCAGCATCGTCATTAGCTTCAGCTACGCCGTGCTGCTCAATGCAAACGGTGGCACCTTGGGCAAGCGTATCCTCGACATGCGCCTTCAGAACAGAGAGACCGGCGAGAACATCGGCGTCGGCATGGCTGTCGTCCGGTACTTCGTCGCCATCGTAAGCGGCCTCGCGATCTTAATCGGCTACCTCTGGGTCCTATGGGACGCGAACAAGCAGACCTGGCACGACAAAGCGGCAGGTTCCGTCGTCGTGAAAAGGTAGCCATTCTCACCTCCCTCCCTTCCTGCGCTCTCCAGTCACCGCTGCTGTATATTGACGGAGAGATGAGCCGGCATCCGGTCAGGCTCAGGGGTGTATCAACTCGAACGAGCGTACACGAGAGCGAGTCTCCAGATGACGACCGCCCAACTCAGTCGCGTCTTCCTCACGGGCCTGTCCGGCAGCGGCAAATCGACCGTCGCCAAGCTGGTTGCGGCCTTGCTCGGCTGGCAGGCAGTCGATACCGATGCGCTGATCGAGGAGGCGGAAGGCCGCTCGATCGCAGAGATCTTCGCGGGCGACGGCGAGGAGCGGTTCCGAGCGCTGGAGCGTAAGGAGATAACAGGCGCGGCTGCGCTCGACAACGTTGTCGTCGCCACAGGTGGCGGCGCGATTCTCGACATCGACAACCGGCGTACGATGGCGGACGGCGGACTCGTGGTCTATTTACAAGCTCAACCTGAGACGCTCGTGCAGCAGCAACGCCTGCGGCATACCGGCAAACAGCGGCCGCTGCTCGCCGGCGCCGAACCGCGAGAGAAGCTGGCGCAGATGCTGGCCGAGCGCCACCGCTACTACGCCCTCGCCGACGTGACGGTCGACACGGAAGCGCGGACGCTATCACAGGTTGCAGATGCCGTCGTCGGGGTTGTACGCGAGAACAACGCCTGGTTCGCAAGCCATCCTGAACGGCTGCTCCTGCCAGAGGAGCGCGAGCAGCCGCCGGACGCCGGGCCGGTCTGGGTAGAGGCACCGTCGCGGCGCTACCCGGCGTACGTAGGATGGGGCTTGCTCGATCGCATGGGCGAGCTGCTGCGCGAGGCCGGTCTGGACGGCACAGCATACGTGATCAGCGACAGCGAGGTGCTGCCGCGGCATGGCGACCGCGTCCTCCATTCCTTGCGCGCAGCCGGCTTCGAGAGCGCAGCATTTGCCATCCCCGCCGGTGAGGCAAACAAGACGCTGGCAACCGCCGCCACCGTCTACGACTGGCTGGTCGCGCAGCGGGCGGAGCGCGGCACCACGCTGATCGCGCTGGGCGGCGGCGTCGTGGGCGACCTGGTTGGCTTCGTCGCCGCCACGTACCTGCGCGGCGTGCCGCTCGTCCAGGCGCCAACCTCGCTGCTGGCGATGGTCGACGCGTCGATTGGCGGCAAGGTCGCCGTCGACCACAAGGAGGGCAAGAACCTGATCGGCGCCTTCTACCAGCCGCGCCTCGTCGCCGCCGACGTCTCGACGCTGAAGACGCTGCCACAACGGCTGCTCGTCGAGGGCTGCGCGGAGGCGATCAAGCACGCCCTGATTCTTGACCCGAAGCTCCTGGACGACCTCGAAGCGCGTGCCGACGACCTGCTCCGCGTAGAACCTGCGCTAGCGGTCGACATCGTCCGGCGCAACGTCGCGATCAAGGCCGCCGTCGTCGCCGATGACGAGCGCGACACCGGCCGCCGCGCGATCCTCAACTACGGCCACACCATAGGCCACGCGATCGAGGCGGCGGCGGGCTATCAGATCGGCCACGGCGCGGCCGACGCCATCGGCATGACCGCCGCCGCTGAGATCGGCCGGCGGATGGGCGTGACGCCAGAGGCGCTCGTCGACCGGCAGCGGGCGGTGCTGGAGCGCTTCGGCCTGCCGACGAAGGGCCCGAAGCTGGATGTCGAGAGCGTTCTCGCTGCGATCACGCTGGATAAGAAGGTGACAGCCGGCGTCGTCAACTGGGTGCTTCTGGAAGAGGCTGGCCGCGCCGTCGTCCGCAGCGACGTGCCGGAGGCGTTGGTGCGGGAAGTAGTAAGCGAGGTGCTGTCGTGATAGAGCAGTGGGCGGAACTATTTCGAACATCCCATCAACGGCGAGCGGAGTTAGGCCGACCGACGGCACGGCTAGTGCGCGGGCTCATCTGGGCGGTGATAGCCATCGCCATCATCTCCGTCCTCGCGTACTCAGCCGGCCTAGGGATGCAACCTACGTTTATCGGGCACTAGCATCCACTCATCGCCAAAGGCCTTGATGCACAAACACCTACACGCCATCGTCCGCGGGCAGGTACAGATGGTCGGCTTCCGTTACTTCGTGGCGGAGCAAGCGCAGGCGCTACTCCTGACCGGCTGGGTGCGTAACGGCGACGGCGGCGCGACGGTGGAGGTCGTCGCGGAGGGCGAAGAGGCGCGCCTGCGCGAACTGGAGACCGCGCTCCGCCGAGGGCCCAGCCACGCCCGCGTCGATGGCGTCGACGCTGACTGGTCGGACGCGCTGGAAGGCTTCACGGACTTCCAGGTGCGCTTCTAGCGCTCCATCGCACCTACGCCAGACTCACACGCCTCCTACTAGCCGCCGATACTGTACTGGAGAGACGTATGGTATCGATCGCGTTGGTGCGCAGCAGAAGCGTCGCGCTCAGTTTGCCGCCGTTGGACGGCGTCGGGCTGCTGACGTGCGTCCTCTACCTGCTCTTCTTCGGCTTCGGCTTCGCCTCGTTCACCGACCCGGACTACTGGTGGCACCTGCGCACCGGCGAGCAGATCGTCGAGACGCTCTCGATCCCGCGCCACGACGCGTTTTCGTTCACGGCGACCGGCGCGTCGCTGCTGAATCACCAATGGCTTTCGGAAGTGATGATCTACCTAAGCGTGAGCTGGTTCGGCTACGCGGCGACGCTGGGCTTCTTCATCGCCGTCACGCTCGCTTCGTTCGCGCTGATGCAACGGCTGCTGCTGCGCCTGGGCACGCCACGGGCGGTCGCGCTCGGCCTGATCGCTCTCGCGATGCTGATCAGCGCGCCGTTCTGGACGGTGCGGCCGCAGCTGCTGAGCTGGTTCCTGCTCGCCGTGTTTCTCAATACGCTCGTCGGTAGAAATAAGCCACCCTGGATCTTGGTACCTGTTCTGGCGCTCTGGGCGAACGTCCACCTCGGCTACATCCTCGGCCTGGGCGTTGTTAGCCTCTGGCTTCTCTCCCACGTCTGGTTGCACTTCTCCAGCGAGCGGTCGATCAACCTGCGCGGCATGGCGCTCTTCGTCGCCGCCTGTTTCGGGGCGAGCCTGCTCAACCCGAACGGCGTGACCCCGCTCCTGGAGCTGGTCGACTACCTGCCGTTGACGAGCGGTGATGTCGCGTTACAGGGCATCACCGAGCTGGAGGCGCCCGACTTCAGCCAGCCGATCCATCTGCCGCTGCTGGCGGGGATTCTGGTGCTCATTGGCCTGACGCTGGCCGGCGGCGTTCAGGACCGCTTCGTCATGCTGCTGGCAATCGTCTTTACCGCGCTGGCGTTGCAGACCGCCCGCTTCCAGCCGATCTTCGCGCTGGCCTTCCTGCCCGCAGCCGGCCTGGCGGCGCGCGGCCTGGCGACACGCGCACCGAAGCCGGGCGAGCCGCCGCGCTCGCTCATCAACTGGGGACTGGTCGCCGTCGCCGCCCTCGCCGTCGTCGTCGTCGTCGCGATCCCGCAGCTACCGAACGCGCAGGTGCACCGCCAGGCGAATACGGACGGCCGGACGTACTACCCGGCCCAGGCGCTGGCTTGGGTGCAGGAGGAGCGGCCGGAGGCGAATGTCTTCACCTCGCACATGTGGGGAGGCTATTTCATCTACGGCCTCTACCCAGAGGGCCACGTCTACATCGACGGTCGCAGTAACATGTATGGCCCAGACCGCTTCGTTGAATATCGTACGATCATCAACGCAAGAGATGACTGGCAAGCGCTGCTGGAGGATTCCGGCGCGGACACGGTCGTCATCGAGCTAACCGAGCGGCTGTCGGCGGCGCTGCTGGACGCCGATGGCTGGACGCTGGCGCTGGAGACGCCGCGCGACCGCGTCTTCGTCCGCGGCTAGCCGTCGCGAACGCCCGCCAGCAGATCGCTCTCCGGCAGCGAACGCTGCTCGCCGTTCAACATGTCGCGCAGCGTCACCTCGCCTTTCGCCAACTCCTGGTCGCCGAGGATCGCAGCGTATCGGACGCCGAGGGCATCTGCGTGGCGAAGCTGCGCCTTCAGGCTGCGACCGCCACCGCCGACAACAGCAGCGACATCGCCCTCTCGCAGCCTGCGCGCCAGCCGCAGCGACGCCCGCTGCGCCGCTTCCGATAAGTGGGCGACGTAGACGCGCACCGCCGGCAGCGCGGGCATTGGCACGTTCTGGCGCTTCAGATTGAGGATGATCCGTTCGACGCCGGAGCCGAAGCCGGTGCCCGGCGTCGGCCTGCCGCCGAGCAGTTCGATCAGCCCGTCGTAGCGGCCGCCCGCGCCTATGGACGACTGCGATCCCTCTTCCGCCGGCTGAAACTCGAAGACGGTGCGCGTGTAGTAGTCGAAGCCGCGCACCAGCCGCGGGGCCACTATGTATGAAATCTCCAACTCATCCAACTGCGAGCGCAGCGCCGCGAAGTGCTCCGCGCAGGGATCGCAGAGGCGATCGCTGAGCACCGGCGCTTCGGCGATCAGCGGCTGGCAGCGCTCCTCCTTGCAATCCAGCATCCGCAGCGGGTTCTTCTCGAACCTGGCCCGACAGTCGGCGCACACCTGGTCCAGCCGCTCGCTGTAGTACGAACGCAGCGACTCGACGTACGCTGGCCGGCAGGCGCTGTCGCCGATGCTGTTGAGTTGGAGCGTAATGCCAGCGAGGCCCAGCGCGTCGTAGAAGCTCGCGAGCAAATCGATCACTTCCGCGTCGACCAGCGCTTCGCCGTCTCCGATCGCCTCGACGCCAAGCTGCGTGTGCTGCCGATAGCGCCCGGCCTGGGGGCGGTCGTAGCGAAAGACCGGCGAGATGTAGAAGAGGCGTACCGGCTGCGGCAGCGATTGCATGCCGTGCTCCAGATAGGCGCGGCAGACGTTGGCAGTGCCCTCCGGACGCAGCGCCAGCTTATCGCCGCCGCGGTCCTCGAAGATGTAGACCTCTTTCTCGACGATGTCCGTGCCAGCGCCGACGCCGCGCAGGAACAGCCCGGCGGCCTCGAACATCGGCGTTTCGATGCGGCGGTAGCCGAAGCGGTGGCAGATACGCTCGCCGGTCTCACGGACGAAGCGCCAGTACGGCTCGTCCTCCGGCAGCACATCGGCCGTGCCGCGCGGCGTCTGGAACCGAGATGCCCCCTTGCCTTCCTGCTCTGCCATATCGAGGGCAGCATAGCGAAGGCGTCTTTCCCCGCCAAGCCAACGTCCCTCGGTACACCCTCAGCTCGCCAGCGCCGAAGCTACTGTAGGCCATACCTGTGAGACCTTGACGGCCACGCCGCGAAGGCGACAAGCCCTAGTCTACGCCGATCTACGAACGACCGGCACGGAAACCGTTCCGGACGCATTCTATTCCGACAAGCATGCGTACCGTGCCGGACGCATTCTATCGCTAGGAGCATGCGTACCGTGCCGGACGCATGCAGTTATAATAGAGATGCATCGCTATGGTAACAACACGAGCAGACGTAACAACCGGGCTGCAACGGCTCCTCACGAAAACTCGCAGCTACATCCCCGATGACCAGATCGGCCTGATCGAGGAGGCGTACAGCTTCGCCGAGGCGAGCCACGCCGGCCAGCTTCGCAGATCTGGCGAACCGTACATGATCCACCCGCTGGACGCGGCGCTCACTATTGCGGACCTCCAGCTCGACGCCGTCACCGTCGCAGCCGCGCTCCTGCACGATGTCCAGGAGGACTGCGGCGTGCCGAACCAGGAGTTGAAGCGCCGCTTCGGCGCCGAGGTCGCCCACCTCGTCGACGGCGCGACGAAGCTGGAGCACATCACCAAGCAATCGTCGGAGCCCCAGACCATCGCCATCGATAAGTCGATGCAGGCGGAGAACGTGCGCAAGATGTTCCTGGCCATGGCGGAGGACGTTCGCGTCGTCATCGTCAAGCTGGCCGACCGGCTGCATAACATGCGCACATTGGAGCACGTGGAGCCGGACAAGCGGCTGCGCGTCGCCCAGGAGACAATGGAAATCTACGCGCCGCTCGCCAGCCGGCTCGGCATCTGGCAGATCAAGTGGGAGCTGGAGGATCTAGCCTTCCAGCACCTCCAGCCAGAGAAGTACCAGGAGATCGCCCAGCTTATCGCCTCCAAGCGGACGACGCGCGAGCGCTACGTCGCGCGCGTGGAGAAGATTCTGCAGGAGGAGTTGGCGAAGCTGGAGATCGAAGCGGTGGTGCAGGGGCGAGCCAAGCACATCTACAGCGTCTACCAGAAGATGCGCATGTACGCGGCGCAGGGCAAGACGTTCAACGAGATCCACGACCTGCTCGCCCTGCGCGTGCTGGTCAACTCCGTCGCCGACTGCTACGCCGTCCTCGGCACGGTGCACGGGCTCTGGCGTCCCATCGCCGGCGAGTTCGACGACTACATCGCCAGCCCGCGCGAGGATGTTTACCAATCGTTGCACACGACGGTGATGTGCGTCGACCATCGGCCGCTGGAGGTGCAGATCCGCACACACGAGATGCACGAGCTAGCGGAGTACGGCGTCGCCGCCCACTGGCGTTACAAGGAGGGCGCGGCCCAGGACGTGCGCTTCGAGGAGCGGCTCGCCTGGCTGCGCAGGCTGCTGGAGTGGCAGCGCGACATCGCTCACGCCGAGGATTTCGTCGAGGCGCTGAAGACTGATGTCTTCCAGGACCAGGTGTTCGTCTACACGCCTAACGGCGAGATTAAGGACCTGCCCGCAGGCGCGACGGCGATCGACTTCGCCTATCGCATCCACACCGACCTCGGCCACCACTGCGTCGGCTCGAAGGTGAACGGGCGGCTCGTCGCGTTGAACCAGCCTTTGCAGAACGGTGACGTCGTCGAGATATTGAAGGGGCGCAGCTCCCGCGGCCCCTCCCGCGACTGGCTCAACCGCAACCTGGGCTACGTTAAGACCAGCCACGCCCGCCAGAAGATCCGCCAGTGGTTCCGCAAGCAGGAGCGGGCGGAGAACATCGAAAAGGGCCGCGAACTGCTGGAGAAGGAGCTGCGCCGCCTGGGTGTCACACTCGCCGAGTGCAAGGACGAGCTGCTACGCCAGTCCCGCTACAAGAAGCTGGACGACATCTACGCCGCGCTCGGTTTCGGCGAGCTCAGCCTCCACCAGACTGCGCTGCGCCTGGAACGGTTCCTCGCCCCCGAAGCAGCCGCCCTGACACCCACGAAGCGGCCTGCAAAGACATCGTACGCGACACCGGAGATCCAGGTGCTGGGCACGGGCGACCTGCTCACCCAGCTCGGCCGCTGCTGCAGCCCCGTCCCCGGCGACGACATCATCGGCTACGTCACCCGCAGCCGCGGCGTCACGGTGCACCGGCGCGACTGCTTCAACGTCCTGCACGAAGACGAGAAGCAGCGCCTGGTGGAGGTGGAGTGGGGCCGCACCGGCGATCTCTACCCCGTCGCCGTCCAGATCGAGGCCTGGGACAGGGTCGCCCTCCTACGCGACATCAGCACGATCATCGCCGAGGAGAAGGTGAACATGGTCGCCGTGCGCACGCAGGAGCGCGACGACGGCACGACGGCGATCTCGCTAACGCTGGAGACGCAGGGCGTCAACCAACTCAGCCGCCTCCTCAGCAAGTTTGAGATGGTGCGGGGCGTGATCAGCGCTACGCGCCACGCGCCAGACAGCGTCAGCCAGAACTTGTAAGCCTCAGATAAGCCGGGCCATGCTTGCGTAGCCAGCGCTATTGGGCGCAGCCGGCGGCGAGGCTGGAGACCGCCGTCAGGCGCCGGCCGATCGTCATATAATCGACGAAGCCGTTGGTGCAGTAGCCGAGCGAGATGCCGGTCTTGGGGTC
>JADFKB010000105.1 GCA_022565155.1 Chloroflexota bacterium | reverse complement strand
GATGATCACGACGTAGAGCCAGCAGAACAGGATGGAGGCGCGGTAGTCCTGGAAGAACTGATCGAAATCGTACCCCTGGACACCCCGCTCCGTGAGAATGCCATGGTACATTCGCAGGAGGTCCATCTCTTTCGCTTTCCGCTCCTCCGGACGGAGCGTCCCGGTCATGAAGTAGGCGACGTCGAACGCGCCGCGGCCGCGGCTCATGATCTGCCAATCGACGACGGCGAGCGGGTCGCCGCCTTCCGGCGTGGAGAAGAAGAGGTTATCGAGCCGGTAGTCGCCGTGCATGATCGTCCGCGGCGACTCCGCCAGTTGGTTCATGAGAGCGATCACCTTAGTTTGAAACTTCTCGCCGATCTCCAGAATGGAAGGTGGCACCTGGCTCCCGAAGTTCTCTACGAACGGCCCCCACGCCTGCTGATAGTTGTCCTGAGCGGCTTGTGCCCGGTACGCCTCGTTCGTAAAGGGCAACCAGTCGAGCTCCGCCAGCCGTGGACTCTCCCACCAGGTGGCATGGAACTTGGCCAGCTCGCGAAGAGCGAGCTCCGCCTGCTCGCTGGAGCAGCCGGCCACCTGGTCGCCAACGCGCGCGGGCGCAAGATCCTCTAGCAACAGCACGAAGTCGCCTGACCGTGAGTCAAAAGCGCCGTAGTAGCTGCGCGGCGTCCGGAGCTCAACCTCGTCGGCGATCTTCTCGTAGAAATTGGTCTCGTTCTCGTAGAAATGGAGCGCCTCCGCGACCTGGCGGTTCTCAGGAGCGGGAGCGGGGAACTTGGCGATGAGCGACTGTGGAGCGCCCTCTTCAGGTCGGTCATAGTGCGGGCTCACCTGCGCGAGCACCCCCATGAAGCCGACACCGGCTGCGATGTCAGGCTGCATATCGAACGAAGTCACCTTCGCGCTCTTGATCGTTCCCGTTGCGCGCAGGGCATCCGTCAGCCACTCAGGTGTCAGCTCTTGGGGCCCGCCGGGGATCTTCAGCTCTGTCATCTCACCTTCCTCCTCTGTGCCCTGCGGCCATCGCCGCTCGCTACATGTACATCCCGCCGTTGGGGTTGAACTGCTGTCCGGTGATCCAGTCGCCTTCGGTTACCAGGTAGCGAATGAACGTGGCCACCTCCTCCGGTTGCCCGAAGCGACCGAGCGGGATGCGACTGATCAGCGCCTCCTTCACCTCATCGGCGAGGGCGACGACCATGTCCGTTTCGATGAATCCGGGGCACATCGCGTTGACGGTGATGTTGTAGCGCGCCAGCTCTTGCGCCGCCGACTTCGTGAAGGCGATCAGCCCCGCCTTCGCCGCGGCGTAGTTCGATTGGCCCACGTTTCCCATCTGTCCGATGATGCTCGACATGTTGATGATGCGCCCGTAGTTGCGCTCGATCATGTGGGAGATGACCGCCGATGTGCAGTAGAACGCGCTGTTCAGGTCGGTGTTGATCACCTCCTGCCACTCCTCGGCTGTCATCCGCCGCAGCGACCGGTCGCGGTTGACACCGGCGTTGTTGACGAGGATATCGATCCGCTCGAACTCGTTTATCGTTGTTTCCACCAGCGCCTTGACGTCGTCTGGATCGCCGACGTTAGCTCGCACGGCGATCGCGCGGCAACCTTTGCCGGTCAGCTCCTCCACCATGCTGTCTGCCGCCTCCTGGCTCTGGTAGTAGTTAACGACCACCGCCGCGCCGTGCTCCGCCAACTCCTTTGCCACCGCCCGGCCGATGCCGCGCGAAGCGCCGGTGACGATCGCCACCTGCTCATCCAATCGCTCCATGTCCTAGCCTCCCTCCCCTACGAATAGGTATCAACAACAACGTCCGCCGGCTAGGCGAACGCCCTGAGTCTAGCACGCTCCGCGCATTGTTCCTAGCCGTCCGTCGTTACCAGCCCAGCGCGGCTCCGTCCGCCCTCGGGTCCGAGGCCGCCAGCAGCCCTCCGTTCGCCGCCCGGCCGACGATCTGGCAACGGCAGAGCACCGACTCCCACGGTAGCGCTCGGACGATGTTGTGGCCGCGCTGGGCAAGCTCTGCGAACGCATCGTCGGGAAATCGCGATTCGAGCGCCAGGTCGCCCGGGCCGGTGAGCGCCCACTTCGGCGCATCGATCGCGCTCTGGGCGTTCAGCTTGTGGTCGACGATCGCGCTGACCAATTGCGCGTTCACCTGCACCTGGTAATCCGCGCCCGGCGTGCCGCCGGCGTAGATCAGGCCGTCCGCGCGCTCCAGGAGCCACGTGTTCAGCGTATGGACGGTGCGCGCGCCCGGCCGCAGCACGTTCGGGCTGTTGGGGTCGAGCGAGAAGCCGCGCATGCGGTCGTTGAGCAGGACGCCGGTGCCGGGCGCCAGCACCGCCGCGCCCCAGGGCTGGAAGACGCTCTGGATGAAGGAGACCAGGTTCCCCTCACCGTCCGCCACGGCGAACGATGTTGTGTCGCCGTCGCGAGCCGCCACGGGCGCGCCTGCCTGGTGGCCGATCCGCCCTCGCTGCTCTGCGGCGTAGGCCTTCGAGAGTAGCCGTTCGACCGGCACCTCCACGGCATCTGGATCGCCCAGATGCGTCTGCCGGTCGAGCAGCGCCAGCCGCATCGCCTCCGCCGATTCGTGGATGCCGTCCGGCGATACGACAGGCTCCGCACCGTGATGGAAGCCTTCTATGGTGCTGAGCGCCATGAGGGTGACGATGCCCTGCGAGGGCAACGGCTGTTCGTAGACCGTCCAGCCGTTGTACGTGATCGTTAGCGGCTCGCCCCAGACGGCCTGGTTTGTCGCCAGGTCCGCTTCGTCTAGATAACCGCCGCCTTCTCGCACGCAGGCGGCGATACGGCGGCCCGTCTCGCCGCCGTAGAACCCGTCCCGGCCGTCCGCCGCGATCGACTCCAGCGTTTGCGCCAGGTCGGGCTGGCGCAGCAGCGAACCCGGCGCGGGCGGGCCATCTTGTAGGAACGCCTCGCGACAGCCGGTGTCGGCGGCGAGCACGTCCTGCATCGCCCTGATCAGCCGCGCCAGGGCGCTTGGAACCGCGAAGCCCTCGCGCGCAAGCGTCATCGCGGGCGCCAGCGTCTCGGCGAGCGATTTCGCACCCAACCGGCCACTGAGCGCGCACCAGGCGTCGACGAGGCCCGGCACGGCGACCGCCCGGCCGCCGCGTAGCGGAATGCCGTCGGGGTACCGCTCCGGCGTCGCGGCGGCGGGCGCGCGGCCGCCCGCGTTCAGGGCCAGCGTCTCGCCCGCGGCGGTGCGGATCAGCGCGAAGCCGTCGCCGCCCAGGTGGCTGGAGTAGGGCTGGACGACGGCCATCACCGCCGACATCGCGATCGCCGCGTCGATGGCGTTGCCGCCGGCGCGCAGCGTAGAGATGCCGGCCAGCGACGCGAGCTGGTGGGCGCTGGCAACGACGCCGCTGCGGCCGGCGATCGGCGCGCGCATGGGCGCCTGCAGCTCCGGCCTGGCTGCCTGTCCCGGCAGCGGCAGCGCGTCTATGTGAACGGACGAGTCAGGTGGGGGAGCGCCGTTGGAAGAGGAGGAACCGGCCACCGGCTGCGCTAGACCGCCGTCGGCGCCCGGTACTCGCCGAAGACCTCGCGCAACTCGCCGCAGATCTCGCCGAGCGTGGCGTAGGCCTTGACGGCGTCCAAGATCGCCGGCATCAGGTTTTCTTCACCCTTGGCCGTGTCGCGAAGCTGTTCCAACGCCGCGCGAACAGCGCCGCCGTCGCGTTCGGCGCGCAGCCGCCGCAGCCGCTCGATCTGCGCCTGGCCGGCCTCGGTGTTGACGCGGAAGATCGTCTGGGGCTGCTCTTCATCGTTCTGGAATTTGTTGACGCCGACGACGACGCGCTTCCCTTCCTCGATCTCCTGCTGCTGGCGGACGGCGGCCTCCTGGATCTCCTGCTGCATGTAGCCCGATTCGATAGCGCTGACCGCGCCACCCATGTCCTCGACCTTGTCCAGCAGCTCCTGCGCCGCCTGCTCGATCTCGTCGGTGAGCTGTTCGACGAAGTAGGAGCCCGCGAACGGGTCGATCGTATCGGTGACGCCGGTCTCGTGGGCGATGATCTGCTGCGTGCGCAGGGCGATGCGCTGCGCATTCTCTGTCGGGATGGCGAGCGCTTCGTCGTAGCAGGAGAGCGCCAGCGACTGCACGCCGCCCAGTATCGACGCCATCGCCTGCATCGCTGCCCGCACGATGTTGTTCTCGGGCTGCTGCGCTGTCAGCGTCGCGCCGCCGGTCTGGACGTGCGTCCGGAGCAGCCAGGCCTTTGGGTCTTTCGCCTCGAATCGCTCGCGCATCAGACGCGCCCACATGCGGCGGAGCGCGCGGTACTTCGCCACCTCTTCGAAGAAGTTGTTGTGCGTGTTGAAGATCCAGGAGATGCGCGGCGCTATCTCATCGACACTGTAGCCGCGCGTCCGGCAGGCTTCGATGTACTCGATTGCGTTGGCGAAGGCGAACGCGATCTCCTGCGCCGAGGTCGAGCCGGCGTCGCGGATGTGGTAGCCGCTGACGCTGATCGGGTTGAACTTAGTTGCGTTGCGCACGCAGAAGGCGAGCAGGTCCGCCGCCAGCCGCAGCGACGGCCGGGGCGGGTAGATGTAGGTGCCACGCGCGACGTACTCCTTCAGCACATCGTTCTGGGCTGTGCCCATCACCTCGCCGGCCGGCACGCCCTGCTTCTCGGCGACGGCGAGGTACATCGCCACGAGCACCGGCGCGGGCGCGTTGATCGTCATCGAGGTGCTCACCTTGTCCAGCGGGATGCCTTCGAACATCGTCTCCATGTCCCGGAGCGAGTCGATAGCGACGCCGACCTGGCCCACCTCCGCCGCCGCCGCCGGGTCGTCCGAGTCGTAGCCGATCTGCGTCGGCAGGTCGAACGCGACGGAGAGGCCGTTCTGGCCCTGCGAGAGGAGGAACTTGAACCGCTCGTTCGATTCCTGGGCGGAGCCGAAGCCGGCGTACTGGCGCGTCGTCCAGAGGCGGCCGCGGTACATCGTGGGCTGGACGCCGCGGGTGAAAGGATACTCGCCCGGGTAGCCGATATTGCGCTGGTAGTCGCCGTTATCGCCGTCGGGCGGCGTGTAGAGCCGCTCGACCGGCCCGATGCTCGTCTCGAACTCGGTGTCGCGCTCGCCGTGGCGCTCCAGCGCCGGGCGCAGCGTCTTCTCTTCCCAGTCCGCCTGCGCGGCCCGGATGTCGCCGGAGCGGCCGTTACTCGTCTCGTTGGTTGTCATGGTAGCAACAGTATAGTCGATTCACCCGACGCGCCGCCTCAGGCCAGCGGGCCAAAATCACGGTGGCTTTGCCCATGATAAACTATCGATTACAACAAGAGGAGGCGAAAAATGGCGTCATACGAGCCTTTCCCACAAATAGAGATCACAATTATGGATAGAGCGCTGCCGCTAACCGACATCGAGGAATTCGCCAGCGAATACTCGGTCACGACGGGAGCCAGTGTGAACATCAAGGTGCAGTGGGGTGGACCAGCGGCCGGTGGTCCTGGGTGGGGAGGGCCGGAAATCGCTGTACTTATCGTCATTGGGGAGCTTCTTAGACGGAGTACAACAGATGCTTATAGTTTGGCAAAGTCCTTTGTCCTTGATATCTATTCTCGAATCAAGACTCGTAATGCTGCGCGGTGGTATATAGACGGTGCCATGGCCCTTGCCGTCGACAACGTTGCTGGCACCGTTCGTCTCATCTTCTGCTTTCCGGAGGGCTTGGATAAAGCCGCTTTGGAAGAGAGGGTACGACTCGTAGAAAGCCACCACGCCGCGCTCTTGGAGGAATGGGAGTCAAGGAGCCCCGCCGAAGTGAAGTTGTGCTGGAGAGAAGAAGAGCAGAAATGGGTGGAATGTGAGCCGCAGCCCGAAGCTGAGGACGACCTGATCCCGCCGGCAAGGTAATCGCATGAACAAGACCATCCTTACGATCGCGTTGCTGATGGCGCTCCTCGTCGCTTGTGGCGGCGGAAACGGCTTGAATGACGACATTTTCATCGTCGACCACTTGACCGACAGGTTGCGGCGGGAGAACGCCGAGCACTACGCCTTTGGGTGCGTAGACGTAGACGGCACGGTGCTGTCGAATGACCTCTCGCCGACTGCCATCGCTATCGACGCAGACATCGAGCGGGAGCACACCGCCAACGTCTGGTTGTCCGGACCGAGTGCTGCGATCTTGGGCGGCAACGGCCAGCGGAGCATCGTCATCTACGACCCTGCTAGCGAGGCGACCAACGCTCAGGAGTTTGAGCAGCGCAAGGTCGCAACGGGCGACGGGACACTCATCTGTTTCGTGCCTAAGTAGGAATGCTTCTAAGCCCGGCGTCTGGATTGCGAGGGTCTGGAGACCCTCGCCTACGAGTTGGCAGACGACTTCGACTGGCCCTCCGAGTTCGCTCGCTCAGCTCAGCGCCTCCAGCAGCACCGTCGCTTCGCCCGTCAGGACGGATGTCCCGTCCTGGTTGACGCACTCCGTGGAGCAGGTGACGAAGCTGCGTTCCGTGTCGATCTTCGTCACCTCTAGCTGCGCTGTAATCGTATCGCCGGGGTAGACGGGCCGGAGGAAGCGCAGTGATTGGCTCAGGTAGATCACCGTCGCGTCCGGAGCGAGCTTCGTGCCCAGCGCAGCCGAGATGAGGCCGGCGCTGAGCATCCCATGCGCGATACGCCGCTTGAATCGAGTCTTGGCCGCGTGGACGTCGCTCAGATGTATCTGTTGCTTATCGCCGGTGGCGTGGGCGAAATCGGCGATGTCGGCGTCGGAGACGGTCTTCTCGAAGGCGGCGGTATCGCCCACCTTCACGCCCAACACCGAATCGCTCACTCCAGGTCCGTCAGCCCTTCCCGCGGCGCGCTCACCAGCACCGCCATGTTGCCGTCCGGCTGCTTGCCCTCGTACATCAGTTGGTGGCAGAGGCCGACCTCGTTGAACTGGAAGACGCGGGAGAGCGCCGGATCGACCTTCTTCTCGATCATGAGATCGTTGATGCCCTTCGCCTGCTCGTCGTTCGCGAAGTGCGAGCCCTGCAGCCGCTTCTGGCGCATCCAGAGGTAGCGCAGGTCGACGACAGCGTTGTAGCCGGACGTGCCCGCGCAGATCACGACCATGCCGCCGTTGTCGCAGACAAAGATCGAGGTCGGGATCGTGTCCTCGCCCGGATGCTCGAAGACGATGCGCGGGTTCTTGCGCTCGCCCAGCACGTCCCAGAGCGCCTTGCCGAACGCGCGCGCGCCCTGCACCCAGCGTCCGTACGCCTCGTCGTCCGTCCAGTGCGGTGGCATCCCCCAGTGGTCGAACTGCTTGCGGTTGATGTAGCCCTGCGCGCCCAGCTTCTTGCAGTACTCGCCCTTCTCCTCGCTCGACGTGACGGCGACCGGCACCCCGCCCAGCGCGCGCGTCACCTGGATCGCGATCGAGCCGAGACCGCCGCTGCCGCCCCAGACCAGCACGACGTCGCCATCCTGGACGTTGTGCGGCGTCCAGTTCGTCAGCATGCGATACACCGTCGCGCCGACCAGCATGTACGCGGCCGCCGCTTCCCACGTCAAGTGAGGCGGCTTGGGCAGGCACTGGTGCGCCTGTACCTTCGTGAACTGGGCGAAGCTGCCCCAATTGGTCTCGTAGCCCCAGATCTTGGCGCTGGGGGCGACGATCGGGTCTCCGCCGGCGACGATGAACGGATCGTCGTCGTCCCATATGCCGCAGTGGACGACGACGCGGTCGCCGACCTTCACGTTCGTCACGTCGCTGCCAGCGGCGTAGACGATGCCGGAGGCGTCGCTGCCGCCGATGTGAAAGCCCGTGTCGTCACCGGTACGGGCGTGGATGCCGATCACATCGACAGGCACGCCCCGCGCCGCCCAGACGTTGTTGTAGTTGATGCCCGCCGCCATCACGTGCACCAGCACCTCGTTCGGCCCGATCTCAGGCACTGCCACCTTCTCGCTCGCAAACGCCTTGCTCGGCTCCCCGAAGCGTTCGCGGCGGATCGTCTGCGCGTACATCTGCGGCGGCACCTCGCCGATGGGCGGGCTCTCGCCAATCTCGTAGATTTCGTTCGCTACCGATGCCATGCGCGTCCTCCTCTTGTTGCTAGCGGCGTGGGGATAATACCCAACCTGCATACGGAGCGTCCACTATTGAGAAGGCCGTACGTCCGTTCCGGACGCAAACGGAACGGACGGACTGAGAAGACCGGACGGCGCCGTTAGCGTGTACCGGAACCAGATCGGCCCTGGACGTGGCCGGATTCGGCGCATCTGCCGATTATGACACAGGAGCAGTGCGCCTGCTCTCAGAAAGGAACGTCGGACAAACGATGGCTGGACAGCCACTACGAACACCTTCAGGCGAACACGCCGGGGAGCCGTGGCGCTCTTCGCTCGATGCGCTGGAGGCAGCGCTGGCCGAGGCGGCGCGCGCGATCACGGAGCTGCGCTTCAGCCTGGAGGAGGAGAACACCGCTAGCGCTGGGCCTGTAGCTGAGCCGGATGACCCGGAGGATGCTGAAGCCGGTGAGAAGAGCGAGCGCTTAACTGTCTTCGAGCGCGTCTGGCAGCGCCTGGAACGCAAGCGCAAGGAGCCGCGCGCGGCCCGGGCCGAACAGGATGACCTGAGCAAGCCAAGCAGCCCCAGCGGGCCTGTAGCCGTGCGTGGTGGCCCGGAAGCCGGTGAGAAGAGCGAGCGCTTAACTGTCTTCGAGCGCGTCTGGCAGCGCCTGGAACGCAAGCGCAAGGAGCCGCGCGCGGCCCGGGCCGAACAGGATGACCTGAGCAAGCCAAGTGGCCCCAGCGGGCCTGTAGCCGTGC
>JADFKB010000019.1 GCA_022565155.1 Chloroflexota bacterium | reverse complement strand
CCGACGATCTGTTCTGGGAGTTCTTCGGGGAGTTCGAGCCGCGATACCGGGCGCGCTATCGCGAGATGGACCGCGAACTGATCAACACCGTCATCTACGAGTTAGAAGTGTGGAGCTTTCGGTGAGCGATTCGCCGATGTCCTGTCCTGGTTTCCCGGGCCTGGCGAACGGTGTCAAACCGATCGAAAGGTCCGCCGGCCGCCTAGCCGCGCATCGATTCTGGATCAAGCCCGGCTGACTCGCACCACTCGCGGTAGGCGATCGGCGAGACTTCGGACGGCTTGATCTCGCTGCGGCCGCCCCAGAACAGGCTGGTGTAGGCGACAGGAATGCCCGCCTGCTCCAGGTGCGCGTCGATAGCCGCCTTGTGCTCCAAGAGCAGCGCCTTCTCCGTGCCGTGGGCAACGGCCATCACGTTCACATCGCGGAACTCCGGCCCGCCCTCGCGCCAGTAGCAGTGCGTCAGGATATGGTGGCGGCCGACCTGTCGCCCTGCCTCGATCTCGCGGCCCGCCGGCACCGCCCAGTGGAAGAGGGCGTTGTAGCGCGTGACCGCCTTGCCGCCGGCGATGGGCTTCACGTGCTCCAGGAACGTGGAGAAGCGCCCGATGATCCGCCGCTCGTCGAGCGAGGCGGCGATCTCGTAGAACGTATCGAGCGGAACGCCGGCCTCCTCGGCGCGCGCGGGCCAGAGGTCAGCGCGGATCTCGTCCGGCGCGAACTCGCGCTTCAGCGCCGTTAGCACGCGCCACTCCAGGTCGGAGAGCGTTGCGATGGCGACGTCCGTCACTTCGGCCAGCTCGTCCGACCGGCTCCCCGGCTCCATTCCTTGGCGGCGAATGTGGCCGACGCCGAGCGCGAATAGCCGCTTGGCCGGCATCAGGCGGTAGCTCTCCGCGCCGACGTTGCCGGCGAGATAGGCGGCGTGCTTATCGATAGAATAGCCCTGTGGCACCTTCAGCGTCGTCCAGAGCTTGTAGCGCGACCCGGGCGTGGCGGCGTCGGTGGTGCGGATGACGACGTGGCCAGAGAACGCATCCTGCTGGAACATGTAGTCGAAGGCGCTCTGCAGCTTATCGGCCGGCACCTGCCAGGCGATGAGCGCGCCCTGGGCGAGGTTGGTCGAGAGCAGCGTCTGCCGGACGCGACGGATCGTGCCGGCGCGCAACATCTCGCGCACGCGCTCGACGACGACTGGCAGCTCGACGCCGGAGCGGCGCGAGATCTCGCCGAACGGGTCGCGCTGGAACCCCTGCAGCTCATCTTCGGAGACGGTGAGGATCGCCGCGTTGATGTCGTCGTGAAAGTGGACGGGGATCGACGTAGCCGTCATGCTGGCGATCCCGCCTCCTCCAATAGCCGGTCAACGTTCTCTCGATAGACGTGCTTGTACAGCTCGCTGAGGTACGGCAAGTACTCGATCTGGAGCCGCTGCGGCAGATGGAAGAAGTCGGAATGGATGGTCTTCCGACAGCGAGCGCTGCCGCAGCGGCACCGCCAGACGGTATCGCCAAAGCCGTCGATGCAGTAGTCGTGCGTGATCTCCTCGCCTGCGCGAATATCGCGCCGCGCCACATCCCATCTCACGCCATCGAAGTACTGGACGATCGAGTTGGGGTCGCAGCAGTGGTTGACGTAGCATGCCGGCGGGACCAGCAGCACTTGCCGGCCGTCGGCGTACCAATCACAGTGGTACTCGGGCTCTCCCTCGGGCAACGGACGTTCCTCGCTGACAACGCGTGAGTCGTCGACGTGCAGGATCGGGTCGCCCGCCTTATAATCGATGGCGGCGAACACACCTCGTCCGTGGATCGGCGATGGCTGTACCGTGACGCTGTTCATTGCCCCTGCGCTTGTGCGTTGTTTCCCAAGTCATGATACGGCGGCAGTAGGAAGGGAATCAAGGCGTCGGCCGCGACCTGAGAACGGAGTACGGGTTGCGTCAGGCGGCGCGGGCGTCTTCTGCCAGGCGGCGGGAAGCGGCGTTGATGAGCGACTCGCTATCGACGCCGTCCGCGGGGAACGTGGCCACGCCGGCCTGCCACCTGCCAGACGATGCGATACCCACCTGCATGTCGGCCTTGATCCGAAACGCCACTGTCGATGCCGTCTGGAAGTCGGCGTCGTAGAGGATGGCGATGAGGCGGTTCTCTCCAATGCGCGCGTAGACGTCGTAGGAGCGCAGCCTATTGGAGATCAGCGATGCCGCTCTGGCGAACAGTTCGGGCGATGGCGTCTCCCCGGGCAGCATGCGCAGCCGCCAGGTTGCCAGGGAGAAGTAGCTATTGTTGCGGGGCGCGCGCACCAGCTCCTCCTGCAGCCGGCGCTCGAGGTACCAGAGGTGGTACAGGCCAAGCGAGTCGCGCAGGGCAGCGTCCGCTGCCGCCTCGATCTCGACGGCGGCAGAGGTAGCAGCCTCGGCAGGCTGCTCCGGCTTCTGTTTGCGTCCCCAAACCATACGTGTCCCCTGAGCGAAGTATCTACAGGAGTAGCATCCGTCTACATAAGGGAAATGGAGGGTGTCCTAACGATCCTGCTGTTCAGGAGAAACTGGCTCTTCTGTGTGAACGTGTTTCTGCCGCTTCCTTGCCCCCGCCGAGCCACTGAGTTCGAGCTGTCGCAAAGAGCGGCGTATCCTGCCCATCCGTTAGCGGTTCGACCTCCTGAGGCAGGAACTGGCGCAGCGTCTGTAGCTGAAAATCGATGTCTAGCCAATCGAACGGGGTGCCGCCTACTTCCTCCAGCCCGTGATACCTGGAGAAGAGCACATCCCGGTCAGCCGGACGTGGCGAGCAGCTCCAACTGCGACTGCTTCTCCTCCGCGGTGCAGAGCCCGCGCACCTGGCGATTCCAGATCACCGTGCCTACGTATGCGGACTGTCGCCGGACGATGCTCTCCGCGTTTACCGATTGCTCGCTTTGCCAGTATTTCCTGTGCGGTAGCCGACGGGAAATGAGAGGGTCGAGAAGTGTGGCGAGGGCAGGTCTGGTACGCTCTAGTGCGATGACGCCTTCTGGGCAAGACGAGACGTAGCGTATGCGATACATCCCATACGGCAAGGATTTGGAGCGCGTTCCCAACATCGTCGTCGGAGGCGGTGGCAACGATGCGACGGTGCTGGAGTTGAGCCAGCGGCCGGAAAACGCCACCCCCGCCGAGTTGAAGGCCGACACCAGCCTCGAGATCGTCCTCAACTACCTGCGCTCCCCCCAGCGCGCCGCTTACGCCGGCGCTGCCGAGGCGGTCTCCAGCGGCCGCTACGACATCGATGGCCTGCTGTCGCTCTGGGCGGTGCTCAACCCGGAGGCCGCGCTGAAGCGCGCCGAGCTGCTCGCCGCGGTCGCCGCCTGCGCCAGCTTTGACCGCTGGTCAGGCGAAGGGGCGGCGAAGATCGCCTGCGCGCTCCGTGGGCTGGCGACGCTCGACTCCTCGCCTGTGAAGACGGGTCTGGACGAGACAGAGGATGATCTCAAGCGCACGGCGCACCTCTACCAGGAGATGCTGCCGTTGCTGCCGCAGTTACTCGACGACGTTAACGAGTTCGAATCGTACTGGCGCGACGAGTATCGGCGGGTGGAGGCGGGGCGATCACTCTTCGCTGAGGGGACGGCGACGGTGAAGGAGATGGCGGAAGTTGACCTGGCGGTCTTCACGTTGTCGGAGGAAGTACACAACATCGCCCTCTACGAGCAGACCAACATGTCCCGCGTTGTCCTGCTGCTGCCGGAGCAGCGCTACCGGGCGCGCTACCGCTACGAAACGTGGGTGGAGCTGGCGAGCCATCGGCCGCCGCCGCGCATCGACCTGCGCCCCTTCGCCGCCCTGCTGGAATCGTTCGAGGGCAGCCCCGGCGAATGGATTGCCGATGACGTATCGAGCGCCATCCCGCAGTTGCAACAGCATGGCGGGGACGGCGAAAGCTCTATCACGCCCGGCCTCTTCGTCCGGCTGCTCGCGCAGCACCTGCGCGACAACGCCGCGGACGAAGCGCTGCTCTGGTCGCCGTACGCTGCGGATGACGCAGGTGTGGAGGAGACGCCGAGTGATTGAGGACTGCATCTTCTGCCGCATCGTCGCCGGCGAAATAGAGGCGAGCGTCGCCTACGAGGATGACGCGACGATAGCTTTCATCGATCTGGCCCAGTTCCACCCCGGCCACACGCTTGTGGTGCCCAGACGTCACATTGTCGATATCTTCGAACTGGAGGACGAATCCGGCGCGGCGCTGATGGTGGCTCTGGTTCGTGTCTCACGGGCGGTGCGCCAGGCGTTTAGCCCAGACGGTATCAATATCTGGCAATCGAATGGTGCTCCGTGGCAGGAGGTGTTTCACATCCACTTCCACGTGCTGCCACGCTGGAAGGGCGACGGGCTTCTGCGCTTCGCTCCCCCGGGCCGCAAGCGTCCGTCTCGGACAGAGCTTGACGAACAGGCGGCAAGCATCCGCCTAGAACTAGAGAAGCGCCCATCACTGTAGGCTGGGTTCGCCTACTGGCCGGCGAAGCGCGCGATATCGATCACGGCGCGTTCGTGGATGCCCTCGCCGATCTTGACGCCCTCTTCGTTCGTGCACTCCACGTCGAACGTGTAGCGGCGGCCATCGACCGCGCGCACCGTCACCTTCGCCGTCACCTGCTGCCCGATCGTCGTCGGGGCGAGGTGGCGCACGTCGATGTGAAAGCCGACGGATTGCTCCCCCTCATCGACGTAGCGCGTCATCAGCGTGACGCACGCCGCCTCAATCAGGGCGATCATCGCTGGCGTGGAGTACATGGGGGGCACGCTGGGCCCCAGGTGGCTGATCCCCATATCGGGCGTGGTCGTAATCGTCTGCTCCTCGCTGACGCCGGGCTTCAAGTCTGGCTTCACAGATAGACCTCCTTCACAGCGGACATCCTATCATACGGATCGTGTCCCGCCGTAGGGGCGGCTCGCCCCCTGCGCCCGCAGGCCAACCCCTCGCCCTGCCGAATCGCGCTTGACAGTTCATTTATCGTTCTATACTTGACTTTTTGTATTTCAATGTTATCATGAGCGTCTAGCACAGCTGGTGGCCGCGATGGCCACGAATCCTGTATTCAGGTGTTGTCCCCGCCGGCTCCTGGCAACCCTGGGGAGGGCTTGATATGTTTTCTCGATCGCTACTGCTGACGGCGCTGGTGGCCGCGCTTCTGGCCGCCTTTAGCCTGGCGGTGCCCTCCGGCCCCACGCCGGCGGAAGCGGCCAACGTCGCTGGCGTCAGCGCGGGCGGCGAACACACCTGCGCCGTCACCACCGGCGGCGGGGTCAAGTGCTGGGGCGATAACAACGATGGCCAGCTCGGCGACGGAAACTCGCCGACAGACAGCACCACGCCGGTGGCCGTGACCGGCCTCACCTTCGGCGTCGCCACCGTCAGCGCGGGAGAAATACACACCTGCGCCCTCACCACCGGAGGCGGCGTCAAGTGCTGGGGCAACAACTTCTCAGGCGCGCTCGGGGACGACACCACCACCACAAGCGACACGCCGGTGGACGTGTGCGCAGCGGCGGGCTGCGCCTCCACGCTCTCGGGCGTCGATGCCCTCAGCGTGGGCGGCTTCCACACCTGCGCCCTCACCGCCACGGGCGGCGTCAAGTGCTGGGGCAGTAACGGTACCGGCCAGCTCGGGAACGATACTGCCAGCGCCGGCAGCGACACGCCGGTGGACGTGTGCGCAGCGGCGGGCTGCGCCTCCAACCTCTCGGGCGTCACCGCCATCAGCGCGGGCGACCTCCACACCTGCGCCGTCACCACCGGCGGCGGGGTTAAGTGCTGGGGCCGTAATTTCGACGGCCAGCTCGGGGACGACACCACCACCGACAGCGACACGCCGGTGGACGTGTGCGCAGCGGCGGGCTGCGCCTCCAACCTCTCGGGCATCGACGACGTCGTCAGCGCGGGCGGCGATCACACCTGCGCCCTCACCACCGGAGGCGACATCAAGTGCTGGGGCGATAACTTCAACGGCCAGCTAGGGAACGGAAACTCGCCGACCGACAGCGACACGCCGGTGAACGTGACCGGCCTCGCCTCGGGCGTCGCCGCCGTCAGCGCGAGCAAAGACCACACCTGCGCCGTCACCTCTACAGGCGGCGTCAAGTGCTGGGGCTTTAACCCTCAAGGCCAGCTCGGGAATGGTACTGTCGGCGGCGGCAGCGACACGCCGGTGGACGTCGACTCCGCTGTCAAGACGGCGCCGCCCAAGCTCGCTTGGCCGGGCGACACCGACGGCGACGGTTGCCCCGACGAGCGCGAGAACTCACCTAAGTCCGAAGCTGTCAACGGCGGGGGCCGTAACTACTTGGACCCGTACGACTGGTATGACGTTAACCAGGACGGCGTCATCGACCTCTTTACCGACATACTCGGCGTCATCAACCACTACTCGCTAGATGGGTCTCCGCCATACGATGTCACCTACGATCGCGGCCCCTCGGCTGGACCCAACGTGTGGAACATGACGGCGCCGGATGGCGTAATCGACCTCTTCACGGACATATTGGGCGTCATCCAGCAGTACAGCCTGGAAGGCTGCACATAGTAGGGGCGTTCAATTGAACGCCCCTACTGGGTAGTGGGGGGTTTGACGCACTCCCCACCCCCTCGCTAAGATGTAGAGGCTTCCATCATGTACGCAATCGTTCGCACAGGCGGTAAGCAGTACCGCGTCGAAGAAGGGCGCACCGTCACCGTAGAGCGGCTTCCCGTAGAGGAGGGCGCGGCGGTGGAGTTGGACAACGTCCTCCTGATCGAAGACGGCGGCCAGGTTACGATCGGCTCGCCGATCATCGAAGGCGCGCGCGTGCTGACCGAAGTGGAGGCGAACGGCCGCGCCAAGAAGATCATCGTCTTCAAGTACCGGGCGAAGGTGCGCACCCGAAAGAAGACCGGGCATCGCCAGCACTTCACGCGGCTCGCCATCACCGAGATCCTGCGCCCCGGCCAGGAATCGAAGACCGCCAAGCCCAAGCGCCGCGCCCGCCGCAAGGCGGTCGCTGAGACTACTGTCGATGCGGCGGCGGCAGCAACGGCGGCAGCTGCGCCGAAGCGCGGCACCCGGCGCAAGGCGGCAGCTACGAAGACCGGCACCGCAGCAAAGGCTGCGCCGAAGACCAAGGCGCGCAAGCCTGCTGCTGCTAAGGCCAAGGCGGAGACGCCAACAGGGAAAGCGGCCGCGCCGAAGCGAAAGACGGCCCGCAAGAAGAAGGACGGCGACGCGGCCGGCTCGCCGAAGGCGACCGCGTCTGCGAAATCGGCCACCGCCGGTGAGGCAGAGAAGAAGCCTGCACGCCGCCGCAAGGCGACACCGCCAAAGGCGGCAGAGCCGGAGCAAACACCGCCAGAGGCGGCCCGGCAAGAAAGAGATAACGAGGAGTAGCGAGTAATGGCTCATAAGAAGGGCGGCGGCAGCTCTCGGAACGGACGCGACAGCGCGGGACGGCGGCTGGGCGTCAAGCGCTACGACGGCGAAGTGGTCAAGCCGGGCACGATCATCATACGCCAGCGCGGTACTCGCTTCCACCCGGGCAAGAACGTCGGCCTCGGCCGCGATTTCACCATCTTCTCGCTTATCGATGGCAAGGTGAAGTTCTCACCGTACGCCAAAGGCCGTCGCAAGCAGGTGAGCGTTCTCGCAGGAGAGTAATCGAGCTACTGCGCGGGTTAGGCTTCAGCCTGACAGCAATGGGCTAAGGCCTGACAGACAAGGAAACGCCATGAAAGCAGATATCCACCCAGAGTACGTCGCCGCCACGGTGCGCTGCGCCTGCGGCAACAGCTTCGAGACGCGCGCCACCAAGCCCGACCTCCACATCGAAGTGTGCAGCGCCTGCCACCCGTTCTTCACGGGCGAGCAGCGCATCGTCGACACCGCTGGCCGCGTCGAGCGCTTCCGCCGCCGTTACGGCCTCAAGGAGTAGCGCCCGGCGCGCTTCGTTCTCACGCTCGCATCCCCGCTATCTCAATGACATCGTTGCGTGCCTGTTGCAATCTTACTTTGGAGGTAAGATATGGCGACAACGCGCATCTCCGAACGTGGCCAAGTTGTCATCCCGAAGGAAATTAGGGAGCAGCTCGGTCTTGAGCGGGGCCAACTGCTTGAGGTGGAGGAATCGGAAGGCGCTATCCTGATGCGACCCCGCATGCAGACGGGTTCTAGCCCAGCAGGCGGATGGCGTGCATGGCGCGGCGCGTTAGAGGGTTCTGGAGCGTTGGAGGAGTTGGAGGCTGAGCATCGCCGCGAAGTCGAACGCACAAGGTAGAGTATTCGACTCCTGGGCAATCCTCGCTTGGCTACAGAACGAGCCCGCCAGCGACAACGTTGAATCGTTCCTCGCTGATACCACCTATGAGGCGAGCTGGTCGAGCATCAACGCCGGTGAGGTGTACTACCAGCTTGTACGGCGGCAAGGGCAGGAGATCGCCGGTGGGTTTTGGCGCGATGTCCTATCCAGTCGAATCCCTATTCGCCTCTATAGCGTGACGGATGCCCGAGTTCGTCGCGCTGCGCTTCTCAAAGCGCGCTTCCCAATCGCTTACGCCGATGCCTTCGCGATGGCTCTGGCGCTAGAGTTGAAACAGTCGCTCGTGACAGGTGATGTGGAGATTCGTGGCGCGGCTGAGAAGGCAGGCATCACGCTTAACTGGCTTGGGCCAGCGCCTTCCCATTGACCGTCCCGCCGCTCCTCGCTATCGTGTCCGGGAGATGGCCAGTGAACCCCCTGCCCTGCCAGCCACGCTAGGCGGCCAAGCAGTCGTCGAAGGCGTTATGATCCGCGGACCGAAAGGCGCGGCGGTGTGCGTTCGCAAACCCGACGGCGAACTCGCCTATCGTACCGACCGCACGGAGATAGCTTCTGGCGCGCTGCGCCGCATCCCTGTCCTGCGCGGCGTCGCGATGCTGGGCGATACCATGTCGCAGGGGATGCGGGCGATGATCTGGTCCGCTCAGATCGCGGCCGGCATCGAGCCGGACGAACCGGACAAGAACTCGCTCCGCGCCACGATGGCGCTGTCGATCGGCGCCGTCTCTGCGCTCTTCATGCTCGCCCCGGCCGCCGCCACGCGCCGGATCGAGGGCCGTATCAAGAACCCGCGCCTCGCCGCTATCGTGGAGGGCGTCGCGCGAGTCGGCATGCTCGTCGGCTACCTGCGCGCGATAGGCCGCATGCCGCAGGCGCAGCGGCTGTTCGGCTACCACGGCGCCGAGCACCGCGCGATCCAGGCGTACGAGGCCGGCGAACCGCTGGAGATCGAATCGCTCCACCACTTCTCCAACGCCCACGTGCGCTGCGGCACCAGCTTCCTGCTGACGACGACGCTCGTCTCCTCATTGCTCTACGCGACGCTCGGCCCGCAGCCGCTGGGCCGGCGGCTGCTCTTGCGTCTTGCTCTGCTGCCGCTCGTCGCTGGCCTCAGCTACGAGGCGATCCGGCTGGGCAGCGCGGCGCAGAACGGCCCGCTCCGCGTGCTCTTCGGCCCCAACATGGCGCTGCAATCACTGACAACGCGCGACCCCGATGAGCCGCAGATGGAAGTGGCGCTGGCCGCCCTGCGCGCGGCGATCGTCCTCCACCAGCAGGCCTAGCCGCGACGACGGCGGGCGGGCAGCATACCTGACTTGAACTTCTATTGACATCGATCGCCCATGGTGGTAGGGTGGTGCTGCCAGGGAGACTAGTGAGTCATCACTAACTAACTATGGTACGAGCGCGTCGGCTACCCGCCCAACACCGTAAACGCCAGATCATCGATTCGGCGCGGGAGCTCTTCGCCAGCCAGAGCTACCGGAAGGTGGGAACGGCGGACGTGGCGAAGGCCGCCGGTGTCTCCGAGCCAGCCCTCTATCGCTATTTCTCCAGTAAGAAAGAGCTCTTTCTCGCCACGCTGCGGCCGACAGGGCCTAAACTGCTCGAGATCTGGCAGAGCATCGCCTCGGAGATCGACGACCCGCTCGAGACGCTCTCATCCATCGGCGTCCTGTACTACGATCACCTGCAGAGCCACTCCGGCAGCATGCAGCTCCTCTTCCAAGCGCTATCCGAAGCGGACGAGCCGGAGATCCGCCAGACGCTGCGCGAGAACTTCCTCGGCTTCGTGCGCTTCGTTGCGGAGACGTTGGAGGAGGGCAAGCGGCGCGGCATCGTCCGGCGCGGCCTCGATACCGAGCTCGTCGCCTGGCAGTTCCTCGGTATGGGCCTCACGCTCGACTTGATGCATTCACTGGGGTTCGCGTCGGAACTCGACCGTGGCAAGATGGAGCAGTGGTTCGATCTGTTCCAGCAGACGTTGCAAGCTCCGGCCAAGCAGCAAGGCACGGGCCCTGGCGTACGCGCGGTTTCCGAACTCGTCGCGCCGCAAGGATGGCCGCTGGAAGCCTAAACGAGAGATTAGGATTGCATGGACTTTCAGGATAGCCCCCAAGAAGCCGCGTTCCGAAAGGACGTGCGCGCGTTCATCAAGCAAGAGATGCCGCCCGGCCTCTCGCGGCGGGGCAAGGGCGGCGCCATGTTCGGCGGCGGCGGCGGCCGGTTCCTTCAGGAAGGCTACTGGCAGAAGCTGCGCGGCTGGCTGGACAAGCTGAACGAACGCGGCTGGGTGGCGCCCGCCTGGCCTACGGAGTACGGCGGCGCTGGCCTGACGGTGATCGAGCAGTTCATCCTCAATCAGGAGATGGCGACGCTCGGCGCGCCGCGCAGCCCGAACGTGATCGGCCTCGGCTGGGCCGGTCCGACGATCATCCTCTACGGCACCGATGAGCAGAAGAAACAGCACCTGCCGCCCATCCTCAAAGCCGAATCGTTCTGGTGCCAGGGTTTCTCCGAACCGGAGGCCGGCTCCGACCTCGCCTCGCTCCAGACGCGCGCCGTCCGCGACGGCGACGACTACATCATCAACGGCCAGAAGATCTGGACGTCGGGCGCCCACGGCGCCGGCTGGATGATCATGCTCGCCCGCACGGATCCGGATGCGCCGAAGCACAAGGGGATCAGCTACTTCCTGCTCGATATGAAATCGCCCGGCATCACCGTTCGCCCGCTCGTCAACATGGCAGGCAGCCACGACTTCAACGAAGTCTTCTTCGACAACGTACGCGTGCCCCAAGAGAACCTGGTAGGCGAAGAAAATCGAGGCTGGTATATCGGTACCACCACGCTCGACTTCGAGCGTTCCGGCATCGCTACCGGCGTTAGCCACGCCCTCACCGTCGACGACTACGTCCAGTACATCCGCGAACAGAACGGCGCGTCGTTCGGCGGCCCGACGATGCGATACGAACTCGCCGATCGCGCCGTCGAAGCGCAGGTGGAGCAGATGCTGAACTACCAGGTGATCGGCGTCCAGGCGCGTGGGATGGTGCCGAGCAATGAGGCGTCGATCGCCAAGCTCTTCTCGACGGAGTTGGACCAGCGCATCGCCGATACCGGTTTGAAGCTGCTGGGTACGTACGGGCAGCTGATGAAAGACAGCCCTCACACGAAGATGAACGGCCGCCTGCCATCGATGTACCTCTACGCCACCACCAGCACGATCGGTGGCGGCACCAGCGAGGTGCAACGTAACATCATCGCCCAGCGCGGGCTGGGCCTGCCGAGAGGTTAGGAAGGCGCGCCCGCCAGGAGGAGAGGCGGGGCGAGATAAGGAGCCGAGCATGGACTTCAACGATACCCCGGAAGAGGCCGAGTTTCGCCAATCGGTGCGCACCTTCCTGAAGGAGGAGCTGCCGGAACGTTTCAAAGGCGTCGGCTATCCGTTCACCGGCCGCGGCGATATGCGCTCCCGATTTGAGGAGATGAAGGAGTGGCGGGAGAAGCTCGCTGTTAAGGGCTGGATCGCGGCGGCATGGCCTAAGGAGTACGGCGGCGCCGGCCTCTCCACCATGCAGCAGTTTATCATGAACGAAGAGATGGCTGAGAATCGAGCGCCTCAGGTCGGCGGCATGGGCGTCTCCATGATCGGCCCGACGCTGATCATCCACGGGGACGACGAGCAGAAAGAGGAGCACCTGGCCCGCATCCTCACCGGCGAAGTGCAGTGGTGCCAGGGCTTCTCCGAACCCGGCTCCGGCTCCGACCTCGCCTCGCTCCAGACGAAGGCCGTCCGCGACGGCGACGACTACGTGATCAACGGCCAGAAGATCTGGACCTCCGGCGCCCAGTACGCGCACTGGATGTTCATGCTCGCGCGCACGGACTCAGAGGCGCCGAAGCACAAGGGCATCAGCTACTTCATGCTCGATATGAAGTCGCCTGGCGTAACGGTCAAGCCCCTGATCAACATGGCGGGCAACGCCATGTTCAATGAGGTCTTCTTCGACAACGTCCGTGTGCCGGCCAAGAACCTCGTCGGCGAAGAGAACCGCGGCTGGTACATCGGCACGACGACGCTTGACTTCGAGCGCTCCAGCATCGGCTCGGCTGTTGGCCAGCGGTTGCAGGTCGAGAACCTGATCCGCTTCGCTACAGAGCACCGAAACGACGGCCAATCGACGCTCGACGACAACCCGACGCTGCGCTACGAGCTGTCGGAGCGGCTGATGGAGGCGCTCGTCGCGAAGATGCTCTCGTATCGAGTCGTCACGATGCAGGCGAAGGGGCTGGTGCCGAACTACGAAGCGTCGATGACGAAGCTCTTCTCTTCGGAGCTGAGCCAGCGCATCGCCCGCACCGGTGTCAAAATGGCCGGACTCTACGGCCAGCTCCTCGACGACAGCGAATGGGCGCCGAAGCGGGGTCGCTTCGCGGCGTCGTACGTCCAGACGATCGCTTCCACTATCGCTGGCGGCACCAGCGAGGTGCAACGCGGCATCATCGCCACGCGCGGCCTGGGCCTGCCCAAGAACTAAGAGGGAGCCGTACGGATAGGAACAGTAGCAGGTAGAAGCCGGTGGCTACACGAACGTCGAGCCGCTCGGCGCGCCTGCGTAGCGAATATCAACCCAGATCGGACCCGAGGAGGTAGCAGGTGAATCTTAACGACAACGAAACAGAAGCGGTCTTTCGTACAGAGGTGCAGACCTTTATCAAGGCGGAAGCGCCGAAGGCTGAGAAGGGCGTGGGTGGCGAAGAGGCGTTGACCGCTAACTGGGAGCGAAACCAGCAGTGGTTCCGCAAGTTGGCTGACAAGGGCTGGATCGCGCCGGCATGGCCTACGGAGTACGGCGGCGCGGGCCTCTCCAGCATGCATCAGTTCGTGCTGAACGAGGAGCTGGCGCTGAATCGCGTGCCGCGGCCCCTACACCTGATCATCGGCCTCGGCATGGCCGGCCCGACGATCATCGTCCACGGTACGGAAGAGCAGAAGAAGGAGCACCTGCCCGGCATGCTCGCCGGCGAGGATGTCTGGTGCCAAGGCTACAGCGAGCCCGGCTCCGGCTCCGACCTCGCCTCGCTCCAGACGAAGGCCGTCCGCGACGGCGATGACTACGTGATCAACGGTCAGAAGATCTGGACCACCCTGGCCCACATGGCGAAGAAGATGATCCTGCTGGCGCGCACCGACCCGGACGCGCCCAAGCACAAGGGCATCACCTACTTCATCGTCGATATGAAGTCGCCGGGCGTTACCGTCCAACCGCTGATGAACATGGCCGACACGCACGAGTTCAACGAGGTCTACTTCGACAACGTGCGCGTTCCCAAAGAGAACGTGATCGGCGAAGAGAACCGCGGATGGTACTCCGCCATGACCACGCTTGACTTCGAGCGCTCGGCTATCGGCTCGACGATCGGCATGAAGCAGTCCGTCGAAACGTTGATCGAGTACGCCCGCGGCCACACGGACGACCACACCAGCACGCTCGACAAGAACCCGATGCTGCGCTACGAGCTGGCCGACCGCATGATCGAGGTCGAAATGGCGCGCATGCTCTCGTACCGCGTGGTCAGCCTCCAGAATCGCGGCCTGATCCCGAACTACGAAGCGTCGATGATGAAGCTCTACAACACGGAGATGAACCAGCGCATCGCCCGCACGGGGCAGCACATACTCGGTCTCTACGGCCAGCTCGGTCGCGGATCGCCTCTGGCGCCGAACAACGGCAGGAACTGCTACACCTACCTGCGTTCCGTCGCCTATACGATCGAAGGCGGCACCAGCGAGGTGCAGCGCAACATCGTCGCCCAGCGCGGCCTCGGCCTGCCGAGGGACTAGTACACGCCTAACGCGATGGACTTTACATTCACGGCTGAGCAGGAGACGCTGCGGGGAGAGATCCGCAACTTCCTGAAAGAGAAGCTGCCGCCGGACTGGATCGGCGCAGAGTACGCTATCGATGAAGAGGCGTTCGAGTTCGGCCGCGAGTTCCTCAAGCAGCTCGCTCCTAGGAAGTGGATCGCCCCGGCCTGGCCTGTCGAGTACGGCGGGCTCGGCCTCTCGCTCTGGGAGCAGGTCGTCTTCAGCGAGGAGATGGCCTATCATCGCGCGCCCATGATCAACCTGCCCGCCGTCGGATATCTTGGCCCGACGATCATGATGTACGGGTCGGACGAGCAGAAGAAGCAGCACCTGGGCGGCATCACCTCCGGCGAAGTGCAGTGGTGCCAGGGCTACAGCGAGCCGGGGTCAGGCTCCGACCTGGCGTCGCTGCAGACGCGGGCGGTGCAGGATGGCGACGACTTCGTGATCAACGGCCAGAAGATCTGGACGAGCCAGGCACACTACGCCGACTGGATCTTCCTCCTGGCGCGCACCGACCCGGACGCGCCGAAGCATAAGGGCATCAGCTACTTCCTGCTCGATATGAAATCGCCGGGCGTGACGGTCAGGCCGCTGATCAACATGGCCGGCAACAGCAGCTTCAACGAGATCTTCTTCGAGAACGTGCGCGTGCCCCGCTCCGGCCTGCTGGGCGAGCTGAACCGCGGCTGGTATCTGGCGACGACGACGCTCGATTTCGAACGCTCGTCTGTCAGCGGCTTCGCTGGCAGCCGCCGGGCGTTAGAAGACCTGACGGCCTTCGCCAACGAGACGGAGGTGGACGGCAAGCCGATCATCCAGCAGCCGCTTATTCGCCGTAAGCTCGCCGATCTCTGGCTGGAGCTGAATATCCTCCGCTACCTCTCGTATCGCGTCGTCTCGCTGCAGGACAGCGGTCAGGTGCCGAACTACGAGTCGTCGATCGTCAAGGTCTTCAACTCGGAGTACAGCCAGCGCCTGGCGAACGCCGGTCTGCACATCCTCGGCCTGCACGGGCAGCTACAGCAGGACTCGCCCAACGCGCGGCTGCACGGCCGATTCGAGCGGTCGTACGTCGCCTCCGTCGGCGCCACCATCGCCGCCGGCACCAGCGAGATCCAGCGCAGCATCATCGCCACACGTGGATTGGGCCTGCCGCGAGGGTAATCCTCATGAGTATCGAGAGCAAAGCAGGGACATCTACCCCCGAAGCGCCACCGGGCTACTGGGAGCGCGAAGCCAGCCACTATCCAAAGCCACTGACGCCGCTCGGCTCCAGCTTCGTCCTCGATGGCATCAACCAGGCCTTCCCGAAAGTCTTCGAAGAGTTCGGGCTCCTGGTCGAAACCCTCGAGCTCCACGAAATCGGGGGCTACGTCTACCAGCGGCTGAAGCCCTTCGGGCCTGGCGGCGGCGGCAGTCTCCCGCCGAAGTTCGTGCTCTGGCTCGTTCTTCGGATCCATCCCGCCTTCCGCCAGCGGACGGCTCGTTGTAAGGAGGCGATACGAAGCCGCCGGGACGTTCAGCTGGTGCAGCAGTGGTACGACGAATGGCGCCCGAAGCTGATCACGGACATCGACCGCTGGCGCGGCGTCGATCTGACATCACTCTCTGACGAGGAGCTGGCTGGTCACCTTAGCGAACTGCGCCGGTGGCTGTTCGAAGCCTGGGACATTCATTTCTACCTTACCCCTCCTTACGCCTTTTCGTTGGTTCGGCTGGCGCTCTTTTGCCAGGACCAGCTAGGGTACGATGACCGGCAAATGCTGGCGCTCCTCTCGGGCCTCTCGGAGGCATCGAGCGAGCCGGCGCTGGCGCTGGCGCAACTGGCCGATCAGATCAGAGCGGACGGCGAGCTACTCGAGGCGTTGCTCGCGGCCACCGCGGACGACGTGCCCGGCATCCTGACCTCGCGGAATGCTGGGCTGGCGCGGCGATTCGAGGAGTACCTTCACCACTACGGTTACCGGGCGCTTCGCTACGAGCTGGCAGAGCAGTGCCTCAACGAACGGCCAGAGTTGATCGCTGGTCTGCTGCAAGATCAGCTCCGACAGCCGACGGACGTAGAGACGGAGCAGGAGCGGCTCAAATCAGCTCGCGAGGAGGCCAAGGCTACTGCGCTGGCCGCGCTCCGGGACGAGGCGCAGAGAGAAGAGTTCCTTGCGCTCCTGGCGGACGCAGAGCGCGCGTACCCGGTACGTGAGGATAACGAGTTCTATACGGTGAGTGTGCCGCTGGCGCTAGCTCGATTCGCCGCGCTGGAGGCCGGGACACGCCTAGCTGAGAAGGGCGTGCTCGCCGACGCTGACGATGTCTTCTTCCTGCGCTACGACGAAGCCGTCGGCGCGCTTCAGGGCGAGCAGACCGACTACCAGGAGCTAGTGACTGCACGACGGCGGGAGTTTGTCGCTGCTGAGGCGGTTGACCCACCTGCCTCCTTCGGCGAGGAGCCGCCGAGGCCGCCGCTCGATGTGCTACCGCCAGAGGCACGCTTGGCGATGGAGGCGCTGGCATACTCGGTGCAGCGGGTCTTAGAGCCAGAGCGCAGCAACCGCCGAGAAGAAGCAGGCGTGCGTGAGCTGCAAGGTCTGGGCGCCTCCAAGGGAACCTACACCGGCCCGGCCCGGATCATCATGGGCGAGGAACAGTTCAACCGGCTGCTGCCGGGCGATGTCCTTGTCTGCCCCATCACGTCGCCGGTCTGGTCGATCCTCTTCGCTAAGGTCGGCGCCTTGGTGACCGATTCCGGCGGCATCCTCTCGCACCCGGCGATCATCGCCCGCGAGTACGGGATTCCCGCCGTGGTGGCTACCGGCAACGGCACGCAGATCATCGAAGACGGCCAGCAGATCCTCGTCGATGGCGAGGCCGGGCTGGTGCAACTCGTAGGATAGAGGGTGTTATGGATTTTAAAGACTCACCCGAAGAAGCCGCCTTTCGCGCCGAAGTGCGGGAGTTCCTGAAGCAAGAGCTCGCCGACGACGTCCGCCAGCCGGACGAGTCGGTGCTCGGTGTCGGCACCGGCGAGGACCCCAAGGACATGGAGTGGCTGAAGAAGCTGGCCACCCGAGGCTGGGTCGCACCGGCCTGGCCGAAGGAGTACGGCGGGGCCGGCCTGCCCGTGACCCTGCAGTTCGTCTACAACGAGGAGATGGCGCGTGCCCGCGCGCCGCGGCCCAACTTCCTCGCCATCGGGCTGATCGGCCCGGCGATCATGGTGCACGGCAGCGAGGAGCAGAAGCAGGAGCACCTCTCCGGCATCCTCTCCGGCGATACCTACTGGGCCCAGGGCTTCAGCGAGCCTGGGTCGGGCTCCGACCTGGCGTCGCTCCAGACGCGGGCCGTAGAGGACGGCGACGACTTCGTCATCAACGGCCAGAAGATCTGGACGTCCGGGGCCCATCGGTCCGACCGCATGCTCGTCCTCGCGCGCACCGATCCGGACGCGCCCCGGCACAAGGGGATCAGCTGCTTCGTGCTCGATATGCACGCACCCGGCGTCTCAGTTCAGCCGCTGACCAACATGGCGGACCTCCACAGCTTCAACGAGGTCTTCTTCGACAACGTGCGCGTGCCGAAGAAGAACCTGATCGGCGAGCTGAACCGGGGCTGGTACACGGCGCTCACCACGCTCGCCTTCGAGCGCTCGAGCATCGTCAACGCGATCAGCCTCCAACAGCTACTGGGCGAGGTGGTCGAAGCAACCCGTCCATACCGTAAGGGCGGCGCCAGCGCCCTCGTCCGCCATGAGCTGGCGGACCGGGCTATCGAGACGCACGTGGCTGTGATGCTCTCCTACCGGGTAGCCAGCCTGCAGGCGAAGGGGCTGATCCCGATCCAGGAGGCCTCGATCACCAAGCTGTACGCTTCGGAGCTCGGTCAGCGCATCGCCCGCACGGCGATGAGCCTCGCCGGCCTCTACGGGCAGCTCGGGCCCGACTCACCGTACGCGCCGCTGCTGGGACGCATCGAGCGCATGTACCGCATCCAGGTCGGCGCGACGCTGGCCGGCGGTACGAGCGAGATCCAGCGCAGCATTATCGCCCAGCGCGGCTTAGGATTGCCGCGCGGCTAGGCATGAGGAGGAGAGATCAATGACCAGTGACCTGGCAGCAAAGAAGTGCGAACCGTGCGAAGGCGGCACGGCGCCGCTCACAACGTCGGAGGCGCAAGCCTACATGGAGCAGACGCCGGCCTGGCAGCTCATCACCGACGACCCGCACAAGATCAACCGCGACCTGCAGTTCAAGGACTTCGTCGAGGCGATGAAGTTCGTCAATCGCGTCGCGGACGTCGCGGAGGAGGAGGGGCATCACCCCAACCTCTACATCTCCTGGAACAAGGTGAACCTGGAGCTCTACACGCACTCGATAGGCGGGCTATCTGTGAACGACTTCATCATGGCGGCGAAAATCGATGCATTGGAAGGAGGCGGCGACTAACCGCGAAACCGTACGGAACTGCAGGTCTGCGCCGGAGCGCTCCACAGGGGTGGTACCGGCGGCAGGCGTGATCAACGGACCAGCGAAGGGGAAGGAGAGCAACATGGACCTAGGACTCAGTGAAGAGCAAGAGCTACTGAAGAACTTCGCCAGGGACTTCCTGGAGAAGGAGTGCCCGGAGCAGCACGTGCGCGACATGGAAGAGGACGAGCAGGGCTACTCGCAGGACCTCTGGAAGAAGATGGCCGAGCAGGGCTGGCAAGGCTTGATCGTGCCAGAGGACCAGGGCGGCAGCGGCATGGGCTACATCGACTTCGTCATCCTGATGGAGGAGTTCGGCCGGGCTCTAGTTCCCGGGCCGTTCATCCCGACAGCCGTCGGCGGTGCCATCGCGCTCATCGAGGGCGGCTCCGACGAGCAGAAGAAGCAGTACCTGCCGAAGATCGCGTCCGGCGAGCAGATCTGGACGCTCGCGCACACGGAGCCTTCGGCGCGATTCGACGCGGAAGGCATCGAGCTGGAGGCAAAGGCAGAGGGTGACGGCTTCGTCCTCAACGGCACGAAGCTCTTCATCCGAGACGCCCACGTCACCGACTACATGACCGTCGTCGCGCGGACGAAGAAAGGTAAGAACGCGGAAGCCGGGATCACGCTCTTCATCGTCGATAGTAAGAGCGACGGCATCTCCTTCACGCAACTGAAGACGATCGCTTCCGACAGGCAGTGCGAAGTGAAGTTCGAGAACGTCAAGGTGCCGAAGGCGAACGTCATCGGCAAGGTCGACAAGGGCTGGGGGATCTACGAGCGCATCGCCCGCAAGGCGACCGTGATCGAGTGCGCCTACCTCGTCGGCCTGGCGCAGAAGGACTTCGAGATCAGCGTCCAGTACGCCAAGGACCGCATCCAGTTCGGCCGGCCCATCGGCAGCTTCCAGGCGATCCAGCACAAGACCGCGGACATGGTGACCGACGTCGATGGCGCGCGCTTCATCATGTACAAGGCCGCCTGGTCCGTCGCGGAAGACACCGAGGACGCCGATATGGACGTCCACATGGCCAAGGCCTGGTGCAGCGAAGCGACGCGCCGCGTGGTCGCCCACGGCCAGCAGATCCACGGCGGCATCGGCTTCACGAAGGAGTACATAATCCAGCTCTTCTTCCGCCGCCAGAAGGCAGGAGAGCTCGCCTGGGGCGATGGTGACTACCACCGCGAGCTGGTGGCCGACGCGCTGAAGGTGTAACGGCCAGGCTTCGCCGGTGTGATGATCTTCGCCGCGCTGCTGCTGGGTATCGCAGGCGCTGCGGTTGCCTTCAGTGGCTGGACGCTGCGACGCATGGCGAGCCGCTAAGCTCAGCCGGGCGAGTCTAGATCTAGGACACACAACGGGGAGGCTGACAACGTCGGCCTCCCCGACGTATACTACGAGGCGCATGACCACAGACTGCCTCTTCTGCAACATGGTCTCCGGCGAGATGGCCGTCGAGAAGCTGCACGACGACGACCTCTGCTTCGCCATCCGCGATATCAACCCGCGCGCGCCGGTGCATCTGCTGGTCATCCCCAAAATCCACATCGCTACCATGCGAGACGTGCAGGAGGAGCACGGGCCGCTGCTGGGGCGCATGACCGCGGTGGCGAACCGGCTCGCGGAGGCGGAGGGCATCAGCGAGCGAGGCTACCGGCTCACATTTAACGTGGGCGACGAAGGTGGCCAGACGGTCTACCACATCCACCTTCACGTCCTCGGCGGCCGCCAGCTCGGCGCGGAAGGGTAGCAGCGCCGCAACCCCCGCGGGTCGGGCTTCAGCCTGCCCCCTTCGCGTAGGCGACGCCACCTACTGTTTGCTACACTGAAAGTAATCCAGCTTCGATGCTAGGAGTCGAACGTTTATGAACATGCTCAAGACCACTGTCCTGCTGGCGGCGCTGATGGGCCTCTTTCTCGTCATCGGCTTTCTGCTGGGCGGCATCCCCGGACTGATCATCGCTCTTGTCCTGGGCGCGGGGATGAACTTCTTCGCCTACTGGTCGTCGGACAAGCTGGCGCTGCGCATGGCCAAGGCCCGCGAGGTCTCGATGCAGGAGCAGCCGAAGCTCCACTCGATCGTCGAAGAGGTCGCCGCGCAGGCGGGGATGCCGAAGCCGAAAGTGTACGTCATCGAGTCGGACACGCCCAACGCATTCGCCACCGGCCGAAATCCGAAGAACGCCGCCGTCGCCGTCACCACAGGCATCATGAGGCTGCTGAGCGAGCGCGAACTTCGCGCCGTCATGGGACACGAGATGGGCCACGTCAAGAACCGAGATATCCTCATCAGCTCCATCGTCGCGACGATTGCCGGCGCAATTAGTATGGTGGCGCTGATCAGCCTCTTCTTCCGCGGCAGCCGCAGCCCGTACGCCGGACTGGTCTTTCTGCTGGCGTGGGTCGTGGCGCCGCTCGCCGCCGGCGTGATCCGGGCGGCGATCTCACGCACGCGCGAGTTCCAGGCCGACATCACCGGCGCGGAAGTCACGCACGACCCGGAGGCGCTGGCCACCGCACTGGAGAAGCTGCACGAGGGCGTCCGCGCGCGGCCAATGGAGGCGACGCCGATGGCCGAGTCCACCGCGCACCTCTACATCGTCCACCCCTTCAAGGCCGGCGGCATCGCCAACCTCTTCAGCACCCATCCGCCCATGGAGGAGCGGGTGCGGCGGCTGCGCGACATGGCCTACCGTCCTCGATAACTACAATCGCGATCGAAATGAGAGCGGCCCCTCTCGTGAGAGGGGCCGCTTGCTATGCCCTTGCTATGATAGGAGCCATGACCGACAGCGTCCGCTTACGACGCCGGCTTGTGCGCGACCTACGCCGCGATGGATCTCTCAGCGATGACCGCGTCGCGGCCGCGTTCGCGACCGTACCTCGCCACGAATTCGTGCCGGACCAACCTAAGAAGGATGTCTATACGGACCGAGCGTTCATCACTAAGCAGGTCGACGGCGTGCCGACGAGCTCCTCAAGCCAACCTTCGATCATGGCGCTCATGCTCGAGCAACTCGACGTCGCGCCCGGGATGCGTGTGCTGGAGATCGGGGCCGGCACCGGGTACAACGCGGCGCTGCTCTCGGCCCTCGTGGGCGATGATGGCCAGGTGATCACTGTCGACATCGATGTGGACACAGCGGAGGCTGCGCGCGAGCACTTGCGCTCGGCGGGCTGCAAACGGGTAGAGGTGCTGGCGGCCGACGGCGGCTTCGGCCACCGGGACGGCGCTCCGTACGACCGGATTATCGCGACAGCCGCCTGCTGGCAGATCCCGCAACCGTGGATCGAACAGCTCGCCGAAGGCGGTCTCATCGTCCTGCCCTTCCGGTTGAACGGAGCGCATGTCTCACTCGCGCTCCGGAAGCATGGCGATGAGCTCTTGAGCGTCGGCGCCGAGATGTGCGGCTTCATGCCCCTGCGCGGGGCCTTCGGTCCGCAGCACGCTCACATCCTCGCCTTGCCTGATATGCGGGTCGCGGCGGACACGGAGCTCGGCGCACGGATGTGGCGGTCTGTGGCGCGGCTGCTTCAGGACGGCCGGCAGGTGAGGGTTGCCTTTCCCCGTGGGCGCGACCGCAGGAACTCACCGCTCTACTATTTAATCCTGCAAGGGAAGCCGGTGTTGCTCATCCTCCGGCGCATAGACAGTTGGGGTGACGTGCCGTTCGCCTTGGCCGTCTCTGCTGAATCGGCCATCTCACTGCCATGGCACCGGCCGAAGGGGGGCTGGCTGACCCTCTTCGGCAGCGACGAAGGGCTTGAGTTCCTGCGGGACGCTCTCGCCCGCTGGCAGGTGGAGGGCCGGCCGGACCTGCGCGACCTGCAAGTGCGTGTGCGGCCCTCGCGGGCGCGCGCCAGAAGCGGGCTGCCTCGCCGCGTTGACGGGCGCTACCGCTTCCGCCGGGGCGGCCACCTGTACGAGCTGTGGTTCGAGCGATGACCACCACCGGCGTTCGCGCCGCGCTCGAATCGGCGGTCGCTGAGCTGCCCCCCGGCCTCCGCGACCACGTCCTGCGCGTCGTCACGGAGGCGCGCCGCCTCGCTCTGCGCAACAGCGTCGACGAAGACCGCGCGACGCTGGCGGCGCTCGGCCACGACCTGGCGCGTGGCCACACATCTGCCGATCTGCTGCTCCAGGCGGAAGCCGCCGGCCTCACCCCCAGCGACATCGAACGCGCTCAGCCGATCCTGCTCCACGGGCCGCTCAGCGCCCGCCTCATGGCTGAACGCTTCGGCATCGACGATGCCGATGTGCTGGCGGCGGCGCGCTACCACACGACCGCCCGCGCCGGCATGAGCGCATTGGAGCGCGTCATCTACGTCGCGGACAAGATCGAGCCGGAGAAGGCGCGGCGGGAGCCGGCGCTGGCTGATGCCCGCCGTCTGGCGGACAGCGATCTCGACGCCGCGCTGCGCGGGCTATTGGATTACCATGTGTCGCGTGCCGTCGAGCGCGGTTGGCCGCTCCACCCGGATACCGTGGCGGCGAGGAATGAGCTGGTGGGCAGCAGCGACACGTGACCACTCCCCGTCAGCAGCTCGGCACCTTCGGTGAGCGCGTGGCGAAAGCGCACTTGGCAATGAAGGAGCACGATGTAGAGGAAGTCCTCGCAGGAAGGAGGCGCGGCGATGGAGGAACTTCTGCGGCAGATTCTTGAGGAGCTGAGGGCTGACGATTCGCCTGCCTGGTGGCTGGAGGTGCTCCGGACCGTTGGGCCGCTTGTCGGTGGGGCCCTCGTCGCGGCCATCGGGTTCTTCGCCGTACACCAGCAGAACGTGACCCAGCGAGACAATTTGAAGCAGACCATCGCCGCCCAAGCCGTTCACCGGCGCGCGGAAAGACTGACGGCGTGGAGGCGCGAACGATACGGCGAACTGTTGGCCGCCTTCGGTGAGTATCATGCTTCGGTACGGAGGATGAACCTCGCTCTGAACTTACCTGTCCTTGATCCGGCGGCGCAAGAGCGTTTGCGCGACTCGCTCGAACACTTCATGAGCGTTAACTCAAGTAGCCGAATTCTACAGGCGTCGATGCAGGTCGCCGACAAAGAAGTTGCAGAACTTGCTCAGAAGCTTGCGGACGAGTACTACAACGCGAGCCGCCAGCTTGTAGCGATGGGAATCACAGCCCAGCTTCCCCGCGACGAGAAGGCTCTGGACGAAGCACAGAGTGCGGTCCAGAAGCAGATCGACGAGTCGAGCGAGCGCCGGTACGGCCTGAACCGACGGATCGAGCGGTTGATCAGCGAAGGCGAGTCATGCGGGAATGAGCTAGCAGGATAGGCTATCGCATCTCCGACGGCCCATAACCTCCAGCAAAGGCCTCGGTGACTTCGGCGCACTTATGCGCGACCGGAGACGCCTACGGTGATCCCGCTGGGGTGGACGATTCACATCTACCGAGCCTCCGTTGCAACGCCGCGGAATGGCGTATGATGCCCACCATGGACATCATACTGATCATCCTGGGTGCAGTGATCGCCTACTTTGTCCTGTTCGTCCTTCCGGCTTATGGATGTCTGGGAATCGCGACCGAGAAGGGACGCTCGCCGCAGACGTGGGCCGTCAGTGCTCTCGTCGTTGGGCCACTCGCGCTGGCGGTGCTGGCCATCACTCCTCAACTACAGCCGACACCCAGACAGTTATTTGTTGAGGTTTGGAGGCTCGGGGTCCGGCGAGCGGAGCGAGCCGTCATTGCTGCGCTTGCTGTTCCTGAAAGCACCGTTGGTGACAACGCCAAGCTCCGTGCTCTCGTCGCGGCCAGGGACAATCGTCCCTTGCGAACCATCCTCACAGCGGCGTTGAAGAACGACCCGGAGTTCGCAATTCAGCGCATCCTAGAGCGTCGGGCACGCATGACAGGCGTTCTCGATGCACAGGACATCGACATGCAAACCGTCCGTATGCTCGCTGAAGCTCTGGCCCTCGACCCAGACGAGGCAATCGCGACAGCCAGAAAGCACGCCACTGAGTCGCTGTCGCTCGTGGCCATTGGCGGCGCAGATCTCTAGTGGCCAGCCTATGACCACTCCCCGCCAGCAGCTTGGCACCTTCGGTGAGCGGGTGGCGAAAGCGCACCTGTGCCAACGATCCAAATTCACGCCCATCCCCGTGGTGATGGTACCCCCTGTGGTGGGGCTGCCAGGGCGCGGAGTGGTGTAAGATAAAGCCACCGCGGAACCCAGCGACAACGCCGCGTACTCTGTTCAGGAGGCTGCCAATGGCACCGCCCCGCAGCACAGAGAAACGGAAGGCCGACGTGCTAGAGAAGTTGCGCATGGCGCCGGACACGGAGAAGGACATCTGGGTCGCTTCCGCGACCGCGTCAGGCGAAGCGTACTTGATCCCCCTCTCCTTCTACTGGGATGGTGGACGCCTCACAGTCGCCACGTCGAAGAGGAGCCGGACAGCGCGGAACCTTCAAAGCGCCGGTGTAGCGCGCATGGCGTTGGGACCGACCCGGGACGTGGTGATTATCGAGGGGACACTCGAGTTCATTCCGGTCGATGCGGACGATGAGCTAGCTGCTGCCCACACTAAAGCGGCTGGCTTTGACGCCAGGCGCTCTGGGCAGGAGAACGTCTATATCAGACTGACGCCGCGAAAGATCCAAGCCTGGCGCGAAGAGAACGAACTAGCCGGGCGCGACGTGATGGTCGATGGCCGCTGGCTGGCTTGATGTGGCGGCGAGGAATGAGCTAGTGGGCAGCAGCGACCCATGACCACCCCCCGCCAGCAGCTTGGCACCTTCGGTGAGCGGGTGGCGAAAGCGCACCTGGAATCGAACGGCTATCGCGTACTCGAAACCAACTTCCGCGTGCGCGAGGGGGAGGTCGACATCGTGGCGCAGCGGGACGACCTCGTCGTCTTCGTCGAGGTGAAGACCAGGCGCGGCGATGCGATGGGCTCCGCCGTGGAAGCGATCGATTGGCGCAAGGCGCAGCGGCTGCTGGTAGCGGCGGAGGCGTACGATCAGCAGCACCCCGGCCTGCCGCCCGACCGTCGCATCGACCTGATCGCCATCGACCTTGACGCCGACGGCGTCCTCGTCTCTCTTCAGCACATCGAGAGCGCGGTGGAGGAGGGGTAGCCCCGCGCGGGTCGGGCTTCAGCCCGACACATGCCGCTGACTTCCTGCAGAGGGCGGGTCCGCCTCTGGGGACGGTCGGCGGTGTCTGCCACCTCTCCTTCTTCCCAGCCTCGTTCGCCGCTCGCTATACTGCACACGCAATGCCGATCTACGAGTATCGCTGCCGCGCTTGCCGCAAGCGGACCAGCGTCTTCGTCCGCAGCATGAGCACGGCGGTGAAAGCCCGCTGCGAGCACTGCGACAGCACCAAACTCAACCGGCTCGTCTCGCGCGTCGTCGCCCCCCGCTCCGGCGGCGATTCGCTCGACAGCTTCGACGAGAGCATGCTCGCCGATGTGGATGAGAACGACCCGCGCAGCGTCGCCCGCTTCGCCCGCCGGATGCGCGACGAGATGGGCGACGAGCTGGGGCCGGACTTCGACCAGGCGATCGATCAGATGGAGGCCGGCGAGATGCCGGACGAGGGCGCCATGGATACGGGCATGGGCATGGGTGGGGGCTACGATGCCGATCTATGAGTACACCTGCGACGACTGCGGCCGCCTCACCAGCGTCTTCACCAGGACGATGAGCGCGAAAGTGGACGCGACCTGCAGCCACTGCGGCAGCGCCAAGCTCTCGCGGGTGCTCTCCCGCTTCGCCTACAATCAGACGGAGCAGCAGGTGCTGGAGCGGCACGGCGCGGAGCCGCAGCAGCTGGAAGACTACAAAGACCCGCGCCAGATCGGCCGCTGGGCGGAGCGCAAGTTCGACGAGTACGGCATGGAGCTGCCGGACAAGGCGAGGGAGATGATCGACGCGGCGCGGGAGGGCGAGTTCCCTTCGCCCGCCGACGAGCTGTAGCGGCTCGTTAGCAAGGACGCTCACGTGGATAACATCGGCGCACAGCTAGAGCCGATCATGGAAGGCGCGCACGCGATCTTCGTCGCGAAGAACGCCGCCCGCGAACGCGCTCTGCCGCTCTGCCGCGCCGCGCTTCGCCACTCCGCCAACGCCATCCGCGCCGTGCATCGGGAGGACTTCGCGCAGGCGGAGGAGCTGATCGAGAGCGCCCGCAGCCAGCTCGACGAGGCGCGCCTTGCGCTCTCCGACCACCCGGACATCTACCACGCCGGCTTCGTCCACGATGCGCTGAAAGAGTACGTGGAAGCGTGCACGACGCTCGCTGTCATCGCCGGCCGGCCCCTGCCCACGCCCGAGGAGCTGGAAGCGGGCCCGTCCGCCTACCTGAACGGCCTGGGCGAGACCGTGGGCGAGCTGCGACGCCACCTGTTGGATAGGCTGCGCAAGGGCGACGTTGAGCACTGCGAACGGGTCCTCGCCGCCATGGACGATATCTACGGCGTGCTCGTCACGGTCGACTACCCGGATGCGATGACCGGCGGCTTGCGCCGCACCACGGACGCCACGCGCGGCATCTTAGAGCGCACCCGCGGCGACCTGACCCTCTCCGTCCGCCAGCGTGACCTGGAGCAGAAGCTCTCCGAGTTCCAGGACAGGATGGGCTAGTTCGCCTACTCCACCACGTAGCGGCGCTCCAGCTCCCGCCAGTCCGGCACGCCGATGATCTCCTCGAACTCAGAGAAGCCGGTCAGCGCGTCCTGCCGCGACGCGGTCGATTTCTCCTCGTACAGCACGCGGTACGTCTCCTGCACCGCCTTCGTCGCCGAGAAGAGCGCCGAGAGCGGGTAGACGACCATGCTGTAGCCCAGCGCTTGCAGCTCCGCCGAGCTGAGCAGCGGCGTTTGGCCGCCTTCGATCATGTTGGCGAAGAGCGGCGTGCCGGGTATCTCCCGCGCCACCTCCCGCAGCTCGTCTTCAGACTGCGGCGCTTCGACGAAGACAACGTCAGCGCCGGCGTCCCGATACATCTTGCCGCGCCGGATCGCCTCCTCCAGGCCCAGCGGCTGCCGCGCGTCAGTGCGACCGATGATCACCAGGTCGTCGCCGTCGCGGGCGTCGGCGGCTGCCCGCAGCTTCGCCGCCTGCTCTTCGGCCGGGATCACGCGCTTGCCCTCGAAGTGCCCGCACTTCTTCGGCCACTCCTGGTCCTCTAATATGATGCCGCCGACGCCCAGCGCCACGCACTCGCGCACCGTGCGCACCGTGTTCAGCGCGTTGCCGTAGCCCGTGTCCATGTCGGCCACCAGCGGCACATCGATGGCACGCACGACGTGGCGGACGCGGTCCAGCGTCTCGGACGCCGTCAGCAGCCCGAAGTCCGGCATGCCCAGCACCGTCGCCGCGAATCCGAAGCCGGTCGTGAAGACGGCGCTGAAGCCGGCGCGCTCGGCCAGCCGGGCGGTGAGGGCGTCGTAGGCGCCGGGCAGGACGACGATCTCCGGCTCGTCCAGCATGCGGCGGAGAAGGGTCGAGGGTCGTGGGTCGCGGGTCGAGCGCATGGGGAGGCTCCTTTACATCTGCCAGGGCGAGTCCGCGGCAGCGCGGCATCAGGGCAGCGATAGTCTACCACGGAGGGGGAGTGGCGGGCGGCAGGCGGATGTGTCGGACGCGTACTATATCAAGCCGGCGACGCGCTGGAGGATCAGCGCGGCGTCGATGCTGTTGATGTCTTGGCTTGCGTTCATGTCCGCGAACTCTGGACAGGCTAGCGAGTCGGTGAGCCGAGCATCGAATTGTAAGACGAGCGCCGCGTCGATACTGTTCACGGCTGCGTCGCAATTCACATCGCCGACAGGCCCGCTTGTTCGTAGCGCTCTGAAACCTCCGCCGACGTCGCGTATGCGATCAGCCCAAACGCCCAAGATGAAGCCGCCTCCGGGGGAGGCGGTACCCACGAAGCCGCTGTCTGACGATTCCAGCGTGCTGGTGATGAAGAAGTCTCCACTGATGGGGTTAATTTGTCCGGAGAGCGTAGTCATGCCAAGCGTCTGGCAGTTGATCGTGGTGGAGAGTATGCCGAGCCGCTGCTGGAAGGTGGCGGTGCATCTGTCTGAGAACGCGGATTCGTTCTGCTCATTCTCTAACGGTTCCAACTCCAGGCTCCACGTGCCGGTCAGATCCAAGAAGTCCGGTGACCGGTCTTTGCGGATTGCGACAACGTCAACGGGGACGAATTCGGCGGCCAGCGCATCGCCTTCTAGCGAATCACCATCTTCGGACGCAATACCTTCGAACACTATCGGTTGTCCCAATGCCGTACCGATCAGGATAACGCGGTTGGTCGCCGGTTCGATAAGCCCACGCATTGCACTATCTCCGAAGCACGAAAGCACGACGTACAGTTCTGTGCCCGCCTGCTGAATGCCGCTCGGACAGATCACCTCATCATTGGATTCAATACTTGGAGCGATTGTAATGCCGAAGTTCCACCCACCAACCAAGTTAACGACTGGCGGATCCGGAGGTCGCTCCACCGGCGGGTCAAGAGCCGGTGCACCGGTGAACGAACCGGCAAGAGCGCCTCCGATACTCCAGGTGCCGCCGATCTCGTCCCCACTGGCGGCGACAGTTCCCTCTAGCCTGACCCGCAACGCAAAAATGTCGCTACGGACGTTGAAGCTTCCAGTAGCGGGTTCGATGCTGCCGGTTACAGTCCAAGGGTCGAATCCACGACAGTCGATGTTCACTGTAAGGTCGAGATCGGATTGAAGGATACGAAGTGAGCACTGCGTCACTAGATCGCCTTCTAGTGTAATAGTCCACTCGCCGGAGATGTCGATCTCCTCCTGCGCATCGGCGTTATCGCCCGGCAACAGGGACAAGCCGGCCGCGATGGCCAGTAGCAGCAGAACCATGCAGTTTCGGGCAATATTGTGAGTTAGCATGAGCATCGCCTCCGCCCTGAATCGCACCAGTATACGTTTCTCCGGGCTATGGCTGTCAAGTAGCCTTGCCCCCCGCCCCTACACATCGTATGCTTCCGATTGCTGGTAACCCCGGGCTACACGCACGCACAGGAGGCTACGATGAAAGTCGATACTGGACTGCCGCTTGACTTGAAGCTGGTGCCGGAGGCCGCGCGCAAGGCCGAAGCGCTCGGCTACGACGGCGCCTTTACGCCGGAGACGGGCCACGACCCGTTTCTCGCCCACGCGCTGGCAGCGGAACACACGGAGCGCATCAGGCTCGGCACGGCGGTCGCAATCGCCTTCCCGCGCAGCCCCATGGCGACGGCGCAGGTCGCCTGGGACCTGCAGAAAGCGTCGGATGGCCGATTCGTCGTCGGGCTGGGCACGCAGGTGAAGGGCCACATCGTCCGCCGCTACGGCATAGACTGGGTGCCGCCCGGCCCTCGCCTGCGCGACTACGTCCTGACGATGCGCGCTATCTTCGACTCCTGGCAGAACGGCACGCGCCCGGAGTTCGAGAGCGAGCACTACCGCTACACCCTCACCTCGCCGTTCTTCAATCCCGGGCCTATCGACCACCCCGACATCCCGATCCACATCTCCGCGATCAACCCGTACAACTGCCGCCTCGTCGGCCAGGTGTGCGACGGCATCAAGCTGCACGGCTTCAACACGCCTAAGTACTTGCGAGAGGTGATCCTGCCCAACATCGAGAAGGGCGCGAAGAAGGCCGGCCGTGACCGGAAAGAGATCGAGATCTGCGGTCTCGGCTTCGTCATGACCGGCGAGACAGAGGAAGATGTAGCGAAGGCGATGGAGCCCGTGCGCCAGCAGCTCTCGTTCTACGCCTCCACGCGCACCTACAAGCCGGTGCTCGACATCGAGGGCTGGGGCGACCTGAACCAGGAGCTGTTCACGCTCTCGATCGAAGGCAAGTGGCAGGAGATGGCGAAGAAGGTCACCGACGACATGCTGCAAGAGTTCGGGGTCATCGGTACCTACGACAAGATCATCCCGATGATCAAGGAGAAATGCGAAGGCGTGATCGACCGGGTCACCTTCTCCATCCCCACGCGCAACCCAGACGATGAGGAGCGGCTGAAGGAGATGATCAAGCAGCTCCAGGCGGCGTAGCGGAGCCCTCACCCCTGCCCCCTCTCCCGCACACGGGAGAGGGGTGAACGTGTCTCGGATGCGGGTCTTATCAGGAAGGCCGAAAGCGTGATCGTATTATGGTCAATACGGACTCGATATCGTTTTCTACCTGTTCGTCCGAGATTCTCACAACTCGCACTCCTGTCTTTTCCAGTAATTCCTGTCGTTCTTGATCCGCCGCTCGTTGGACTGTGTGAATTGGGCCGTCCACCTCAACAACAAGCTGTTCCTGTGCGCAATAAAAATCGACGACAAAAGGGCCAATAGGGCGCTGACGGCGAAATTTCCGATCATTGAGCTTCCTATTTCGTAGTTCCTGCCATAGCATGGATTCGCTTCGGGTTGGCTCTTTGCGATACGCGCGAGCAACTTCGATCATCCGGCGACGCAAGCCGGGCGGGATACGCAACCGCTCTTGTCCACGCCGGTTGGAATTCTCTTCGATTTCCACCCCTCTCCCGCTCGCGGGAGAGGGGCGGGGGTGAGGGGCTAGAAACAACTCGCAGCAGAGCGAGCCCGCTTCCGCCGCCGGCTGCAGCGCCGGCGCCTCCAGCCAATCGATGGCCTCGTACAGCGTAGCCGTGTTGTCGCCTGTGCGCGGCGGCAGGCGCGGTTCGCCGGTCATCGATGCCGCGAACACGTTCATATGCAGAACGTAGCCGTCTCGCCGCTGTTCTCCCTCGGCCAGCGACTCCAGCGGCGTCAGATCGACGCCCAGCTTCTCGCGGCCCAGACGCCGGACGCCGTCCTCCGGCGACTCGCCCTCCCGCAGCGTCACGGCTGGCAGCCCCCAGACGCCTGGCAGCTCCTCGCCCGGCTCGTCTGGCCGGCGCACGGCGAGGACGCGGCCGTTCTCCCCTCGCACGGCGGCGGCTACGGCGCGCTTCGTCTCGGTCTTCGCAGCGTCGGGCACGGTGGCGTTAGCCTTCGGGCTGGGTGACGAAGAGTTCGCGGTTGATCATCATGCCGGTGAGCACGCCGCCACCGGTGACGATCGCGACTCTGCCGTCAAGCTGAGGCATCGCTACTCATCTCCTGTCTTCTCCGGCCACGAAAAGTTCAGCGTCTCAACGTTCGACAGGCCCTGCTTCACCAGCGCCTGCACATCGAGCGCCTCCTCGGCCGACTCAGCGTCGGCAATCTTGCTGTGCGTCGCCGGGTTGCGCGGCACGAAGAGCGTGCAGCAGTCCTGGTCGGGCTCGATCGACGTCTCGTACGTGCCCACGCGCCTCGCCTCGCTGATGATCTCCTCCTTGTCGCGGCCCACCAGCGGCCGCAGCACCGGCAGCGTCGCCGCCTGCGCGATCGTCGCAATGTTTGACAGCGTCTGCGACGAGACCTGGCCCAGGCTCTCGCCTGTCACCAGCGCTTCCGCTCGCTCGCGCTCGGCGATCGACTGCGCGATGCGAAGCATGAACCGGCGATAGAGCACCACCCGTAGCGGCGGCGGGCAGGAGGCGACGATCTGCTGCTGGACATCGCCGAACGAGACGACGTGCAGCCGGCTCTTGTACTGCCAGCGTGTGAGCTGCCGGACGAGCGAGATCGCCTTGTCGCGAGAGGAGGCGTCCAGGAAGGGGAACGACTGGAAGTGGACGAACACCACCTCGCAGCCACGGCTCATCGTCCGCCACGCCGCCACCGGCGAATCGATGCCGCCGGAGAGCAGCGAGACGACGCGGCCGCTCACGCCGACCGGCAGCCCGCCGGGCCCCTGGACGCGCTCGGTGTGGAGATACGCCCCGTGCGGCATGATCTCGACTTGGAAGTTGGCCTCGGCCTGCGTTAGATCGACGCGCGCGCCGGAGGCCCGCTGGACGGCGGCGCCCAGGTCGCGCTCCAGCTCCTGCGACGAGCCGGGGAAGCGCTTGTCGCTGCGCTGGACGGTGATGCGAAAGCTCTCGAAGCTCTGCCCGGCGGCCATCGCCAGCACGCCCTCGCGGATCATATCGATGTCCCAGGGCAGCACGCGGCAGAGCGAGAAGTTGCGCAGCCCGAAGACCCGCTGCAGCCGCTCGCGCAGCTCTGGCCAGTCGAGCTGCGGCCCCGGCGTGATCACGATACGCTGCGGCCCCCAGTCGCTGCTGCGGATGTCGAGGCCGCTCAGCGCCCGTCTAATATTGCGGCCAAGCTGCCGCACGAAGAGCGGACGGTTGCGCTTCTTCAGCGTGATCTCGCCCAGCCGGACGACGACGACCGTCTCCGTATCGGGGTCGCCTGCTGGCCGCTCCTGCGCGGTCGAATTCGTATCGTGTGTCGCCTGTGTCATCGTGTTGCAGGGTAGCAGATGGCGGCCACGTGCCCGCACGTATATGGGAAGATCGCGCTAGCGCTGCGGCGGATCGAGGCGTATGCTGGAAGCACGATGCACCGCCTCACCGCGCTTGGTGTTGGCCTCATCATCACAGCCGGGTTGCTGTTCATGATCGGTTGCCGTGACGGCGGCGAATCGGGCGGCACGACGCCCGATTCGACCGGCGAGCTCGGTGCCACCGCCACGCTGCAATCCGGCGTCCAGCCGCCGCCGCGCCCGGCCGATTTCGCCAGCTATCCAGCCGCCATCGCCGCCTACCTGACGGAAGCGGGCGACGCCGCTCTCGCACTGCCCTGCCTCGCCGAGCTGCTGGCGGCCTGGCAGATGGCCGAACCGGACGTGCCGCTGACGCCAGAAGAGCGCTGCCTCATCGGTAACACAGACGCGGATGCCGACGACGAGGTCGTGGCGCTGTTCACGGCCGAATCGGAAGACGGCTTCGCGCTGTTCTCCAACGTCGTCGTCTTTGACAAGACTGAGGAAGGATACGAGGCCGTTTACCAGTCGTGGTGGGCGTCTGACCGAATCGCGAATCTGGTGCCTCACGCCATAGTCGCCGCCGAAGACATCACAGGCGACGGCGCTGGAAATCTGGCCTACACCTCGACACTGTGCGGCGCTCACACTTGCACGGTCCGGGTTCACGTCCTAGCGGACGGCGCCTTCACCGGGTACATGCAGCTCACGCCGGAGGAAAGCATTTCCATGGAAACCGCCGATGTCCTGCTCGAAGACCGCGACGGCGACGGCGTTCAGGAGATCGTCCTGCACGGCGGCACGATATCGTCCGTCGGCGCCGGAGTACAGCGCACGCGCACGGAGGTCTACGCCTGGAACGGCGAGCTGTATGAGCTAGCCGAAACGATCTTCGACGCTAGCGGCCTTCTCTACTTCGCGATCCGCGACGCCGACCTGCATTTCGACGAAGGCAATTACGGGGACGCCGCAGATGCGTATCGGACCGCGCTGGCCGACGGCAGCCTGGTCGAGTCCGGCTTCCAGGAGAACGAACGGGCGGAACTGAGCGCCTACGCCGTCTTCCGGTTCGCGCTGTCGCAGCTCGCCGGTGGGGGGTCGTCAGCCGAGCCGATCGCGGCACTGGAGCAGTCGTTAGGCGAATACGCCGGTACGGTCAACGTCGGCCTCGGTGAAGTATTCGCCGCAACGTACGCCAACGCCGGCGGCCTGCACGGCGCCTGCCTCGCTATCCGCGACCACATCACCGCCAACCTCGATAGCTTCCAGGCGGTCTGGGAGTACGGCTACGCCAACCCTACGTTCGACGCGGAGAACGTCTGCCCGTTCTAGCAGGGCTACTCCGCGCGTGCTAGAATTCGGCTAAGGCGGAGATGATGCAACGAATCGCAATTCCCGTACTCGTAATCGCCCTGCTAGTCGGTGTGGCAGTGGTTATCCTGCTGCTGCTGCGAGACGACGATGGCGGTGAGCCTGCCCTGCTAGCCGCGCCGCCTGCCACGCTCGT
>JADFKB010000018.1 GCA_022565155.1 Chloroflexota bacterium | reverse complement strand
TGCGCCGTTGCCGGCGGTGACCTGCAGGTCCGAGACGCCGCTCAGGTTGCCGTCGGTGCCGGGCTTGCCGCTCGGCGTTGGCGTTGGCGGCGGCGGCGTTGGCGTTGGCGGCGGCGGGCACGTGTTCGGCTGGTAGACCCAATCCGTGTCCGGTGGGTAGCTGCCGCCGTCATCAGTATTGCACGGTTGCGTTTCGATAGTCACAGTCGTCCCGTCGCGGGCAGTGACCCGATAGCGGTCTCCGCCCCAGAGGACGTTGTCATCAACCGAGATGGTCTGGGCACCTTTCTTGGTGATGGTGAGAATCGGAAGGTTATCTTTGGTTACTTTGGCCAGGATCTTGAACCCATCCGATGGCCCGCCTGCCGTCGGCGTCGGGTCGCTGGCGGACACGGACGTCGTGCCGTTGCTGCTCACCATGGTCATGAAGGCGACCATCGCCAGCACGACCATCATGGCAACCAGGCCGAAACTTATTCGCAAACGAGTTCGCGTGCGATGCATTTGTTTTCCTCCTAATCGATCATGTTCTTCTGTGAAACGTGTGATTACTAATCTTACCTGGTGCCTAGCGCCCCCTCCTTTCGCCTCCGCACGTCAATTTTTACGTCATGATCACGCGGATCAAGCAGCGCCGCCCGCCTGTTCCGGCGCTGACCGCGTGAACGATGAATACGAGGCATAGATAGCCCGTTCCGAGACCACTAGCGGGGAGGTTACCACCAGCACTCCTGCCTAAGGGGAGCGCATACAGCATGCAGAGTATCCCCCATCTGTAGCTGTTTGTCAAGCCCACAAGCCCGTGGTAGACTGCCACAGTCGAGGTTCGATTCTGGAACTTCAGACGTTATTCGCGGTGGGCGTAGCCTAGCGGTTAAGGCACCTGGTTGTGGCCCAGGAGATCGAGGGTTCGAATCCCTCCGTCCACCCCACCCGCCGCCTGCTCCTCTCCCGGCGATCTCAGGCTTTCGATTCGAAAACGAGGTTCCGCGTGCGATTGTATCTGTGTGCGATTCCAGCGGCGATTCTGGCCGCCGCGCTCCTCGCCGCTAGCGGCTGCGGCGGCGGCGCCGAGGACGACAGCGCCGCCGGCATCATCCACCGCTTGCTGCTTGCGGCGGGTACGCAAGGCAGTGAAGCGCTCGATAGCTTTCCCGGCCGCCTGCCGGACGGCTTGCCCGCGCAGCCGCCGCTCTACCCCGGCGCCGAGATCATCGTCTCCAGTCGTGAGCGGACGCCGGTCAGCGCCGGCGATTCAGGGCAAGAGGCGGACGTGGTGGCACAGCCGGTGCTCTACTTCATCGTGCTGGACACGGCGGACGATGCAGATGCAGTACGAACGTTCTATGAACAGGCGCTGGAGGAGGACCCGTGGCAGCTACAGAGCAGCTTCTCCATGAGCCAGTTGGACACGCTCCAGTTCTTCAACGTGGAGGACATCGATATCGCCGGCGTCGTCTCGATCGCGACCGGCGGCGACGATGATCGCACCAGCATCCTCATCTCGATGCAGGACGCCGGCGCCTTCCTCGATCAGCAGCCCCAGTTCGAGCTGCCGCCCGGCCGCGCCCTGCCGGCTGCGTTCCCGCCCGACGTCCCGCTATTTGCCGGCGCGACGATCACGGATACGGCGTTCTTCCGCGAGCCGGGGCTGGAGAGCTTCCTGGTCATCTTCCTGACGACCGCCGCCCAGGACGAGGTGCTGGAGTTCTACCGCGACGCCTTCCAGCAGCGCGGCTGGACGGTGCAGGATACTGCGGCGTTCGGGCTGGAGGGGCGGTTCGATTTTCGCGATGAGCTGACCGACATCCAGGGCGATGTCTTCGCCGCGCCGTTCACACGGTCGGATCGCTATACCGAGGTGCGCATCCAGGTGCAAGTGAACCCCGCTCGCGAGCCGGTCGATCCCGACGAAACGCCTGCCGCAACCGCAACGCCGGCCGGCCGAACGCCCTAGGCGAGGCGTCCTAGGCGATACGATCAATCATCAGCGTCGCCAGCCCCAGGAAAAAGAAGAAGCCTAATACATCGGTGAACGTCGTCACCAGCACGCCGGAGGCGAGGGCGGGATCTAATCGCAGCGCGCGCAGGGAAACCGGCACCAGCACGCCGGCTGTGACAGCCATCGTCATGTTGAGCAGCATGGCGACGCCGGCGACGACGCTCAGCCCCACGTTTCCCTTCCAAGCGAAGATCAACAGCCCCACGATCAGGCCGAAAATGACGCCGTTGGTGACGCCGATCAGCAGCTCGCGCAACAGCACGCGCCGGACATCGCGCAGCTCCACATTTCCGAGAGCGAGCGAGCGCACGACGAGCGTAATCGTCTGCACGCCGGCGTTGCCGCCCAGGCCGGCGATCACGGGCATGAAGACCGCCAGCGCCGCCGCCCGCTCTATAGTCCCCTCAAAGGCGTCGACGACCGCCGCCGCCGCGAAGACGGAGACGAGCGCGACCAGCAGCCAGCCAAGTCTCGGTAGCAGCGAACGGGCGACAGGCCGTTGCAGGCTCTCGCGCTCGGCCAGGCCCGCCATGCGGTACATGTCCTCCGTCGCCTCCTCCTCCGCCACGTCCATCAGGTCGTCGATGCTGACGACGCCGATGAGCCGCTGCCGCTCGTCGACGACGGGCAGCGCGATGAAGTTGTAGCGCTGGACGCGCCGCGCCGCCTCCTCCTGGTCCGCCGTGGCGAGCACGCTCACCACTTCCGGCGTCATCAGCGTGCTGATCCGTTCCTCCGGCTCGGCGACGACGATCTGGCGCAGGCTGACCACGCCTTCCAGCCGCTCCTCGCTATCCACCACATAGAGGTAGAAGACCTGCTCCGCCGCCGGCCGGGTGCGCCGCAGGTACGAGAGCGCCTGCTCGACCGTCCAGTCTCGCTGGAACGCGACGTAGTCTGTCGTCATGCGGCCGCCGGCCGTCTCGTCCGGGTGCGCGAGCAGCGGCGCGATGTCTGGCGCGCTGGTCATCGCGGCCAGCGCCTGCTGCGCCCGCTCCGGCGACAGGCCGTGCAGGATATCGACGGCGATGTCGCGGTCAACCTGGTCGAGCAGCGGGCCGAGCAGCGCCGTCGCCAGCTCATCGACGACGGCGTGGCGCGGCTCGTCTTTCAGGTATTCAAAAATCTCAGCCAGCGCAGGTTGGGAGATGCGCGAGAGGAGCGGCGCGCGTAGCTCAGAATCGAGCTGGCTGAGGACGTGGGCCTGGTCTGCCGGGTGGAGAGCGGCGAGCCGGGTCAGGCCGGCATCGGTCGATTCCGACTCCAGCAGGCGTTGCGCGTCGCGCAGCGCCGAGTCGTCCTGGTCTTGCGCGGTCGTCTCGTCGGCCATCGTGCGCCTCTGACTGGAATCCCGTCCTTCGTGGTGCGTTGCTGCCTGCTGGTTCGCCTTCGCGCAGCCTTGCGCAATCTCGTTGAGAGTGCGAAAACGGCTATGTTAGACTGACACGGTGCTGCGTAGCGTCGGCGCTCCGCGACGCCACTGTACGCAGCCTGCGCCGTTGGCGCAACAGCCGGCAAGGCTGCGCGGTTCACGCGCTCGTAGCTCAGTGGACAGAGCATCGGTCTTCGGAACCGAGGGTCGGGGGTTCGAATCCCTCCGGGCGCGCCATATCTAGCGATTACAGCACCCCCAACGGCAGATCATGTAAGAAACCCCCGTCTAATTCACGATGGGCTTGGTGGGTCTACGCCTCCGTCGTGACGTGCCGAGAATAATACTAGGAGTCGAACGTAACGACGGAGGTTTGAGATGAGATCCGATGCCGATGATCGACAACAGGTGATTGTGAGCGGCGCAGAGCTCTTGGAGCGGCTTGCCGATGAGATAGTCCGCAGTGATCGGTACGGACACCCCTTTACCATCCTGACGCTGCGGCCCCCGGAGCACGTGAGGCAGTTCAGCGCCCCATCTCTGGACGTTGTGGCGAACGGCCTCACACGCGGCTGCGATGTGGTATGCATCCTAGACGGTGAATCCATGGTGCTCGTCTTGCTGCCTGAGACCGATGTTTCCGGCGCCGCCGCTCTTCTAGAACGTCTCCGCGCCGCATTCGGCGATACAGAGAGCGGCTGGGATTACGAACTACTTGCGTTTCCGCAGAACAAGGCACAACTGAAACGCCTCATGGAGGATGCCGCGTAGCTGTACGCAGCTCGCTTCCTCTTTCACACGGTGCCGTTCTGACTGATTGCAAACGCCCCGGTGGCCGCTAACGCTTATGTACAGGCGCGCAAGGGAGAAGTACGCGTATTCCCTATTGCGGCTAACCGCCAGGCCTGGAGCCGAACGCGCACGTAACCGATATTTATAGAGAGTTATCGAAGCGTCTGAATCGGAGCCTGCGAAGCTGACTGCGCTGCGTATGGCGTCGATCTGAATGGTAAACCCGGCGCTACGCACTCAGCGTGGCCGCTCCGGCATTCTCTTGACCCGTTACAGGGCCGATGTATAATAACTGCGCTGGTAGTGGGCCAACTCAAACTCAGGAGCGATGGCCGGTTCGTTTTCTCTCGATCTATGTGAGGGGGACGAGTCTGTAACGGCTATTCGCGGAACGTGTTGGAAAGGTTAGAGGGGGAAGATCCGTTAGCGGAGGGACAGTGATGATCGGACGAAAGAGATTCAGTATCAGCCTGGCCGGCGCAATCGCGGGCGTCGTGCTGCTGTTCGGCATGACGGCTGGGCAGACATCGGCCGTAGGCGAGGTTATCGCCGTCGAATCAGCTACCGTTGCGCTGGGCAGCGAGGCGTCGGTAGATGCGTTGGCCCTTGACGTCGCTGGGGAAGGCTTGGGCGCGTGGACGGTCGATGTGCAGTACGACTCGGCGATCATCTTCGCCCTGAGCTGCACCGCAGAGCAGGGCGGCGTCTGCAACCCGAACTTCGCTGACGGTGTCGTCCGATTCACGGGCGCCAGCGCGGTCGGTCTGCTGGGCGACACGAAGCTCGCCGGTATCACCTTCGCTTGTTTGACCGAGGGCATGAGCGACCTCACGGTCGTCGTCGTCGAGCTGGCGGACGCGACGATCGGCGATCCGCAGCCTCTGACGCCGAATACCCAAAACGGCAGGTTCGCTTGTGTGGCGGTCGGCTCGCCGCCGCTGACCGACAGCGGCACGTCAGATGTCCTGAGCGAATCGCTGCCGGACGCGGGGACCGGCCCGGGCAGCCTGGGTACGGATAACGTCCAGATCTGGCTGATCGCCGGTCTGATCGGCGCTGGCATCGCCTGGCTGAGCACCGGCGTCGTCGGCGCCGGCCTGGCGTTCGTCACCGGCTCCAACCGCTCTTCGCGGGGCGGATCGCCACGGCAGCAGCCGCCTGAGGCCAGTGGCCCGTTCGTGCTGACATCGGCTCCAGCACACGAGCCGTCGGTTCGAACAGGTCGGCCTCGCCGCCGCGTGCTGAACTGGCTGATCGCCGCGCGCGAGGAGCTGGCGAGCGGCAAGTTCGACGCCGCGTCAGGAGCCGATCCGCCCAGGCGCCGCTAGGCGAAGATCATCTCGATGAGACGCGAAGGCCCTCGAACGTTCGAGGGCCTTCGTCATTCTCGCACAGGGCGCGAACGATTCTGAGAAGTGACCAGAATAGACTATGAGACGCTAACCGTTGAACGCGATGGTGCGGTGATGACGGTGCGGATGACAGAGGCCTCGATGAAGGCGCTACGGCGCGATACGGAGGCCGTACGTTGCTTCCACCTATAGACTTCACGCCCACACGCCTCGGTAGCGTCCTGTCGCGACGCAAGTCGCCCTTTATCTACGCACCGATCATACCTGAGGCACCTACAAGCACGACTACAGGAGCACAGGAGGGCCACCAAACTGTATTCGCGGCGCCGTGCAGCTGTGGAGGCTGGGTCAAGTAGGCTCTGGGAAACGACGACCAGGTTACCGAGGATGGTGCCTAGCTACGAGAGGCCCTGCGTCTCTTTTGTGGTGGGCCTCAAACACCGCAAGGGAAGCAAGCTCCCGAACACCTCGCCCCTTTTAGGGGGTTGTGCAAAACGCGCTCAGGAACTCAGTTCCGCATTCTTATTAGAGGATGACAAGGCGGCCAAAGGAGCCAAGTTCCCTTTGTGGCGCGGCAAGCGAGCCGACATCCCAACACTCCTTTGTGGCGTTGGGCAACGTGGGCAAGCGAGGCTACGTCCTGACTGAGCGCCTAGGCTTCGCACCTCAAGACGTGCTCGCGTTGAAGACTCTGAAGCCTTAGGTCGTCCAAGACGTCGGCGATTTCCTCGCTGACTTGAGAGCACGACATTGACTGTATTGAGCTGGCGTTCGTGCTGGAGGGCGCGCCCAGTCCTGTTTCCACTGCGCTGACGCGTTCTCGCAGCCGTGCAATCTCTCCGTTTGCGTCGGCTCTTTCTCTTGCGGCATCTATTATCGCAGCCTCTACGGCATCTATTCGCTGCTCGTCCGGCGCATACCAGTGACCCTCTGTTCGGTCGATTGCCATGAATGCGCCCACAACCGTCAGGGCAACCAACGCACCGAGAAGCCAGCCGGGCGGAAGTGGCAGCGGTACCGAAATCTGTATTCTCCTCGTCACGAGGTCCTTCCCTCCTTCACTCTCTCTCTCAAGACTTGTGGAGTTCCTAGGGCCACCGGGCGGTTCCGGGCCACGGGCACATACATAACAGCGTGTCCAGCCGTAGCGAACCTCAGAGTCGTTCAGAGAACGGCCACACTCGACACACTGACCACCCATGGGCGGTACCCTTCATCCCCCAGTCAGTCCGTTGTTGTGCTGCGATTCTACCAGAACGGGGCAACGTTCGCTGTCGGGCTTACCGCAGCCATAGTCTGTCGCTAGGACTCACCCGCTTGTGGGCCTGCGCAGCTGAGTTTGCTGCGCATGGCGTCGATCTGAACGGTAAACCCGGCGATTCGTATTTAGCGCGGCCGCCCCGGTATTCTATTGACCCGTTACAAGGCTGGTGTATAATAACTGCGATGGTAGCAGGCCAACTCCGATCAGGAGTGATGGCTGGCAGCGCGTGTAGCTGCCGCAAACTCATCCTTCAGCCTGGCTCCGGGCTAAATAATCCACAGCCCACCGTTATCTCTCCACATTCATACATAACGTCTCGATTTGCCCCTCCCCTGCTCGTTACCGTGCCAGCGCCCCCAGGTGGGCAGACCGTTCCCGAGGTCTTGGGGAAGATCCGTTAGCGGAGGGAGTAGTGATGAATCGACGGAAGAGGTTCGGCATCGGCTTGGCAGGAGCGATCGTGGGAGCCGCGCTGCTGTTCGTCATGACGGTTGCGCAGACATCGGCTGTTGGCGCGCTCATCGCCGTCGATTCAGCCAGCGTTGCGCTGGATGGCCAGGCATCGGTAGACGTGTCGTCCCTTAACGTCGCTGGGGAAGGCTTGGGCGCCTGGTCGATCGATGTGGAGTACGACTCAGCGGTCATCTCCGCCGAGAGCTGCACTGCGGAGCAGGGCGGCGTCTGCAACGCAAATTTCGCTCCTGGGGTGGTCCGCTTCACGGGTGCCAATGCCACGGGTCTGTTGGGCGACACGAAGCTTGCGAGCATCACCTTCGCTTGTTTGAGCGAGGGCGTGAGCGGCCTCTCCATCATCGTCGACGTGCTGGCGGACGCGACGATCGGCGATCCGCAGCCTCTCACGCAGAAGATCCAAAACGGCCTGTTCGCTTGTATAGCGGGCGGCCCATCGCCGACGCCCGGCGACCCGTGCAGCGCGTTCACGTTCCAGGAAGACGCCCAGGCGGCGCTCGACTCCGATCCGACTGATCCGGCCGGGCTGGATGAAGACGGCGACGGCTTTGCCTGCGAGAACCTGCCGAAACGCTCGCCGGGCGTGGACTGCAACGACTTTGAGTTCCAAGAAGAAGCCCAGGCGGTCTACGACGCCGACCCGTCTGATCCGTTCAACCTCGATTCTGATGGTGACGGCATCGCGTGCGAGAGCCTGCCGTCGCTGACCGGCAACGGCAATGGACTGCCGGACGCGGGAACCGGCCCGGGCAGCCTGGACACCGCCACCGTGCAGATCTGGCTGATCGCCGGTCTGATCGGCGCGGGCATCGCCTGGCTGAGCACCGGCATCGCCGGCGCCGGCCTGGCGTTCGTCACCGGCTCCAACCGCTCCTCGCAGGGCGGGCCGGCGCGTCAGCAGCCGCCTGCGCCTCGGGCCAGTGGCCCGTTCGATTCGCTCGCGACATCTGACGTGCTGGCGTCGGCCCCGGTAGACGCGCCGGCAACCGGCACGGGCCGGCCTCGCCGCCGCGCGCTGAGCTGGCTGATCGCCGCGCGAGAGGAGCTGGCGAACAGCAAGTTCGACGCCGCGCCGGGCACGGATCTGCCCAGGCGGCGTTAGGCGAAGATCATCTCGATAGGACGCGAAGGCCCTCGAACGCTCGAGGGCCTTCGTCATTCTCGCAAAGGGCGCGGACGATTCTGAGGGGTGACCAGGATGGAATATGAGACGCTAACCGTTGAGCGCGATGGTGCGGTGATGACGGTGCGGATGAACCGGCCGGAGAAGCGCAACGCCATCAACCGCCAGATGCATCGGGACATCCAACAGATCTGTCTGGAGCTAGCGGACGACTTCGATACGCGTGTCGTGATCCTGGCCGGTGCGGGTGCGGCGTTCTCCGCCGGGGCGGACACGAGCGAGTGGGGCAAGCCCGGCCCGGACAACGAGCTGGAGTTGCGCAACCAGTCCGGCATCGGCAGCAGGACATCGGCGGCGCTGGAGAACCTTGACCAGATCTCGATCGCGGCCGTGCACGGCTTCGCCGTCGGCGGCGCCGTCGTCCTCGCCTCCGCCTGCGACTTCCGCGTCGGCGGCCGCAACGCTTGGTTCTCGATTCCAGAGGTGGAGCTGGGCATCCCGCTCAGTTGGAACGCGCTGCCCCGGTTGGCCAGGGCCGTCGGCCATGCGAAGGCGCTGGAGCTGACGGTGCTCTGCGAACGGTTCAGCGCGGAGCAGGCACTCGATTACGGGCTGTTGACACACCTGGCCGACGAGGGGGACGAGCTGAACGTCGCGCGCGAGCTGGCGGCGAAGGTCGTCGCGATGCCGGCGCTGCCGGTGGCGATGACAAAGGCATCGATGAAGGCGCTGCGGCGCGGTACGGAGGCTGGGGAAGCCACCTACAGCGACCCGGACCTGCTGCTCTACAGCCGTCTCATGCAGCAGCGTCGGCGTCGCCGCGGCAACGCCGACGTCTAGCCGTCACACTGGAGTCTGGACTAACCCGCCGTGCCGGCGGCGACCGGCGGATTCGCTACGCGGTCTGCGAAGAGAGGCATCACCAGTTTGCCGAAACGCTCGGCCTCCGTGTGGTGGGGGTAGCCGGAGAGGCAGAAGTCGGTGCAGCCGAGGTCGATGAACTCCTGCAGCGTCGCGGCCACCTGCTGGGGGTTGCCGACGATGGCAACGCCCGCGCCCGGCCGCACCGTGGTGAAGCCGCTCCAGAGATGCTCCGCGATACGATAGTCTTCGGCCTGCGATAGCTCTTTCATCCGGCTGTTCGCCTGCGATTCCGCCCACATATTCTTAATTGCGTCCTTCAGCACCTCCGGCGCGCCGGCGATGATCGCGTGCGCGGCGTCCCACGCCTCGTCTTCCGTCTCGCGGACGACGACCTGGAGCCGCATCCCGAAGCCGATCTCGTCCTCGCGGCCGAATATCGCCGCGATCCGCCTCACCTCGGCCACCTGCTCCGCGATGCGCTCCGGCGTATCGCCCCAGAAGAGGTAGACGTTCGCGTGTTTCGCGCCGACCTCCTTGGCGGCCGGTGAGCTGCCGCCGATGTAGAAGGGCGGGTGCGGCTTCTGGTACGGCCGCGGCCGGACGATCCCCTTCTCGATCTGGAAGTGCTTGCCGTGGTGCGTCACCGGCGACTCTTCCGTCCAGAGCCGCTTCATGAGGCTGACCGTCTCCTCCATCACCTCGTATCGCTCATCGTGTCCGTAGAAGAGGCCCTCGGCGGCCTGCTCCTCGCCCCCCGGCCCGGCGATCAGGTTGATGCAGACACGGCCTTGGGTGAGCTGATCGAACGTGGTGAACATCTTCGCCATCTGCGACGGCAGCATGTAGCCGGCGCGGACCGCGATCAGCGGCTGGAGGCGTTCCGTGCGGGCGGCGATCATCGCGCAGGAGACCCAGGCCTCGTAGCACAGCGTCTGGACGGGCACGAGCACATACTCGAAACCTGCCGACTCCGCCGCCAGCGCGACGTTGGTGAAATGCTCCAGGCTGGGCGGGATGGTGGCGTCCGGGTCGCTAAAGGCGCTGGTGTCGCCGGATGTAGGGACGAACCAGCCGAATCGCAGCGGCTTCATCTCTTCGTTCGGGGCGGTCAAGGCGCTACCTCCTATGCGTTCGGTTTAGCTCCGGCAGTGTAGCACGCGGCGCGCGGATCAGGCTCGGCGACGATGACGAGGTTAGGGCGCTGATTGAGATTAGGGGCTAACCCGTGGAAGCGCGCCGGCAACAAGATAACGCGTAGGCGCTAAAACGCGTCCGCCACACGCGCGAAAGCGCGTACGCGACAACGAAAAACGTCCGCCACACGCGCGAAAGCGCGCACACAACAACGAAAAACCGGCCGCGCAGATTCGACGACGTTACGATGTACCGCTGCTAGCGTCGGCCGCGACCGCGCCGCCTGCCGCCGCCGCCGGGCCTGCCGCCGGCCGGCCTGTCCATCGCGACATCCAGCGTGCGGCCCTTGAGTTGCTCGCCGCGCAGCCCTTCGATGGCGGCGTTGGCCGCTTCGTCGTCTAGCTCTACGTAGGCGAGGCCGCGCCGCGTGATGTGCCGGACGGACGTAAGCGTGCCGTACGGCTCAAAGACGGCCCGCAGGTCGTTCTCGTTCACATCTGCGGCTAGGTTACCGACAAATAGCGTAGCCAACGTAGAGCCTCGCCCTCCGAGCTATGGTGTTGTGTTCCGCTGGCGCTTAGTAATTACCGCGAGCAGGCTGCCGCTTCGTGAAGCAGTCACGGCAGTAGACCGGCCGGTCTCCGCGCGGCTCAAACGGCACTTCCGTGTCCTGGCCGCACTCTGCGCAGACTGCCGGGAAGAGCTGCTTGGGCCCGCCGTAGCCGCCCCCCTCGCCGCGCTCAGACTTTCGCGCCTGGCGGCAGTTGGGACAACGTTTCGGGTCCGTGTAGCCCTTCTGCGCGAAGAACTCCTGGTCATCCGCGGAGTGGGTAAAGCCCTGCCCGCAGTCTCCGCAGGTGATTGTACGATCTGTATATGACACTTGACGACCTCCTAAGCCGTTACTCCTGGTCGTCGAGCGCGATACGAGATTGGCGTTTCGCGGGGATTCGAGGACGAGGAAACCTTACTGAAGCTATCGTACCACGTTATGGCCAAAACCGGCAAGCGTAGGAGCCGCGCGGAGCGTTTTCCGGAAGCTAACGCCGCCGTGTGGTTACTGCGAAGGTGAAGTAGGGTTGTCCGCGATGAATGCGTTTACCCGTTCGGCCAGAATCTCGCCGATGTCTTCTTGAATGAAGTGGTGCGCCTGGAACTGGTCGTGCGGCTGGCCCCTGGCGCCCGGGATGTTTTCAGTGAGCAGTTTCTGCGTCTCCTCCGAGCCGAGGTTTTGATCCAGCCGTCCGAACAGCGTGAGAAAAGGCTTCTCGTACGCTTGAAGGGCTGCCCAGGCCGGCGCGTTCTCGTCCTCAACAGCGACGATCATCGAAGGGAAGGCGCGGATGGCCGCTTTGTAGATCAGACTGGGGTATGGCGCGTCGTAGCCCGCTCGCTCTTCGGCTGACAGCGTGTTGGCGGTTAACTCTTCGATCACCTCACTTGGCGTCAGGTTGGGCGCAGTGAGCGAGTATTCGATCCAGAGCTGGAACGCCTCAGGTTGCGCTAACCCCAACATTGAAGCCCGCAGCTCAGCGAAGCCGCCTTTAGCAGGATCGATCTCTATCACCTCAGGGACAGTGAACGGATTGAAGCCGGGCGGTATCACCGGCAGGCGCGCGTTCGCCGCTACCACGCGGGCAAACAGCTCCGGATGGTCGCCGACGATGCGCAGGCCGATCAGGCTGCCCCAATCCTGACAGAAGAGCGTGATCTCCTGCAGGTCTAACGCTTCGATGAAGCGCGTAACCCAGTCGATCTCTTGGGCGTAGGTGTGGACGCTCAGGTCGATCGGCTTGTCCGACCGGCCCATGCCCATCATATCGAGTGCGATCACGCGATGGCCGGCGTCCGCGAGGATCGGGATCATCTTCCGGTAGAGGTACGACCAACTCGGCTCGCCGTGTAGCAAGAGAACGACCTCACCGTCCGCCGGCCCTTCGTCCACGTAGTGCATGCGCAACCCGTCGATCGTGACGTAGTTCGGCTCGAAGGGATATTCGAACAGCCCCTCGAAGCGCTCGTCCGGGGTGCGCACGAACTCGAGGCCGGCGTCCGTCCGCAGGATCGTCACCTCGCTGTCGCTGGCAATATCGCTTGGCTGCGCCACGTCGACACCTCCATCATTGCTACATGCGGCTATAACGATTCCAGCCAGGATTACTGACGCCACCATCCAGATGCCACGATGACCAGTTCTACGAATCACGGCCGCTCTTCCGCTGTTCTGCGTAGCCCCGCGCGCTGATCGGCCAGACGCCGGCGACTTCGACGCCTTCGATCGCGTACAGGACATCGTGGAGGTTGATCGTCGGGTCGATGTGGGAAGGCCAGAGTTCGATGCGGTCGCCGACGGCGATCGCGCTCTCTGGCGGCAGCGCGATCGTCGCGTGCTCGTCGCTCAGGAATAGCACGCTCGCGCCGTCGACGCCCTTCACATCGGGGTTGCCGTGGTCCTGGCTGCATGCCTTGTGGCCGTTATCGGCGGCGCATAGCTCCGGCCGCGGCCGGCTGAGCACCGTGCCCAGGACGCTGAACGCCTGCTCGAACGGGATGTCCAGCTTCGCGTACGCGCTGTCCATGAGGACGTAGGAGCCCGCCTGAATCTCCGTGATGCCCTCCATGCGCCCCGTGATGTCGTAGGTGCCGGTGCCGCCGGCGCTGACGATGTCGCAGGGGAGGCCGTCCTCGCGCAGTAGCTGCGCTGTCTCCAGCAGCCGCGACATCGCCTTCGCCGTGCGCGCCTCCCGTTCGGCGCGATCTTCGATCGCGACGACGTGGCCTTCGTACCCCATCAGGCCGCGCAAGGTCACGCCTTCGGTCGCCTCGACTTTCCGGGCGAGCGCGAGCGCCGGTTCGCCGTGGGCGATGCCGCAGCGCGGCAGGCCGACGTTGACATCGACGACGACGCCGATCTCGACGCCGGCGTCCTGCGCCGCCTGCGCCAGGTCAGCGAGGCCGGCCTCGGAATCGACGGCGACTTTGATATCGAAATCGGCGCTCGCGGCGAGCTTGGCGACGCGGATGGCCTTGCCCGGCCCCACGACCTGGTTCGCGATCAACACGTCGTCCGTCAGCCCTTCGGCGGCGATCACCTCCGCCTCGTCCACCGTCGCGCAGGTGAGGCCGCTGCATGAGCCGGCCGCGAGCTGGCGGCGGGCGATCTCCGGCGTCTTGTGCGCTTTGAAGTGCGGCCGCAGCCTGCACTGCCCTTCGGCAAAGAACTCCGCCATGCGTTCTATATTCCGCTGCATCGCCGGCACGTCGATGAGCAGGGCCGGTGTCGGTATCTCTGAAAGCTTCATGCTCGCCTGCCTCAGATTCGTAACGCCAGCGCTAGAGCGCTTCCTCGCGGAACCACTCGCCGAAGCGTTCCCCGATCATGATCGATGGGATGTTGATGTTAGCGCGGGGTATCGTCGGCATGATGCTGGCGTCCGCGACGTGCAGCCCTTCGACGCCGAAGACGCGGCCGTGCTGATCGACGACAGCGCTGGGGTCGTCCTCTGTGCCCATCGGCGCTGTGCCGCAGGGATGGTAGCCGGAGCCGGTGGAGCGTTTGGCCCAGGCGGCCAGCTTATCGCGATCCGCCATCACCTCCGGCCGTGGCCGCACGATCCGCTCTGTCACCGCGCGGATCTCCGGCGTCTGGGCGAAGCGGAGCGCGATCTCGATGCCTTCCACCAGCCGTTCTAAATCCCAGTCGTCGTTCAGGAAGTCCGATTCGATGATGGGCTGAGCGTCGACGTCCGCGCTCTCGAACCGTAGCCGGCCATGGCCGCGCGGCTTCTCGACGACGGGCGCGAGGCCGACGAGCAGCGATTCCGCCTCGAATCCCTGCAGGAAGGAGATCGGTTCCAACTGCATGTCGTTGAAGGAATCGCTGTTTGCCGCCGTGTAACGGAGGGTCGTCTGGATCAGCGGGTCTTCCAGGCTGTTCACGCCCTGTTTCGGCGCCAGCACGACGAGGGTGGCGGGATGGTCGTGGAGCCGGGCGCCCAGGCCGGGAGCGTCGTGGACAAGGCTCACGTCCAGACGCTCCAGGTCCTCCTTCGGGCCGACGCCGGAGCGGAAGAGCATCGCCGGCGACTGGATCGAGCCGCCGGCCAGGACGATCCTGCGGCCTTCGATCACTTCTCGCGCGCCGTTCGTCTCCACCTCGACGCCGGTCGCGCGCCCGCCGCTGATGACGACTCGGCGCACCAGCGTATCCGGCCGGATCGTCAGGTTCTCACGGCCGCGCGCTTCGGCCAGGTAGCTGATCGCGGTGCTGATGCGGAGCGTGCCGATCTTGTTCATCGGGTGAGGCCCGGCGCCTGTCGTCTCGGGGTCGTTGTGGTCCGGGCAGTCCGGGTAGTTCAGGGTGCGGCAGGCGTCCAGGAACGCGCGCTGGAACGGCACCAGCTCGTCGTGCGTGTGGCGGCGGATGCTGATCGGGCCGTCGATGCCGTGCAGCTCGTTCTGGATGTCGAGGTCGGTCTCCAGCCGGATGAACGCTGGCAGGCACTTCGACCAGGCCCATTCCGGACAGCCCATCTCCGCCCACTCGTCGTAGTCGCCCGGCTGCCCGCGCAGCGCGATCGCTGTGTTCACGGCGGACGAGCCGCCGGTCACCTTGCCGCGGGGCAGCGGCACGTCGTCTCTCGTCGCGGACGCGGGCTGGTAGAGGAAGCCCCAGTCGTGCTTGACGACGGAGTTCTTACGCCCGTCGGCGAGGTCTTTCGGTAATGCGTCTCTGTCCGGGTAGTCCGGCCCCGCTTCGATCAGCAGCACGCGCTGCCGCGCGTGCTCGCTCGCCCGCGCGGCGATGACGGCGCCCGCGGAGCCGGCTCCGACGACGATCAGGTCCCACCTGTCCATCTGCGTGTACCTTTCGCGCGCTCGCCGCCCAGCCTACGTCGCCGCGATGAAATCGACGACGATCCGGCCCAACTCCTCCCCCTTGTCTTCCTGGAGGAAGTGCCCGCCGCCGACGATCGTCGTGTGGGGCTGGCCTTTGGTGCCTGGTATGCGCGCCTGAAGGACGCGGTCGCCGCCACCGGTGACGGGGTCGGAGTCGCTGAAGGCGGTGAGGAACGGCTTCTCCCAGGCTTCCAACACCTCCCACGCCTTGCGGTTCGGCGGGGCAGCCGGGTCGTCCGGCGATGTCGGCACCAGCGCCGGGAATTTGCGGGCGCCCTCCTTGTACGTGTCGTCGGGGAAGGGCGCGTCGTAGGCGGCTACGACATCGTCCGGCAGCGTGCTCACCGTCGCGCCCTGGATCAGCCGCCCGATCTCAAGGACGGGCACTGTCTGAGAGAACTTCTGCCAGCGCAGGAACGCCTCGCCTGGCGGGTTGTCGCCCGTCGGCAGCATCGTATTCGCGGCGACGATGCGCGCGAAGCGGTCCGGATGTTCGGCAGCGATGCGCAGCCCGATCAGCCCGCCCCAGTCCTGGCAGAAGAGGGTGATGTCCTGCAGATCGAGCTGCTCGACGAACGCCGTCATCCAGTCGACGTGGCGCTGGTAGGTGTAGTCGTCTCGATTCACCGGCTTGTCGGAGCGGCCGAAGCCGATGATGTCCGGCGCGATCGCTCGATGCCCCGCCGCGCTGATGATCGGGATCATTTTGCGGTAGAGGTACGACCAGGATGGCTCGCCGTGGAGCAGCAGCACCGGCGCAGCGTCTCGCGGGCCTTCGTCTATGTAGTGCATGCGCAGGCCGTCGACCTCGATGTAGTGCGGCTCGAAGCCGTAGCCGGGCAGATTCGCGAAGCGCTCGTCGGGCGTGCGTAGGGCTTCCATACGTGTCTCCTCCTCGCTGGTGCGCTGTTGGGATGGCAAGTGTCGTTGCGTTTGGCCAGAAGCAGTATACACGAACCGGCAGGCGAATCTGGACGGCGAGTTGTGTGGTGCTACACTCAGGGTTGTCGAATCGCGACCACGAGGAGAGGCACTGGTTGGACAGTACGTCAGAGCCGCCGGACGCGAGCGCGGAGACGATCTTTCTGGGCGGCCGCCTTGACTGAGGAGCGTCCGTGACAACCGCTGCCCTCTTCCTCGTCCTCTCTTCCGCTCTCTTTCACGCTACCTGGAACCTGCTGCTGAAGCGGAGCGGGCACAAGGCGGTCTTCTTCTGGTCGTTCACCGCCGTCTCCTTCATCGTCTTTCTCGTTCCTGCCATCGTATTCGTTGCAATCGATGGGCTGACGTGGACCGGAGCCCTGTTCGGGTTGGGCAGCGCCGCTATCCACGGCTGCTATGGCCTCGCGCTCTCGCGCACGTACGAGCTGGGCGACCTATCGTCTGCCTATCCTGTCGCGCGCGGCATGGGCGTGACGCTGATCCCAATCGCCGGCGTGGCGATTCTAGGCGAGGACGTTTCGGTCGCGGCCGGCGCTGGCATCGGCCTCGTCATCGCCGGCATCTACGCGGTGCAGGTGCAGCCGCGTTCTCTGGCCGACCTGCTGCAGCCCGCCCGCGCGCTCGCCTTGCCGTCCAGCCGCGTGGCGCTGCTTACCGGCGGCATCATCGCCACTTATTCGCTCTGGGACAAGGCGGCGTTGGATCATATCTCGCCGGTGATACTCAACCAGTTCAACATGATCGGCTACCTGATCATCCTGCTGCCGCTGGCGATGCACGGCCAGTTCCAGCGGCTGCGCGCCGAGTGGCAGGTGCATGGGAAGGGCATCGTCGCGGCGGGCGTCCTCGCGCCGCTGGCGTACGTGCTGGTGCTGATCGCGCTGACGACGAGCCAGGTCAGCTACATCGGCCCGGCGCGCGAGGTCGGCATCGTTCTCGGCGCCGTCCTCGGCGTGGCGTTCCTGAGAGAAGGGTTCGGCGCGTCGAGGATCAGCGGGTCGCTGCTGGTGGTCGCGGGCGTGCTCACGCTCGGCCTGGCGCCTTAGCGGGCTGTGCGTGCCATCTGCTAGATTGGTCACGATGTACGTCGACTCCCACGTCCACCTCCAGCCGCACGGCCAGCAGCCGCCCGTCACGCGAGAGCGGATCGAGCTGTACGTGCAGGCGGCGCAGGAGCGCGGCGTCGAGCGGCTGGCGTTCACGGAGCACCTGTTCCGATTCCAAGAGGCGTTCGATGCGCTCTACGGCTGGTGGGACGAAGACGCGACGGATCCTGCGCTATCTGCGGCCACGCAGCAGTACTGGCAAGACCACGTCTCGCTTCGGGTTGCGGACTACGTCCACGTCATCGAAGAGGCGAAGTCGGCTGGGCTACCGGTGTTGCTCGGCCTGGAGTTGGACTGGCTGCACGGCCATGAGGACGATCTGCGGCGGTTTCTTGATCCGTATGATTGGGACATCGTCCTCGGCAGCGTCCACTGGATCGGCTCGTGGGAAATCGATTTGAAGAGTGACGCCGTACAGTACGCCCAGTGGGACGCCCGCGACGTCGACAGCGTACACGCGGACTACGGCGCGCTGCTCAGGGAGCTGGGCGCGAGCGGCCTCTGTGACGTGCTGGCCCACCCCGACCTGCCCAAGCTCTTCGGCCACCGGCCGTCGAGCTTCACACCGCTGCACGAGGCGATCGTCGAAGCGGCGACTGCCGGCTCCTGTGCGGTCGAGATGAACAGCAACGGCTACAGGACGCCACTGGGCGAGGCGTATCCCGCCCTGCCGGTGCTGGAGCGGGCGAACGCCGCCGGCCTCTCGATCACGTTCGCCTCGGATGCGCACCGGCCGGAGCGTGTGGGCGAGCGTTTCGATGACCTGGCCGCGCTCGCGGCGGAGGCCGGCTATCGAGAGTTCGTGTCGTACGAGCAGCGCACGCCCGCGCCGCATGCGCTGGCAGCCGCGCCCACGAGGTGACGATGACCACGATCAGAGTCGCGACGCTGAACCTTTTCAACAAGGAGGGCCGCTGGGATGAGCGGCAGCCGCTCGTCGTGGAACAGATGACGGAGCTGCAGCCTGACGTCATCGGCCTGCAGGAGGTCGACCTGACGATCGACCAGGGGATGGCGCTCTGCCGCCTGGTCAACGCCCAGGCGGGCGAATCACCGCACTATCGCGTCTACCACATGGCCCGCCCCGGCCGCGCGGCGGCCGGTCCGTGGGGGCTCGCCGTCATGTCGCGGCTGCCGGTCGAGGCGCACGAGGGGCTGGACTACCTCTCGTATGAGGGCATCGCCCAGCGGCTGCGGCTGCGGCTGGCGGGCGGGGAGGCGGTCGACTTCTACAACACGCACCTCCACTTTCCGCCGGAAGCGACAGAGGAGCGGGTGGCGCAGGCGAAGAAGCTGCTCGCCTGGACGGAGACGTGGTCTGGGGCGAACGCCGTCTGCGTCGCCGGCGACTTCAACGCCTATGCCGGGGAGCCGGCGCTGGCTCTGATGAAGGAGCGCTTCGCCTCAGCGTTTGAGAGTGTGCACGGCCACGAGCCGGAGAAGACGTGGCCGACGCCTGTCAACACCTTCGACCCCTCTCCGCACGGCTGCTTGGACTACATCTTCGTCGCGGGCGGCGAGGTGCAGGACGCATCGCTTGCGTTCGACAGGCCACATGCGCTCGACGCGGACCTCTTCCCGTCCGACCACATCGGCGTCACGGCGTTGATCGGCGTGAGCTAGCAGGCAGAAGCGTTCGCCTGCCTTGCTCTTAGCATGGCCTTCCGTTCCGTCGGGAGGGCAGGCCCCTTCCTGCTAGAAGGGTAGGCCCTTCAGCCCTTGGACGCCCTTCAGAGCCGCGATCTCGCCCCAGTGGCCTGCGATGTGCGTCAGGCCGAAGTTCGCGAGGTAGACGATGAACGGTCGTTTGCCGACGGGCGAGTCCACTTCCTTGTTGAGCTGTTCGTCCGTTGCGTTGGCAAGGAAGTCATCCGTCGCGGCAGCAACGGCCTTTCCGTATTGGCGGAACGCCTCGAGATCGATCGGCAGGTCCGCCAGACGCTCGAACTGACGCGGGCTCGCGTCGTCGATGGCGAGCTTCTCCGCCCAACCGTCGCTTTTGAGTACCAGCTCTCCCCCTCTACCCATCTCGTTCACCATCGCGTCCTCAGCGAGAACGATGTGGGCGTAGAGCGAACCAATCTTGTTGATCGTCCAGACGTCATCTTTCTTCTCGAGTACCTCGGGTGAACAATCCGCAATCGTCATGTCCAAGAACTGATGCATCGTCTGGAACTGGGCTCGTAGTAGCTCTTCTGCCTTCATCTCGATTCCTTTCTTCGTACAGCTCCCCCTGTCGCTCATTGCACCACACCAGGCGGACGATGATCGCCCGCCTGGCCGGTCAGCGTCACGCATTCTAGCAGATCGCACGGGCGATCATCGCCTGCAGGTACGATATGCTTGCCGGGTGAACGACGCCACGCCACCGTTTCGCTGGTTCCACCGTTTAGACGCCATCGCTAACCGGCGGGAGCTTAGCCTTTCTGCTCTCCTCGTCGTCTTCGCGCTCGCCGTCGCCGCGTGCGCGGATGAACCGGCCAGCGACGGCGGCGATGCGCCGCCGCCGGGCAGCTCGACCTCCGATCCCGCGGCCGCGACCAGCGCGCAGCCGGCCGCCGGCGCCTACGAACTCGCACGCATACTGCCGGACGTCAAGATCGAAGCGATGACCGGCGCGTACCCAGTTCCTGGGGCCGCCGACGAGATGATCGTGCTGACGAAGACGGGCCAGCTCTGGCGCGTCTCGCTGCGGCCGGAGGTTGCGCCCACCCTCTTCGGAGATATCTCCGAGCGGCTCTCGGCGAAGCTGGGCCGCGAGCAGGGGCTGCTCGGCCTCGCCTTCTCGCCGACGTTCGAATCGGACCGCCACGTCTATCTGTTCTACTCGTCGGGGTCACCGGATCACAGCGTGCTGGCCAGATATACGGAAGTCGATGACGCGCTAAACGTGGCCGACGAGACCGTCATACTCGAAGTCCCGCAGCCTGCCTCTAAACATAACGGCGGCCAGATCGCCTTTGGGCCGGACGGCTACCTCTACGTCGCGCTCGGCGACGGCGGTCTGGCGGACGCCGCAGCCGGCAATGCACAGAACTTGGGGACGCTGCTCGGATCGCTGCTGCGCATCGAGCCGACAGACGATGGTTACGATGCGCCGCCCGACAACCCGTTCGTCGATCTGCCCGGCGCCCGGTCGGAGATATACGCCTACGGATTCCGCAACCCGTGGCGCTTCAGCTTTGATCGGGCGACCGGCGAGATCTGGCTGGGCGATGTCGGCGAGGCTCGTTGGGAGGAGGTCGATCGCGTTACCGCCGGTGGCAACTACGGTTGGGGCATCTTCGAAGGGCTCGAGTGCTTCCGCCAGCCGCCGTGTACCGGCGAAGGGCTGATAGCGCCTCGTGCCGTCTACAGCCATGAGGTGGGCTGCTCCATAACGGGAGGCTACGTCTACCGGGGCGCGGCGATGCCGGAGCTTACCGGCTGGTACATCTACGGCGACTTCTGTACTGGCACGATTTGGGGCCTCGATACTGGCTCCGAAGACCCGCCGGTTCTGCTCGCAGACAGCGGCCGAACGATCTCGTCGTTCGCGGAGCTTCCGGACGGCGAGCTGATCGCCGTCACCTTCGACCGCGCGTTATTTCGGTTCGTCCGGAGGCAACCGTAGCGGCGCCAGTATCTCAACGCCCCCGCTTGCTAACCGACGCCGTCTGGCGTACATTGGCCTGTGGATTAGGGAGACGAGAGGGGGACGAACATGCGCGTAGCGATTAACGTTGGCGTAGCACGTGACGACTGGGAGCAAGCGAGCACGTACGTCGTAGAGGCGGAGCGCCTGGGCGTCGATTGCGTCTGGTCGGCCGAGGCCTGGGGTCAGGACGCGGTGACGCCGCTCGCCTATTTCGCAGCGAAGACATCCACGATCAAGCTGGGAGCGGGCATCATTCAGGCGGGCACGCGCTCGCCGGCGCTCGTCGCGATGACGGCGATGACTCTGGCGTCGATGTCCGGCGACCGCTTCCTGTTGGGCATGGGTGCGAGCGGCCCGCAGGTGATGGAGGGCTGGCACGGGATCCGATTCGAGCGGCCGATCCAGCGGATGCGCGAGATTATCGAGATCGTCCGCACGGTCTCCCGCGGGGAGCGGCTCGTTCATCACGGCAAGGTCTACGAGCTGCCGCTGCCCGGCGGCGAGGGGAAGGCGTTGAAGTCGAGCGCTGCGCCACGGCCGGACATTCCCGTCTACCTGGCGACGCTCAGCCCGAAGAGTCTGGAGCTGACGGGCGAGCTGGCGGACGGCTGGCTCGGGACGTCGTTCATGCCGGAGCATGCAGACGTGTTCTTCGACCACATCGCGGCGGGCGCGGCGCGCGCCGGCCGTTCGCTGGCCGACCTCGATCTGCAAGCGGGCGGCGTCGTGGCGTTTTCCGATGATGTGGACCAACTGATCTCGCCGCGTAAGCCCGGCTTGGCCTTCACGCTTGGCGCGATGGGGTCGCGGCAGCACAACTTCTACAACGCCGCGTTTCGCCGCGCTGGCTATGAGGACGTGGCGGTCGATGTTCAGAACCTGTGGCTGGATGGCAACCGCCAGGAGGCGGCCGCTCGCGTCCCCGACGAGATGGTGGTGAAGACTAACCTGCTCGGTACGCCGAACATGGTGAAGGAACGGATCGTAGCCTATCGGGACGCGGGCGTCACCACCCTGCGCGTCGACCCGCAAGGCGAGGACATGGCGGCACGGTTGGAGACGTTGGGCCAGGTGCTAGAGCTGGTCAAGTCCGTTTAGCCAGAGCGGCGCCAGTACCTCAACGCCCGCCGCTTGCTAACCGACGCCGTCTGGCGTACGTTGGCCTGTGCACTAGGGAGGCGAGAGACAGGAGGCGTAGATGCGCGGCCGTTGTTCGAGACGCTGCTTCTTCGGGCTGCGCGGAACTGAGGGCTTCGGCGTGGCGACAGTCTTCAGGTTCTTCAGAAAGTCCCTGCACTTGGGGACTGGCATCTCCTCGCCCTTCGGGGTTTTCTGCGTCACGGCCATAGTCTGAATTTACATCATGCATCCCCTTGATGGCCCATTCCTCAAGCTCCGGTGTGCAAAGCGAGAAATCCAAGCCCTCAGGACGGTGCAGGACTCCTTCCAGAGTCAGTCCCATTATGAGATCGTCAGGGCAGAGTTCAACCCGCGTACCGGAAAGTATGTCTACCGCATACTCATGGACGTGCTGCCGCCAGTGGACATAGGCGTTACCATCGGAGAGATCGCTCACAACTTGCGCTCCGCCCTCGACAACCTTACGTGGCAGCTCGCCCGCCTCGAAACACGCACACCCTACGACAGAACGCAGTTTCCGATCTTCTCGCGGCGCTTCACCGCCAGGAGGGATCGGCACGGCAATCGCCTTCCCCAGTTCGAGCGTGACGGACGGCGATACTTGCAGAGCCTTCGCCCTGAACATCAGGCAGCTATCGAGCGATATATAGGTGGGCGCGGGTTTAGGCGGCATCCGCTGTTCCGGCTGCACGAGATAAACAACACCGACAAGCATCGGCTGTTCCAGGTAGTTGCCACCAAGCCTTCCGCAATCATCTGGGGAGAATGGCCTGGTGTCAGAAGCGGCAAAAGCAGACTCGATGATGTCGATGCCGTCTGGTTCGGAGGATTCAAGGACGGCGCAAAAGTCCTCGAAGCCCCCAGTGACGTGAATGTGTACCCGAAGATTCGCCCGCTGATAGCGTTCGGCGTGGGAGGCCCCGGCATCAGACACCAAGGCGTCTGTGGCGTCTTCTCGCTGATTGCGGAGCAGGTTTCGGAGATTATCGAGAGTTTCCGGCCTGAGTTTGGCTAGCGGTCCTAACCTGCCTAGAATGGGATCTCGGTCAGACGCCTTCGCATCGCCCCTCTTTCTGATCATGAGGGAGCCTTTACAGGCAAGGGATAGTTGCCAGTCCGTTTAGCCAACGCAGTTCGGGTCTGCAGGCCCGTCGATATAGATGCGCTGGTGCCCCCACGGAGATTCGAACTCCGGTTTCCACCTTGAAAGGGTGGCGTCCTAGTCCCCTAGACGATGGGGGCGAAGTCCCCTAGGCGATGCGAGCGCATGCACGCGCGCACACGAAAGTATACCAACTGCCCTCGCTTCGAACCCTTGGGCTCGACTACCGCGCAGGAGCGTCCGCGCGCCAGAGCGAGCGCAGCCACCCCAGAAGCATATCCCCGATTCCGGGCGCGGCAGCCCAGACGCCGCCGACAGCGGCGATGATGAACAGCGGGTAGAGCGGTATGTGGTATCGCGGCTCACCGAGGAAGGCGATGTGGAAGAGCGTCCAGAGCAGCACGACGTTTACCAGCAGCAGGCGAATCGGATCGCGGCGAAGCCAAAATGGGATCGATGCGACGGCGACGAAGATCAGCGCGTAGTACGAGCTATCGAGCAGCCAGCGCAGCGCGCGCTCCAGGCCACCCGGTTCTAACGGCGTCGCGCCCAGCGTCGTCAGCCAGGGGATGACGGTGGAGTCGGAACGGTACAGATGGTAGACCTTGCGGCCGGCCAGCTCCACCTCGTGCAGCGGGTGGCTGATGGCGTATGAGATAGCGAGGCTGGTGTACTCGCGGTAGCCGCGCACCTCCCACTCCGGCCGATAGAGCGACTCCCACATCCGGAAGCCGCCGATGACGTCGTCCGTCCACTTCGTCGTACCGGTCGACTCCGCGTTGTGGCCGACGCGCAGCGCCGCTCCGGAGTTCGTCGAGATCGGGATGAAGGCGTGCAGCTCGACAGCGTTGCGTACCGTCCACGGCGCGATCACGGTCGCCGCGACGAGCGCCGCGATCAGCGTCCCGCGCAGCGCCGGCCGCCAGCCGGACTGCATTAGCCAGTAGAGGCCCGCGGCGGGAAGCAGCACCGCGCCCTGGCCTCGTGTCAGCATCGCCAGGCCGATCAGGAAGCCGAAGCCGGCCAGCGGCAGCCAGCTCCGCTCATCGACGGGCGAGAAGCTGATCAGCAGCAAGAGCGCGGCGGCGAAAATGAGGCCGAACAGCGGCTCTGGGAACAGCAGCGGCGTGCCGGCGATGACGTTCGGAAAGAGTGCGAAGAGCAGCGCCGATACCAGCCCTACCCTGTGGTCAAAGATGCGCTTGCCAAGTGCGTAGACGATCGGCACGGTGGCCGCGCCGAGGACGGCGTTCAGCACCTGGCCGGAGGTGATGCTCTGCCCGAAGAGCTTGAAGAGCGCGCCCAGCGCGAACGGGTAGCCCGGCGGCCAGAACGCCGTCGGCTCGCCGGGGCCGGGGATCTCCCACAGCTCGTTGCGGTTGGCGACGAAGCCGAAGCCTTCAGCGATGTTGATGCCGACGACGTAGTACCAGTGCGGGTCGCCGCCCAGCGGGATCGTGTCGGTGTAGAAGACCCAGATCAGCCGCAGCGCCAACCCCAGCAGCGTCATGCCACCCAGCCAGAGCGTCAACGACGAGACGCGCAGCCCTTCGATGCGCCAGCGCGGCATCGTCAGCGTCGGTGTCGGCAGCGTGCGCACAGGCGACCTCAGGAGGAGAGCGGCGTGGAGGCGGCCGCGCCGTCGCGCTGGAGCTCGGGCGGGACGCCGCCGGTCGCCTGGCCCGGCCTGCGCGCGACGGCGTAGAGGTGGGCCCACGGCTCGAAGAGCGGCACCTTGCCGAGCACGAACATCGCCGGGCGAAGGATGCGCAGGCCGTTGCGCAGGAACGTCCGGTGATCGTAGTAGTAGTTGATCAGCCTGTTCAGGACGTACTTCATCGATAGCGACTTGCCGTGTTCGATCTCGAGGAACTCGATCTCGAAGCCGGCGGCCTCCAGCGCGTGGCGGAGGCTGGCGCGGGAGAAGAACGAGACGTGCTCCACGTTGCGATAGCCGAACCAGCGTTTCCCCATCACCCGCGCGACGAAGCCGTCCGCCGCTGGCGTCGTTACCATCAGTGCGCCGCCCGGCTTCAGGAGCCGGAAGAGCTGGGCGCAGAGGGCGGCGGGGTCCGGGTCGTGCTCGATGGTTTGGAAGATCGTCACCGCGTCGAACGCGTCACCGATGCTCTCGTAGCCGTAGAGGCTGCCGACGGTAACGTCCAGGCCCAGCTGTTCTGTTGCATATGACGCGGGCACGGGCGAGAGGTCGACGCCCCGGACGTTGAATCCGCGGGCGCGGGCGGCGTCCAGGAAGAAGCCCGCGCCGCACCCGACATCGAGCAGACGGCCGGAAGGCTCGTAGCGCTGGAGGTCGTCCAGCTTGGGTGCGAAGTACCTGCGGTACGAGTCTTCGTCCTCCAGGCAGGCGTTGAAGAACGGAAGCACGGTCTCCTCGTTCACGGAGACCATCTCATCGAGCGACGGCATCGGGCTGAGCGCGCGCAGGCCGCACTCCGCGCACTCGATCACGGTGCGCTGCTTGGCGATGAGGAACGTTTTGTGGCGCGAACCGTGGCAGAGGGCGCAACCTCCGGCGACAGCGATGTCATCGTGTGGCTGCGATTCGGGCCGGAGCACCGTGGTCAACTTCGGTCACCTCCCTGCGGACCGTCGCGGCTGGACGGCCAGACATCGAGCGGAAGCCCGGTTGCCACGCCCGGTTGCCACGAGTGTAGACGAAGAATGAGTTAGAGGCGAACGTGCGGAGGAGAGGAGCGCGCGCAGGCGTTAGCCCTGTTCGCGCGGGACGATCTCGTAACGGACTTGCCAGTCCGGGTTGAGGTTGATCATCTCCAGTATCCGCTCCAGCTCGTCACGATCCCAACGCACGTCCTCGAACGATGCCGGGCCGATGCACATGCGCTGGCTGCCGACACCCAGCCGCGCGAATCGGGCGCCGCGCAGGTCGGCGCCGGTGAGGAGCGCCCGGTGCATGTTCGCGCCGCGCAGGTCGGCGCCACGCAGGTCGCAGCGGCGCATATCGGCGGAGTTGAAGCGGGCGTTGCGCAGGTCGCCGTCGCTGAGGTCGGCGCCGGCCAGCTTTGCGCCTTGAAGGCGGGCGTTGCGCAGGTTCAGGCCGCGCAAGTCTGCATCCGTCAGGTCGAGGGCGATCTCCTCGTGCTCGCGCGCGAAGGCGTTCAGCGCCTCGACGCCGCTCCGCACCAGCGCCAGATGCTCTGCGTTAGCCATCTCCTTTCGATTATGCACGAGGCGGAAGGAAATGGAAAGAGCTAGCCCCCAAATATCTCTGGGAGGCCTGAGTAGCTGGATGAACAGATGGGCTAGGAAGCGCCAGGGCGGCCGCGAGGCACATCGGCCGGCTTGCCGTGGGCTTCCGGCGGGCTGCTCTGCGTGCCGGCGGCCTCGCGCTTGGCAACCGCGTTCGCGATGCCATCGACCGCTGGCTGCGGCAGGTTGATCGTATGGCTCGGCGTGCCGCCGCCTTCGGGCGTTTGCGGGTCGCCGGGGTTCGCTACGATTCCGCAGCCGCCGGTAAATTTGTCGCAGGGATGGGTGTTATCGGTGGGCACGCCTAGCACCTCGCGCGGGCCATTGCCTTCGACCACGCCTCCCGGCGCGCCAAAGGGGTTGCCCTCCTCAGGCAGCAGCGATACCGCTTCGGGGACGCTGTCGCCGATATGTTGGTCGGCTACGGTCGGCACTTCGGGTTTCGTACCAGCGGGTCCGGCGAATACGGCGACGGCGGCGAAGCTCGCCACCAGGGCGCCTGCTGCTATTCCGAGGACCTTCCGACTCATTGCGACCCTCCCAGGTTGAGCGTTTTCAGCGGGTTCATGCCGTCGTCTATAATACATAATCGATGGACCCATCGTGCTGTTACCATCGGCTCATACGAGCGATACACACACCGCCGCCGTTGGGAGGTCACCTACGAGAGCGTCTCCATGTCGTCCTGCGGGCCGCGCGCCTTTCGTAGCAGGCTCAGCGCCCAGACGCCCAGAGCGGCAACGAGAGCTAGCCGCAGGCCGCGGCGGAATCCGGAGCCGCGTCGCGACGGGGCGGCCGCTTCTTCCGGCAGGTCGCGCCACGCCTTGAGGATGATCTCGGCCACGGCGGCCGCTTCACCCTCTCCTTCGACTACCTGCTCGATGTTCGCCGGGTCGCGCCAAATCGCGTCTGTGCGGTCGCGGCCGAGGCGGCTCTCCAACCGCTCGCGCAGTTCGGTCGCCACCTGCGCGCTGCTCTTGCTGGGCTTGGCGCCGTTGCCGGATGAGGACACGATGATGACTCCTTTCACGCGACCGGCGCAGCCGAACTGGCCCCGGTCGTCGTAGCTGATAGGCGTGGAACGAGATTTAGTGTAGCAGACGCCGCGTTGCGACGGTGGGAGGACGAAACGCAGCGTAACATGAACCCCGTTGGTGGGTGAGTTGTATGGTACGCCGACTTCAGTCGGCGGCATGGTAGATGAATCTGGAAGCCGCGGACTTTAGTCCGCCGACGTGCCCCCAACCACCTGGCCCCACCAATGCTGAACCAGTTGCAGCCCAGCGGTAGTAAGGGGTTAGCCTTGCGCGACGAGAAGGACGGGTAGGCGCGAACGCCAGACGATCTCCTCAGCCACCCTCGTCGACTTTGGGCGGACGGAGCGGCCGGCGGAAGCGTGTGTCTGGTCGCAGCGAGGCCGCTGCCTGCTGCACGGTCTGGAGGGCGCGGAGGCGGAAGTTCTCGTCAGCGGCGAGGGCGCGACCTGGCTGTGCTGGAAGACGGCGATAGGCTGGAGATCGGCGGGGCGTGGTTTCGCTTCGAAGCTGGCGCTTCTGGCGCTTCCTCGGAAGCACCAGCCTACACCTGCTCGAAGTAGCGGCGGCGCTCCCAATCCGTCACGGCCTGGCCGAACTGCTCCACCTCCCACTGGCGCATGCGCGCGTAATGGTCGACGAACTCGTCGCCGAAGTAGTCGCGGGCGACGGCGCTGGCGCTGAAGCGCTCGACTGCTGCTCCTAACGAGCGGGGCAGCGGCGGCGCTTCGTCCGCCTGGTAGGCGTCGCCTTCCACCGGCGGCGGGCAGGCCAGCCCCTGCTCAAGCCCGTAGAGGCCACCCGCAAGCGTGGCCGCGAAGCCGAGGTAGGAGTTGACGTCCGCGCCGGGCACCCGATTCTCGATGCGGCAGCCATTGGCAGACGCGGTGATGAAGCGTAGGGCGGCCGTGCGATTGTCCACGCCCCAGGTGACGCTGGTCGGCGCCCAGCTACCGGCGACGAAGCGCTTGTAGGAGTTGACGTTGGGCGCGTACATCAGCATGAACTCCGGCAGCGTCGCCAGCACGCCGGCGGCGTAGGCCTGCATGACATCCGAGGCGTGGTGCGGAACGTCGGCCTGCCAGAAGAGGTTCGTCTCACCGTCCGGCGACCAGAGGCTCTGGTGCGTATGGCCGCTGCCGCCGTCGACGAGGTCGTCGTATTTCGCCATGAACGTCGGCACGACGCCGGCCTCGGCGGCGATCTCCTTCGATGCGCTCTTGTAGAGCAGCGCCTGGTCGGCGGCGGCGAGCGCGTCGCCGTAGCGAAGGTTGAATTCGTACATCCCCTCGCCGTGCTCGCGGTTGTAGCCCTCGATTGGCAGCCCGTACTCGATCAGCAGCCGGCGGATCGTCCCCAGCACGTCCTCGTCCTGGCTGGCGTGCTGGATGCTGTAGCAGTTCAGCCCCGGGCTGAGCGGCTGCAGGCCGTGGTAGCCCTTCTCCCGCAGCGAGTTTTGGTCTTCTCTGAATAGACGGCCTTCCAGCTCGACTGCCATCCGCGCCCGATAGCCGGCGCCGTCTGCGCGGTCGAGCACGCGGCGCAGCACCTGGCGCGGCGACTGCGCGACCGGCCGGCCGTCCTCGTGCGCGTAGTCGCAGATAATCGAGGCACAACCCGCCTCCCACGGCACGGCGCGAAACGTCGAGAGGTCGGGCTGCATGATGATATCGCCGTAGCCCGTCTCGGCGCTGCCCAGCGCCAGTCCCGAGATCAGCTTCTGAGCGATGTCCCAGCCGAATATGACGTTGCACTGGGGGAAGCCGTCGCCGCGGCAGCCGTCCAGGAAGTATTCGCTGAGGATGCGCTTGCCTCGGAAGACGCCGTCCATATCCGCGCCGCCGACTCGTACGACCTCGATCTTTTGTTCGGCGATGAGTTGTTCTACGTCCGCTAGGTTCATACGCTGGCCTCCTGAAGGAATGCCCAAGCATAGCAGACGGCGCGGGAGTCGGTCAGGCAAGCGCCGGGAGCGTCGTTGGCGAGAGCGTTGGCCAGCCTCACGTGGCGGGAAGGAGCTCTTGTACCATGCCGGCGGCTCGCTGGGCGCCCCGGCGGAGGACCGCGGCTAGTGTCCCTACAGCCGCGTCTTCTCCGCGCCGTGGAAGCACAGGGTCATCTTGCTCATATAGGTCGTGAAGAGGGCGCGCTTGGGCAGCCCCAGAGATCGGAACTCCTCTGCGAGGGGATGCGTGCCCAGCTCCAGTGTGGCCCCGCCCATACGCGCCCCCACGCCTTCGCCGCGCATCTCGGATGCCGCCCGGTAGAGCGCGCCGCCTCGCAGGCCGTACGAGATCTGCTCCCGTTCGCCGAACTGCCGGCCGCCGCCCATGCGCATCGACTGCGTTAGCACGTGTTCGCCGTCGATACTCAGAACGGCCGTCTCCCGCTCGCCGTCGTCAGAGATATCGATCTGCGACATGCGCTTCGGCAGGCCCCAGATCGTCTGGCCCGCCTCGCAGGCGAACTCGTCGTCGACGGGAAGCTGATGGACGTAGGCGCTCAATTTACCGCGCAGCATGCTCCACAGCGCCCCGACGAGAGGCAGCGATCGTGAGTTCTTCTCATGCACGAAGAACGTCAGCGCGATCTCGTGGTAGCGGCCGAGGTCGCCGTCTTTGTAGTTCATCGTTCCGATGGTGCAGATGGTGCGGCCCGGCACGATCTGGGCGATGCGCAGGCCGGTCGCGTCGATCAGCTTCTGCGCCGCCGAGGCCGAGACGAAGTAGTAGGCGACGGCCGCCGAGGAGTCGCGCACGTCGACTGGCAAGCGCACCTCCCGGCCCTGGATGTTGTAGGAAGGCTGCGGCGCTTCGGCCGTCGCCTCTCTTGTCGTGGTTGGGGAAGTCATTGTAGTCGTACCTCCACTCGCTCTGGCGCTGCCAACCTCGCGCTGCCAACGATAATACCACGGCGTGCCTACGCGCCGGCCTGCTCCTGAACGCGCACGAGTCCGATGCGCTCATCTGCCCGCATGAGCGCCGGTGGCGACGTCGCGGCAGTGGCTGGAAGGGAAAACGGGAACTTGATGCCGAACGTATCGCAGATGCGGCTGGCCATGGCGCTACCCCTTCTCCGGCGTGAACGTCACCGGCATGTGCTTGATTCCGTTGATGAAGTAGGAGCGCAGGCGCGATACCGGCCCGTTCAGCTCGATGTCCGGCAGGCGGCGCAGCAGCTCTTCGAACATGAGCTGGGTTTCCAGTCGCGCCAGGCTGGCGCCCAGGCAGAAGTGCGGCCCGCCTGCACCCAGCGCCACGTGCGCGTTCGGCGTGCGGCCGGCGTCGAAGACGTCGGGATTCGGGAACGCGTCTTCGTCGCGATTCGCGGAGCCGTACCAGAGCGTCACCTTATCGCCTTCCTTGATTGCCTGGCCGTGGATCTCCGTATCGGCGGTCGCAGTGCGACGGAAGTACATGATCGGCGAGATGTAGCGCAGCATCTCTTCCACCGCCGCCGGCATCAGCGACGGATCGTCGATCAGCCGCTGGCGCTGGTCGGGGTGTTCGATCAGCGCCTGCATGCCGCCGGAGATCAGGTTGCGCGTCGTCTCGTTGCCGGCGACGACCAGCAGCAGGAAGAAGAAGTTGAACTCCAAGTCCTCCAGCTTCTCTCCGTCGACATCCGCCTGCACCAGCACGCTGATTAGATCATCCTTTGGGTTCTCTCGACGCTCAGCAGTGAGTTCATTTGCGTACGCGAAGATTTCCGCGGCGGCCTTCGTCGCGACCTCCATGGTCGGCGAGTACTCCGGGTCGCCGACGGCGATCATCTGGTTGCTCCACTGGAAGATCTGATGGCGATCCTCCTGTGGAATGCCGACCAGTTCGGCAATCACCTGCAGCGGCAGCTCTGCTGCTACCTCGGTGACGAAGTCGCACTCACCCTTATCCGCGATCTCGTCGATGATCTTCGTCGCGATGTCGCGGACGTGCGGCTCCATGCGCCGGATCATCTTCGGCGTGAAGCCCTGGCTGATGAGGTTGCGCAGGCCGGTGTGTTTGGGGGCGTCCATGTTGACCATCATCAACTCCGACCCACCCACCGATTCGTCGATGAAGACGCCGTGGCCGGACGCGAACGACTTGTGGTCGGTGGATGTCGCGACGACGTCGTCGTACCTGGTCACCACCCAGAAGCCCGTACCCTCAGTCTGGGGGTTCCAGTGGACGGGATCTTCCTTCCTTAGCTGCTTGAACGTCTCGTAGGGCACACTTTCCAGGAACGTGTCCGGGTTGTAGAAGTCGATCTCGCTCAGCTGTACCATTGCTGCCCTCCGTTTCCTGCGGCGCTCTCCGCGCCATGGTTCGCTCCGCTCCACTGGCCGATCAGCCCCTCTTCTTCGGTGAAACCGAGGCCGCCGTGCGTCTCGAAGTGGTAGAGAACCGTCGTCTTGTGGGTCTGGGCCTGGCCGGCGATCTCCTGGACCGATACGCGCGCGAACCCCCGCTGCGCGAATAGGGCAGTAGCCCCGTCCAGAACCGCCCGCCAGTGATCCACTTTGGCGGTAGGCGAAGAATCACCAGTGACGAGCTTTCCTTCTACCACGCGGTTACTTTATGCTCCATGCTGTAACCTGTCAAGGTACGCAGGAATCGCGAGACGCGGTTGCTGTACTCAGCCTGCGCTACGGCCTTTGTGAGGTTGCAGTCTAATGTTGGAGATTCTTGCCGATCTCGACCGCTGGCAACAGGAGGGCGAGGAGATCGCGCTCGCAACGCTCGTGGGTGTGGAGGGCTCTGCTCCGCGGCTGCCCGGCGCTCGTCTCTTGCTCACCCGCAGCGGCAGGATGGCAGGCTCCGTCAGCGGCGGTTGCGTCGAAGGCGACGTGTACGAACGCGCGCTGGCGGTGCTCGATAGCGGGCAGCCGGCGGTCGCTAGCTACGGCATCGATGACGAAGAGGGCTTCCGTGTTGGCCTGAGCTGCGGCGGCACGATCCGTGTGCTGATCGAGCCGTTCGCTACTTGTGATGCCTGGCAGGCGTTGCGCCGCCGGGTAGAAGCGCAAGAGCCTGCCGCGTTTGTCGCGGCGCTGACGCCGGCCGCGCTCGTCGGCCGGAAGCTGACGATCCTGCCGGACGGATCGGCCGTCGGAAGCATCGATCCGGCTGCCGACGAAGAGATAGGCGCCGAAGCGCGGCGCTGGTTGCGCGAGGAGCGTACGGGCACAACGACGATGCCGCTGCGAGGCAAAGAGATGACGCTCTTCGTCGAATCGTTCCCGCCGCCGCCGCGCCTGTACATTGTCGGAGCGACGCACGCCGCCATAGCGCTGTGCCAGATGGCGGCGAAGCTGGGCTTTCGGGTCACGGTGATCGATGCGCGCAGCATGTTCGCGACAGCAGAGCGCTTTCCCGAAGCAGAGGCCGTCCTGCGCGCCTGGCCGGACGAGGCGTTGGCTGACAACGTTCTGGACGGCTACTCCTACCTCGCCGTCCTCTCCCACGACCCCAAGTTCGACCTGCCCGCGCTGGCGGCTGCCCTGCGTTCGGACGCACGCTACATCGGCGCGATGGGCAGTCGCGCAACGCACGCGCGGCGGCTGGCGGAGCTGCGCAAGCAGGGGTTCACTGACGACGACTTCGCGCGCATCCGGGCGCCTATCGGGCTGGACATCGGCGGACAGAAGCCAGAGGAGACGGCGCTTGCGATCCTGGCCGAGATGTTGGCCGTTCGCTACGGCAGAGACGGCACCGCCCTCAGCGCCAAGCAGGCGGCGATCCATGCCGAGAGCGAGCGTCAGTAATGCTCTCAGGCATCATCCTCGCCGCCGGCAGTTCGACCCGCATGGGAAAGCCGAAGCAGTTCCTGGCGTTGGCGGACAAGCCGCTGCTTCAACACGCTATCGATGCGGCGGCCGCGTCATGTTTGGACGAGGTGATCGTCGTATTGGGCGACCGCGCGGAGGAGATCGAATCGGCCCTCCGATTGTCGCCCGGCGGCAAGGCTCGGATCGTTGTCAACGAACAGTACTCGAAGGGCCAGAGCACATCGCTCCGCCTGGGCCTCCGTTCCACCGCCGCGGACAGCGCCGCTGCCGCCGTGCTGTTGGGTGACCAGCCTTTCGTCACGGCAGAGCTCATCGACGAGATCGCGGCCGCGTTCGAAGCCGGCGATTCGCCTATCACACGGCCGGTGTACGTCGCAGCGAACGGCGATGTTGTACCGGGCCATCCGGTGTTTATCGCCCGGCGGGTCTGGCCTGACGTAGAGCGGCTCGAAGGCGACGAAGGAGCACGCGCGCTGCTGGCCGCGCACCCGGATTGGCTGCAGGAGGTGCGGATGGACGGCGCGCCGGCGGCTGACATCGATACCCAGGCTGATTACCAGCGAGCGGTGAATACGTCGGCTGCGTCCGCGAGCAGCGCAAGCAAGGCAGGGCGCTGATGGCGATCGAGATACGGGAGACGTTTGTCGTCGAAGCGCCTATCGATAAGGTGTGGCGATTCGTCATCGACCCGCAGCGCGTCGTCGGTTGCATGCCCGGAGCGGAGCTGGACGAGGTGGTGGACGACAAAACGTTCCTCGGTACTGTCAGCATCAAGGTGGGCGCCGTCACCGCCCGCTACGCGGGGCGGGTGCAGTTCACGAGCGTGGATGAGCGCAGGCACGCGGTGGAGATGGTGGCGGAAGGCAAAGAGACCGGCGGTGGCACGGCCAGGGCGACAATGTCCAGCAGCCTGCAATCACTGGCAGACGGCCGCACGGAGGTGACGACGGAAGCATCGATCGATATCACGGGACGGATCATGCAGGTCGGCCGCGGGATGATCCAGGGCGTCTCACACCAGCTCTTTCGGCAGTTCGTCGCCTGCGCTAAGACGCGGTTGGAGACGGCTGACGCGGAAGCTGAGACCGCTGTCGACGCTAAGCCAGAGCCGATTCGCGCCATTCCGCTCGTCGCGAACGTGACGTGGACAGCGATCGTGAACGCGGTCCGTCGTTTGCTACGCAGGCCGTCAACGTGAGGACGGCCAGGCGCGCCGAGGACATTTAAAGAGGAGCGTCGATCTTGCAGGCCGAGAGGTGATCGATGCGCGCAACACACCATGCTTGACGCCGCTCCGTGCGTGTGATACACAGGGAGCCGCAAGCCTCGCTGACCAGGGGTGGATCGGGAGGCCCATCCAACTCTATAAACCGACCAGTAACCGTAACCTGGCAGGCATGGCCATCCATACGGAGAGTAGGAGAAGGTTGTCATGAGCCGCTATCTGCTGGCATGCGACGCCGGCGGCACGATGACGGACGTCATCATCGTCGATGAGGAAGGAAAGTTCGTCATCGGCAAAGCGCCGACGACGCCACATGACGAAAGCGTGGGCTTCATGGAGTCGTTTGACGAAGCCCTCACCTACTGGGACATGGCCGGAAATGGCAAGGAGGTCTGCGAAAACGCTGAGACCGCCATCTATACCGGCACAGGCATGATCAACACGCTGATCAACCTAAGCGGTCTGAAGACCGGTCTCATCGTGACCCGCGGATTCGAGGACATTATCGTCCAGGGTCGAGGCTCGCAGACCTTCATCGGGTACGAATGGTCCGAGATCAGCCACATGCAGTACCGCAAGCACCGCGAGCCGCTCGTGCCGCGTAGTTTGACGCGCGGCGTGACCGAGCGCATCGACATGTTCGGTCAGCCCGTCATCCCGATGTACGAGCACGAGGTGGAGAACGGTGTTCGCGAGCTGCTCGCCGAAGGTGTCGAATCCATCGCCATC
>JADFKB010000104.1 GCA_022565155.1 Chloroflexota bacterium | reverse complement strand
AGCTTCGATTTCCCCCTATTGCGGCGTTAGAGTAGCATAAACGTTCGACTACGGCAAGAGGGTGGCCAGGATCTCACATAGGCGTCTTATCGACGCGCCGCAGTTCGCCCAGCCAGAACTCCGTGACACCTGCGAGCAGCCGTTCGCCGAGCGCTGCGCTGGCCCTGCGTGGATCGCCGGCGAAGCCCCGCGGATCCACCTCGTCCGCGAACCAGGCGTCGGGAACGGCGCTTGCGTCGAACGGCTGGCCGGCGGCGAGCTTGTCGCGCCGCACCTCGTCCGGGCGTTTGAGCAAGAACAGCGAGGTGGGAAACTCACCGCCGTGGATGTCGGCTGGCTCCCAATCGAAGACCCGCTTTGCGATCTCGTAGTAGCTCGTACCCGGCCCGATAGCCCATATCTTCGCGTCGAAGCCGGTCTGGCGTAGCGCGGCGCGCGCCTCCATCGCCGCCGGCAAACAGTGGTGGCCACCGCAGCCCATCGCTACTACCAGCTTCCGGAAGCGATGCCGCGCCAGGCTCTCCAGCACCTCTTTGATCAGCCGGTGGTGCGTCTCGAACCCGATACTGATCGTACCGGCGAAGGCCATATGCTCCTCTGCGGGGCCGTAGGGAATAGTCGGCAGCAGATAGACGGCGATGCCCTCTTCCCGCGCTCGCCGAGCGGCCTCAGTAAGGAAGAGCTCTACTTGAAACGTATCGGCATCGACAGGCAGGTGCGGCCCTTGCTGCTCGGTGCAACCCGTAGGCAGCACCAGAATCGTCCTATCTCGGTCGAGGGCGTCGATCTCGGGGGAGGTTAGCTTGTCGAACCGGATATCGTCAGTCGCTGTCGCTGCCATCAAACTCCTCCTCCGTGATGTCGAAGTAGATCTCGTCCCAGAAGCGGCCATCCTCCCACACGCACTCGCGATGCCGCTGTTCGTGCGGAAAGATCGCCGCGTAGCAGCGGCGGGCGCGCTCGTTGAACTCAGACGTGAATATGTGCACCTGGTGCATGCCTAGCTCGCGAAAACAGTAGCCCAATGCAAGCCGTATCATCTCGCTGCCGAAGCCCTCGCCCCTCTGCGACGCCTCGCCGATCGCCAGCGGCCCTAGGTCGCACTGTCGATGGACGGTACTGATGTCGGTGATGCAGAGGAATCCGATTAGCCTGCCATCCTTCAGATCCACCGAGAAGTTCACCTGGTTCGACGGCGGCGACAGCAACGCAGCGAACGTTTTGCCCGGCGGCCCCATGTAGTGGCGAAACTCCGGGTCCGTGTACCAGCGCGTATGGGCGGCCAGGTCGTCCTTGGCGGCGGGCCGCAGCCGTACCTTTTCACCTTCCAGAATCATTGCGACTCCTCCTCAAAATAGAACGCGCCCGCGACCAACCGCCGAGGCCAAAAACCTCGGGCCGGGTCGCAGGCGCCTGCAAGGGCTGAATCGGCTCCTGCGCGGAGGCTATCGTTTTTCTACCCGTCAGCCATGCGTATACTAACGCGAAGCGCGGCTGCATCGCAATCACAAGGAGGTTACGGACTGGAAGCGCGCATCCGTATTAAACTAACGCCGCGAGCCGCCCGCGATGAGATCGTCGGCTGGCGGGACGGCCTGCTGCGCGTTCGCGTCACCGCGCCGCCGGTGAAAGGCGCGGCGAACGCGGCGCTAGAGCGGCTGCTGGCCAAGGCGCTCGGCGTGCCGAAGAGCGCCGTCGGCGTCGTCTCAGGAGCGAAGGCGCGAGAGAAGATCGTCGGCATCGGCGGGCTGAGCCAGGACGAGGCAGACGCACGCCTGCGCGACGCCGGCGCTGCGTAAGCCGCGTAAGATGATGCACGTTGCAGAGACGCTCCGGCCCTGGCGCGAACGGCTGCACATCGATTCCATCGTCGCATTCATCGCCGCCCGGCCGGCGCTCGCGGGCAGCGTGGCGCTGGTCCTGCTCGCTTCGTTCGCCTACTGGCCGCTGCTTGGCGGCGGCATGATCCTGACAGGCGACACGCTCCACGCCTGGCGTATCTTCGAGATCGGCCGCTGCCTGGACGACGGCCAGCTCCCCTGTCGATGGGCGGCGGAGCTGGGCAACGGCTACGGCCTCCCCCTCTTCAACTACTACCCGCCGCTGCCCTACTACGCGGGCGACCTGCTGCATCGGCTGGGATTTTCGTATCTCGGCGCGGTGAACGCCCTCTACGTGTTAGGGCTGCTAGGTGCAGGGCTGGCCATGTTCACGCTGGCGAACCGGCTCTGGGGCGCGCTGGGCGGCCTCGTCTCGGGAGTCGCCTACGTCTACGCGCCGTACCTAGCGCTGGATATTTACATGCGCGGCGCGCTGGCGGAGCTCTGGGCGCTGGCGCTGGCCCCGGCGCTGCTCTGGGCCGTCTACGAGTTGGTGACGAGCAGCCGCTCCCGCTACCTGCCGCTCGTCGCGCTGTTCACGGCGCTGCTGCTGCTCTCGCACAGCCTCGTCGCGCTGATCGTGATGCCCGCCGTCGCTGCCTGGGCCGCCGTCCTGCTGGCGTCAAAGGGCCGCTCCGCCTGGCGCCCGGGGCTGATGGGCGCGGCAGCCGCGCTCTGGGGCGCCGGCCTTGCGGCGTTCTTCACGCTGCCGGCGCTGATCGAGGGCTCGGACGTGCAACTGGAGAACCTGGTGCGCTGGCCGTTCGATTACTCGCAGCATTTCGTCGGCCCCGGCGCGCTCTTCTTCGAACGGACGGCCGACTACGGCTTCCTGCTGGGAGGGCCGGGCGGTACGCCGGTGCAGATCGGCTGGTTCCACTGGGCACTGGCCGGCCTCTCGCTGCCAGCGGCAGCGCTGCTCTGGCGCGGCAGCAAACGGCTGCCCGCGCTCGCGATCGTCCTGTTCGCGCTCTTCTTCGCTTCCGGTGTCTACATGACGACATCGGCGTCCGAATCGATCTGGGACACGTTCGATTCGCTGCGGTTCGTCCAGTTTCCCTGGCGATACATGGGACTGGTGAGCCTCGCCGCCGCCGGGCTGGCCGGCGCCTGGCTCGCTCTGCTGCGCGAGCGGTCGCTGGCGCTACAACTGCTCGTAGCGGCGGCGCTGATCGGACTGCTGATCGGCAGCGGCAGTTTCTACTTCCAGCCGCTGCACCGCTGCACGGTAGAAGCCGGCCGCGCGATCCCCTGCGCCGGCTCCGACGCCGAGTACTTCTCCAGCGGCCCCTACGCCGCCAGCGAGGTGGGGTCGATTCTCGATTACCTGCCGGAGCGCGTCAGCGTCATCCCGGAGCGGATCGCGGAGCGCGCCGCCGTTGTCGATGGCAGCGCCACCGTCCGCGTGACGGACGCCGGCAGCGACTCGCTCAGCCTGCGGGTAGAGGCCGATACAGAGGCCACGATCCAGGCATCTATCTTCGACTTTCCGAACTGGCGCGTTCGCATCGACGGCGAGGCGGTTCGCCACACCGCCAGCGCGCCGCACGGGTTGATCACGTTCGATCTGCCGGAAGGAACGCACCTCGTGGAGCTGAAGTTGGAAGACACGGCAACGCGGCGGCTGGCTAACAGCATCTCGTTGGCGAGTTGGGGCGCGCTCCTGCTGGTCGTTCCAATAGCGCTGCTAACGCCGAGTTTCGTCGCCTGGCGGAGACGCTCCGGGCCGGGCTGGCCTGGCGATTAGATGCCGATGCCGCGCACCATACCGGCGATGATCGAGAGGACAATGATCGCCACCAGCGGCGTGAAGTCCATCATGCCGAAGCGCGGCATGATCTGACGCAGCGGCTGTAGTATCGGATCCGTGATCGTATTCAGCGCCTGCATGATCGGGTTGCAGGGATCGCGGACGAACCAGGAGAGGACGGCGCGAGCTAAGATCGCCAGGATCAAAAGCTGGATCAGCGCCGCCAGCAGGCCGCCGATGCTATCGATATTGCGGAAATCGGGGATCAGTCCCATTACAACTCCTTCGCACGCTCGTACGTAGCCTGGACAGCGTCGGCGATGACGCGGCGAAAGCCGGCGTTCTCCAGCACCTGCAGCCCCGCCGCCGTCGTGCCGCCCTTCGATGTCACCATCGCCCGCAGCTCCGCCGGTTGCTTATCCATCTCCCGCGCCATCGTCGCCGAGCCGAGCAGCGTCTGTATCGATAACTCCTCTGCCATCTCCCGTTGCAACCCGATCCGCACCCCTGCATCGATCATCGACTCCAAAAACAAAAACACGAACCCGGGGCCGCTGCCGGATACGGCTGTCGCCATATCGAGATACTTTTCGTCGCCCACCTGCAGCTCTCGGCCCAGCGCGCCGAGCAGTCCGGCGATCGCCTGTTTGCGTTCGTTAGGCACCGCGTCGCTCGCCGTCCAGACGCTCATCGCCTGGCCGACGAAGGCCGCCGTGTTCGGCATCACACGCACGACGGCGCGGTGGCCGGTCTCCTCCACGATCCGTGCAATACTAACGCCGGCCATGATCGAGAGCAGCGTCTGCCCGTCGCTCAGCGCGCCGCGGAGGCCCGCCGCGACGTTCGCGAACTCCTGCGGCTTCACCGCCAGCACGACGACATCGGCGCCGGCGGCCGCCTCCGAGTTCTGGTCCGTAACGCTGACCCCGTAGGCCGACGACAGGTGGCTGCGGCGCGTCTCCGCAACGTCGCTGATCGTCACGTCACCCGCCGCGACGAGTCCCTCCTTGAGGAACGCCGCCGCCAGCGCCTCGCCCATGTAGCCGCCGCCGATGAAGCCGATACGCACGTTTATCCTTTCGTCTCCTGCCTCGGGCCAAAGATCGCCCGGCCGACGCGGATCATCGTCGCGCCCTCTTCAATAGCAACCTCAAAATCGCCCGTCATCCCCATCGATAGGTCAGCCAGGCCGAGCGTGTCGCGCAGCTCGCGCAGGCGGCGAAAGAAGGGCCGGGAGGTTTCGGGGTCATCGGTAAGAGGGGCGATGGTCATCAGCCCGCGCACATCCAGGTTGGGAAGAGCAGCGATAGCGGCCAGGGCTGACGTTACCTCCTCTGGAGCGAAGCCAAACTTTGCGGCATCCTGCGCGACGTTGACTTCGAGGAGCACCGGCAATCGTTCGTTCGCCCGGCGGCTGAGCGCCTGCGCCAGCCGCAGCGAATCTACGCTGTGCAGTATATCAAAGAGCCTCGTTGCAGTCTTGGCCTTGTTCGTCTGCAGATGGCCGATCAGGTGCCAGCTCGGCTGTTCGCCTAACACCGTCACGGCTTCGATCTTGGCCGCGGCCTCCTGCACCCGATTCTCACCAAGGTCGGTCAAGCCGGCGGCGCACGCTTCGGCGACGGACCGCGCCGAAACGCCCTTGCTCACCCCGACCAGCGTAACGTCTTCGATCGAACGGCCGGCGCGCCGGCAAGCGACATCAATGCGCTGCCGTACCGAGGCCAGGTTCCCAACGATGTTCATTTTTCGTTCCGGCGGCGTCCAGGGCTCTGTGTTTCGATTCGGCGGCGTCCAGGGCGCCGCCGGGCTCCCTCACTGCCCAGCACGCAGCATCCTCGTCCACTTTACCAGTGTCTCGAGCAATTCCTCCACCTTCTGGCGCACGGTCTCGTCTTCCAGGTCGCCCGCGGCGCTAAACTTCTCGCCCGCCGCGCCGACCTGTAGCACCGGCTTCGGCAGGACGTAGCAGCCGAGCGCGGTCAGCACCGAGCGCACGTCGCCTTGCGCGCGAGCCGTGCCGAATCGGCCCGGCGAGGCGCCCATCAGCGCCACCGGCTTGTCGAGCAGGCCGTGGTCCGGGAAGGGCTGCGACGCCCAATCGATAGCGTTCTTCAGCACACCAGACATCGAGGTGTTGTACTCCGGCGTCGCGACCAGCAGCGCGTCCGCGTCGCGGACGGCAGTTTGCAGCGCGGCGACAGGCTGGAGCGGGCCGGCGGCGTCCAGGTCCTCGTTGTAGAGCGGAATGTCGTTGAGGTCGAAGACATCGATCTCGACTCCGCCGGGCGCAACCTCTTGCGCCGCCCGCAGCAGCCCGCGGTTGAACGAGCGCTGGCGCAGGCTGCCGGCGATTCCGAGGATGCGGATGCTGTTCTCGTTCACGGCCCAACTCCTCCTCCACTGTTCGTACCGCCGCCCGCTATTCGTACCAACGATACTCACCGGCGCGCCAGGGCGGACGTTTCTAAGGAGAGACGACGAGGCGCCCCGGGGGAAGATGGGACGCCTCGTGTGGCAGGCCGCCTATGCTGGTGGCGGGGTGGTGGTTCGGCGGCCTAATACCTAAGGTTGGGATGCCCGGACGCGACACGCCGAGGCCATGCTGCAGAGCATCCTTGCTCCTGCTTGGTGACAGCCCCGGCGGTCAGCGTCATCGTACTCCTTCGCGGTACGGCGGGTAAGTAGGTTACGTCAAATGCGCATAAAGATTCACGAAGTAGCCATAACGATCACGAACAGCCGCTGGTGCTGCCGCAGTTCTGGCAGCGGTAGCAGGTGCCGGTGCGGATCATAATCGAGCCGCAGGTGGCGCAGGCCGGCGAGTCCGATTGGCCGTTGCCTCTGGCGACGCCCGTGCTGACGACGCTCTCCGCGTTCTCGCCAGTGCCGTTGTGGCCTTTCGCGCCGTTCTCGTTGTTCAGCCGCTCGACCATGCGCTGCTTCACTTCCGGTGTCATCACGCCTAGCTCCTCCACCTCCTCCACCGTCAGGAACTTGGAGGCGAGCCAGCGGAACAGGTAGTCGATCACCGACTGGGCGAACGGGATCTCCGGGTTCGTCGTCGCGCCGGACGGCTCGAAGCGCATGTGGCTGAAGTTGCCCACCAGATCCGAGAGCGGCACGCCGTACTGGAGCGCGTACGAGATGGCCCGCCCGAACGACTCCATCAGTCCGTAGATCGTGCTGCCCTGCTTCGCCATGCTGATGAACACCTCAGCCGGCGACCCGTCTTCGTAGAGCCCAACGGTGATGTAGCCGGTGTGCCCCTCGATCTTGAACTTGTGCGTGATCGAATTGCGCGTGTCGGGTAACGGCCGCCGCCGCGCGTGGCCGCCCTCGACAGCCGCTGTGCCCTGGCCGGACGCCGAAGGCTGTCCGCCGCCGCCTGGCCGGACGCCGAAGGCTGTCCGCCGCCTCCATGGCCGGACGCCGAAGGCTGTCCGCCGCCTGTAGACGGCTGGCCGGACGCCGAAGGCTGTCCGCCGCTGCCGTGGCCGGACGCCGAAGGCTGTCCGCCGCCTCCAGTAGACAACGGCTGCACCTTCTTGGAGCCGTCGCGGTAGACGGCGATCGCCTTCACGCCGTGGCGCCACGCCTCCATGTAGGCGTCCGCGATGTCGCCGACCGACGCCTCTTCCGGCAGGTTGACCGTCTTGGAGATAGCGCCGGAGATGAAGGGCTGGCAGGCGCCCATCATCTTGATGTGGCCCATGTGGTGGATCGTCCGCTCGCCCTGCTCAGCCTTGAAGGCGCAGTCGAAGACGGCCAGGTGCTCTTCCGCCAGCTCCGGCGCTCCCTCTATTGTTCCCGTCTCGTCGATGTGGGCCGTGATCGCCTCCACCTGCGCCCCGTCGTAGCCGAGGCGGCGCAGCGCCAGCGGCACGGTGTTGTTGACGATCTTCATCGTGCCGCCGCCGACCAGCTTCTTGAACTTGACCAGGGCGATGTCCGGCTCGATGCCTGTCGTGTCACAGTCCATCATGAACGCGATCGTGCCCGTCGGCGCGATCACCGTCGCCTGGGCGTTGCGATAGCCGTGCGCCTCGCCCAGCGCCAGCGCCTGGTCCCAGGCGCTCTGCGCCTCCGCGTGCAGCTCATCGATGTTTGAACCTCGAACTGCGGACTCCGAGCTTCGAAGCTCGTGCGCGGCGTCGCGGTGCTGGCCGATGACGCGCAGCATCGCCTCGCTGTTCTTCTCGTAGGCCGCGAACGGGCCGACTCGCTCCGCGATCGTCGCCGAGGTCGCATAGGCGTGGCCGGTCATCAGCGCCGTCACGCCGGCCGCGTAGGCCCGGCCTCCGTCGGAGTCGTACGGCAGGCCCAGCGCCATCAGCATCGCGCCCAGGTTGGCGTAGCCCAGGCCGAGCTGGCGCATATCCCTGGCGTTACGCGCGATCTTCTCCGTCGGGTAGCTGGAGCGGCCGACGATGATCTCCTGCGCCCAGATCATCGTCGCGATCGTATGGCGGTAGCCCTCGACATCGAAGTTGCCGGCGTCGTCGAGAAAGGCTAGCAGGTTGATCGACGCCAGGTTGCAGGCCGAGTTATCGACGTGCATGTACTCGGCACACGGGTTGGAGGCGTTGATCCGGCCAGAATTCGGGCAGGTGTGCCACTGGTTGATCACCGTATCGAACTGCATTCCCGGATCGCCGCACTCCCACGTCGCCTGGGCGATGCGTTGGAGCAGATTGCGCGCCTTCACCGTCTCCAGCACGTCGCCGGTGGTAATCGCCCGCAGCTCCCAGTCTGAATCGTCCAGCACGGCCTGCATGAACTCGTCCGACGCGCGGACGGAGTTGTTGGCGTTCTGGAACTGGATCGAGGTCCACGCCTCGCCGTTCAGCGACATGTCCCAGCCCGCGTTACCCAGGTCGTACGCCTTCCGCTCCTCGCGCGCCTTACACTCGATGAACTCGCCGATGTCCGGGTGGCCGGCGTTCAGGATCACCATCTTCGCCGCCCGCCGCGTCTTGCCGCCCGACTTGATCGAGCCCGCGATCGAGTCGGCCCCGCGCATGAACGACACAGGGCCGGAGGCCTGGCCGCCGGCGGAGAGCTGCTCCCGGCTGGAGCGAATGCTGGAGAGGTTGATGCCGGAGCCGGAGCCGCCCTTGAAGATCATCCCCTCCGTCTTCGACCACTCTAATATCGATTCCATCGTGTCGCCGGTCGAGAGGATGAAGCAGGCCGAGCACTGCGGCTTCTCCTCCACGCCCACGTTGAACCAGACCGGACTGTTGAAGGTCGCCTTCTGGTGCAGGATGATGTACGTCAGCTCCGCCGCGAACGCCTCCTCTTCCTCCTGCGAGGTGAAGTAGTTGCCCTCGCGGCCCCAGCCGGTGATCTCGTCGACGACGCGGCTGATCATCTGCCGCGTCGAGGTCTCCCGCCGCTCCGTGTCCATCATCCCGCGGAAGTACTTGGAGACGACGACGTTCGTCGCCGTCTGCGACCAGAACGTCGGCACCTCCACGTCGTTCTGCTCGAAGAAGGCGTTACCGGACTCGTCCGTAATCGAGGCGCTGCGCTGCTCCCACTCCACCTCATCGTAGGGGTGCCTGCCGGGCGTCGTG
>JADFKB010000017.1 GCA_022565155.1 Chloroflexota bacterium | reverse complement strand
GCGCTGCTGAAGAGCCTGATCGGGAAGGTGTAGGGCGTCTTTTGTCCCAAGGCGCAGGCTGTCGGCCGCCCTCACCCGTCCCGACGTTGTCGGGACACCCTCTCCCGGAAGGAGAGGGATAGCGCCTTCGGTTATGGCCTAGTCCACGCCGAGGATCAGCGTGCCGGTGGTGGAGAGGGAGCCGCCGGTGCCGTTCACCAATGCGGTGCGGGCATCGGCGACCTGGCGGTCGGCGCACTCGCCGCGGAGCTGGCGGACGGCTTCGATGATCAGGAACATGCCGTACATGCCGGGGTGGGTGTAGGAGAGGCCGCCGCCGTTGGTGTTCATCGGGAAATCGCCGCCGGGGGCCGAGCGCTGGTCGGAGAGGAAGGGGCCTCCTTCGCCCTTCTCGCAGAAGCCCAGCTCTTCGACCGTGACGAGCGCGGTGTAGGTGAACGAGTCGTAGACCTCGACGACGTCGATGTCGTTCGGCGTCAGGCCGGCCATCTTGAAGGCGCGCTCGCCGGAGTAGCGGGCGGGCGTCTGCGTCAGGTCCGGGCTGTTGAGCATGCTCTGGTGCGTCATCGCTTCGCCGGAGCCGAGGACGTAGACCGGCTTCTTCTCGAGCTGGCGGGCGCGTTCGGCGCTAACGATGACGCAGGCGCCGCCGGCGTCGGTGACGAGGCAGCAGTCGTAGAGGTGGAGCGGATAGGCAATCCACTTCGAGCTGAGCACGTCGTCGATCGACAACGGATCGCGGACGTAGGCCTTCGGGTTGAGCTGCGCCCACTTGCGGGTGGCGACGGCGATCTCGGCGAGCTGCTCGTGGGTGGTGCCGTACTGGTGCATGTGGCGCATGGCGGCCATGGCGTAGACGCTGGGCGGGCCGCCAACGCCGTACGGCATTTCGAACTGGACCATCGGCGCCTCGGGGTCGGCGTAGCGGCCGGGGCCGCCGCCGCGCGAGGCGCGCCCGCGGCGGGCCGAGTAGCCCATCTCGCCGTGGGTGATCAGGGCGACGTTGCAGATGCCGGCGTCGATGGCGGCGGCGGCGTGCTCGACCTGGATGACGAACGACGAGCCGCCGACCGAGGTGCCGTCGAGGTAGCTGGGCTGGATGCCGAGGTACTCGGCGAGCTGCATGATCGACGCGCCGGCGGTGCCGAGGAAGTCGACCTCCGACTTGTCGATGCCGGCGTCGCGCAGGGCGTTGCGCGCCGCCTCCGCGTGCAGCGTTAGAGATGTTTTGCCTTCGCAGATGCCGATCTGGTCCGACTCGTCGACGCCAACAATAGCCACCTTCTTTGATAGGCTCATTGGCTGACTCCGGCGGCGGCAGGGCGGAACATCGGCAGGCTGATCTCGTCGTTGATGTCCTGGAAGACGACCTCGACGGGCATCTCGCAGCGGATGTGCTCCGGGTCGGGTTCGACCTCGACGAGGTTGGTCATGAGACGCGGACCTTCCTCTAGCTGGACGATCGCCGTGACGTAGGGCGGCTCGAAGCCGGGCATCTGCGCCCGATGCTGGATGGCAAAGGTGTAGACCGTGCCGCGCCCGCTCGCCTGCCGCCATTCGATATTCCAGCCGAAGCAGCGGGGGCAGAAGAAGCGTGGGTAGAAGAAGGACTGGTCGCAGTCCGTGCAGTAGGGCAGCCAGAGTTCGTGTCGCCTGCAGCCGTCCCAGTAGCGCTGGGTCTCCGGCGTTGGCTGCGGGATCGGCTTCTTGTACTCGGGCTCGATTGGCTCCTAGTAGACGTAACGTGCGCACAAAGAGATGCGCCGTGTTTCCGGCGCACCGAGAGGAATACTATAACGCGAACGTGAGGTAGGTCAAGGAAGGGGGGCATGCTGCGGCGGAGATAGGCCGCTCGTTAGGGCGCAGCCTGGCGGTTCGTCGATCTCTCTAGCCATGGCGCTGTTGAGTATAAGCCTAAGCGGTGATGACGGCGAGTGAAGTGCGCCACATAGCGTGGCGGGCTTCCCGCAGGGCGTAGCTCCGTGGTAGAGCAGCCGCTTCCCAATTGGTCAGCGCCAAGCGCTGTGCTACAGGAGTAGCGAGCAAAGCAACAGCGGGCTAGTTATCGACTGTTGTATGCTTTTGAGAAGCATGCTCAGGGTTCTGTGTGAAACGAGGTTAGCTCTTGGATACAACCCTGGTTGTTGCACTACTCAGTGGTCTATTCGTCGTCGTCGGCGCACTAATCACGGCGGTGGTCGGGCCGGTCATTTATCCCTGGTACGGAGAGCGCATGAGCAAGGCGCAGTTGCGGGTTCAGCGCCGCATGCAAGTACGCGAGATGATCGAGAACGAACTCCTCAAAGGCTTCCATGATCTGGCATCTGTTGGTGGATACCTCACTCTGCTCATCGTAGAGCCGGCAGCAGCCGCACAGCCGAAGGCATCGCAGCGGTTCATTGACAATGAATTTAAGTTTGGCCCATGGCTCGGTTACGCCGTTTCAAATACCGACATCAAGGAGCTATGTGAAGAGTATCGGGATATCATTCGTGGGGTGCGAATGATGGTAGGCAAGCGTGATCTCCCTCGGCAACAAGGAGACGCTCAACTTGCGAAGGGTCGGGAGTCTTCCAATAAGAAGGCCGCACAGATCGTCGCGAAAATGAATGAGCTTGGCTGGTAGCGGCACTCCTCGCTATGCGGGCTTGAGTAGCGTCCAACCCAATCCTTGGCATCTCCTGCTGTGGTGGTCGGAGTATAGCAGAACGAACGAAGGCGAGACGTACCGGCTAGACGTCGTCCTCGCAGGAGATGTTGTTGGGGATGGCGCTAGCTTCGGCGATGCCCACGACGGAGAGGCAGGCGGCAGGACGACTGGCCGTAACGGGCGCTGAGTACACGCGCGCCGACGGCTTGGGAATCGAAACCACCGCGCGACGTGTCAGCAGAAGGGATCCTGCGGGCTTAGCGGCTCGCAAGGAGCACGGAGCTGCTGAGCACCTAGCACAATAGGTGCTCTCGTCGTCTCTAAGGGCAGCGCTGCGGGAGGCCCGCGGTCTGCTTGCAACCGCCGCCCGCGCAGGCGTGCCATCCTTCGTACCAGGGCGCTTGCCTGCTGATCGGTGCCGGGGACTACGACCGCGCGGGCGGCAGCGGTAACGGGCCGCCCACTCACGGCCTGTTAGCGGCTGAGGCGTACAGTATCATGTAGCGTCGCCGGGCTGAGCGAAACAAGATGTACGGCCGGCTAGATTGTCGGTGGTGGCGCTAAGGAACGGAGTAGAAGATGGCAGCGAATAACGGCGAGCAGAAGCCGCTCGACTACGAATCGGCGAAGGGCATGGAGAAGGAAGAGGCGGCGTTCTACTATCGCGGGCCGGCGGAGGAGGTGGCGGAGGGCGTCGTCTTCTTCCCGACACAGGGTAACTGCACCGCATTCGTCTGCGACGGTGCGATCTTCATGGTCGACACCAACCCCCAGTGGTTCGCGCCGGGGATGGTGCAGAGCCTGCGAGAGCAATTCTCCAAGGCGCCGGTCGAAACGATCGCGTACACGCACGGCCACATCGACCACGTCACGGGCGCGGAGACGATCATAGCGGACGCCTCCGAACGTGGCTTCGCCCGGCCGCGCATCGTTGGGCATCGCGACATCCGTCATCGATTCGACCGCTACCGGCAGATGGCGGAGCAGAACAACTTCATCAACCGCGTGCAGTTCAACCTGCCAGAAGAGACCAAGGCGTGGAACACGGTGACCTGGACGTACCCGGACATCGAGTACAGCGACGAGGCGATCGTCACGGTCGGCGGCGAGCATTTCGAGTTACACCACTCCCGTGGCGAGACGGACGACGAAACGTGGGTCTTCTCGCCGGGCCGGCGCGTCCTCTGCACCGGCGATACGTTCGTCTGGGCCTCTCCCAACGGCGGCAATCCGTACAAGGTGCAGCGCTACGCCAAAGATTGGGCGGACGCGCTGGTTGAGATGGCCGCCAAGCGCCCGTTGCACCTGCTGCCCGGCCACGGCCCCGCCATGTCCGGCGAGGAGCGCATCCAGGACGCGCTGCTTTCGACATCCGACTTCCTGCGCTCGATCCACGACCAAGTGGTCGCCGGCATGAACGAGGGAAAGTGGCTGGAAGATATCATCCGTCAGATCGACTTCCCATCGACCGGCAAGCCCTGGCTGCGGCCGATCTACGACCACCCGGAGTTTATCGCCCGCAACGTCTACCGCCTCTACGGTGGCTGGTACGACGGCGACCCAGCCAACATCCTGCCCGCGCACTCGCATGACGTCGCGGCGGCTCTGGTCGGCGCCACCGGGTCGGAATCGATCCTCGCCCGCGCCCGTAAGCTGCGGGACGACGGCGACCTGCAGCTTGCCTGCCATCTGGTCGATGTGGTGCGTAAGGGGGAGCCGGACAACGTCGAAGGCTGGCGGCTCTGGGGGGAGCTGTTTGCCGCTCGCGCCGCTGCCGAGACGTCGCTGATGGCGCGCGGGGCGTTCTACACCGCGGTGTCGGAGGCGGAGCGAAGGTTGAAAGAGTTGGGCGTCTAGCTCGGTTCTGCTCAACCCGCCACCCTCACCAGGGGCCAGACCGCAGCAACAGCCGCCAGCGCTGCGAGGAGCCGCCGGGTCACGACGGTCTGAAGATTGCACTGCAGGCTGTGTGGAGTAGCTAACGACGAAGGTGAAGATGGCTCGAACATCGCGCTGGAGAGCGGCGGCGCTGTTCGCGGCGTTGCTCTCGATATCGCTCGCCGCTTCGGTTAGCTGGACGGTTGAGTCTGAGCCGATGCCGGAACCCGATCACGCATTCCTGCAGGAGCAACGCAAACTGCTGTAGGTTCCCAGCGCCAGCGATGGGCTCCAGCAGGATATAGGAACATCGAAACACTCGGCCTGACGGCTCCGCGTGCGGTTAGCTAATCGGAGGCGCGGGTGATGCCCGTCAGCACCAGGAACGCCTCGTTACCGCCCGGGCTGGTGATCACCGCCGCTAGCTCTCCTTCCTCGAATCCCGTCGCACTGGCAAAAGTGCGGATATCGAGGATCCTCGTGCTTTCCGTCAGCTCGTAGCTGACGCTCTTGCCGCCGCTGAGTGGCTGAATCGTGAGTTCGCCGGGTTTGCTCTGTTCGACCCGACCGGCGTTAATCTGGATCACCGGCTTGTCGCCGAGGAGGGAGCTGATGACGATCCCAGGCAGGCGCGACTTTACGTCGTCGGTGCTGATGACGACGCCAACGGGCACCCGCCAACCGGCGATCTCGATCTCGACTTCCGCTTCGCTTGGAATGGCTCGGAGGATGAGGAGCGTGACAACGATCGCGGCGCCGCCGAGGATCGCTGCGGCAACTGCCCAGCGCAGGAGCCGGTTGTCGGAGCGGCCTGAGGTGTGCTGTTCCATTTCGGTGGTCGGAGTGTAGCAGAAAGAACGAGGGCGAGACGTGCCCGCCGCATGGGACGGAATACCAGCCTGCCCGCCTACGGCGCGTGATAGGCGGGAGGTACAGTATCATGGTGATAGCTTTGCGCGCTGAGCGGAGTAGCTAGCTACGAAGAGGGAAGATGGCTCGACCTTCGCGCTGGAGAGTACGGACGCTGATCGCGGTGTTGCTCTCGGCATTGCTATCGATTGTCTTCACCGCTTCGATTAGCTGGACGGCGCTATCTGAGCCGATGCCGGAGCCCGATCACGCGTTCCTTCAGGAGCATCCCGTCGTCGTGCTGGCGGATCGCTTCGTCTGTTCGCTGCTGGGCAGCCAGCTATCGAAGGCGGGCGTGGTGGGTGCGGACGGCGGCCACTCGGTCGTCGCCGGCGGGGTTGTCTACTGGAGCTTCGGCGATACCGTGCTGGCTGACGGCAGTATCATACCGAACAGCCTTGGCTGGAGCAGCGACCGCGACGCGTCAGACTGCATCACGTTAGTGCCGAAAGGGACGACAGCATCGTCGGCGCCGCTGCTACCCCATGACCCTGGTTCAGAGCGGAGCCTTTGGCCGCTGGGGATGGAGGAGACGTCTGCCGGCACCGTCCATTTCTACTACGCCTCTGTTGTCGCGAAGGAAGGCGGCGAAGAGGGAGCGTGGACAGTCGCCGGGATTGGCCTGGCGTCGTTCGACACGGAGACGTTGGAGGCGGAGCGGGCACTGGACGGCGCGCTGCCGTGGCCCGCTGGCGGGCCGTTGCCATCGCGGACGTTTGCTGACGAAGAATACGTCTACGTCCAGCACAACGTAGCGGTTGATGCGTGGACGAAGGGTGCCGTGCTGGCGCGCGTGCCTAAGACCGAGATCGAGTCGCTCAGTAGCTACGAGTACTGGCAGGCGGGCGATGCCGTGACGCCCGGCCGCTGGCTGGCCGGCCTCTGGGACGAGGAGGCAAACAGCTGGCGACCGGAGCTGTCGGAGATTGAGCCGCTCTGGCGGCAAGCGATGAACCATAACGGCGTTGAGCTGGCATACAACGAGTTTCTAGGCCGCTGGCTGGCCGTGTACACCTCCAACTTTATGACGGCCGTCAGCGTTCGGGCTGCGGATGAGCTGACCGGGCCCTGGGACGGGCCGGAGACGCTGCTGGTGCGATGTTCTGCCTTCCACGCACCGATAAGAGAAGGCTTCCTTTGCTATACGGGCAGCCAGCACGAGGTCTACGCGCGCGACGGCGGCCGGACGATCTACGTCACCTACAGTAACGGTGGCGCGTACGAGGTGTACCTGCACGAAATTCGCCTGGCCGCCGGCATCCGCCAGTGGCGCGACAAAGACAAATATGATCGTGCGGTCTATCTGCCCGCCGGAGCGGAGCCGCCGGCCTCGTTCGCCGCGGACGGCCTCGCGTTCTACGCCTCCGATATTCCGGTGCCCGGCTTCTCCGCCATCCACCGCTGGGTCGGCGAGGAGAGTGGCGCCGTCCGCTACGGCGCCGGCGCGCCCAGTTCGACCGAAGTGTTCGTCGATCGGGGCATCGACTTCTACGCGCCGCTGGACGCATCGACAAGCGGCGGGCGCAACGGCCGCTTCGCCCCCGTCTATCGCTGGACACAGGGCGATGCAGAGCGCTACGCGGCGCTCGATCTGGCGAGCGCCGGTTACGAGCGGCATGAGATCGCGTTTTACGCCGCCTGTCCCGACCGCGATAGCGATACCCTGACGGATTGCTTTGAATCGTTCCTCGGCACCGACGCCTCGTCCGCCGATACGGACGGCGACCTGCTGCGGGACGCGTATGAACTAGATACGCCCGGCTGCGACCCGCTAGTCTACAACGACGACGGCGACGGTATCCCATCGCAGGAGGAGGTGCTGGCAGGCACCAATCCGTGCATCTGGGACGGCGACGCGCGGGAAGCGCCGCCGGACGATGCCGCGGACGGCGACGAGGCTAAGCTAATCTTCGTGCGCGTGCCGGCCGCTGTACTCGTTCAGAAACATTGGTAACACATTGCTGAGAAGCGAGTACGCTAGTAACCCAAGTAGGCGGACCCGCGGCTCAGGTCATAGCTGAGTGCGCTCGGCTCTTCCAAGCAACGGTTTGTCTCCTATCCGGATGGCCGCGGCGATGCCCTGGCCGGTAGCGGCGGATTCCCAAGTGACGTAACGTTTGTCGCGCTGTACCAAGTGGTCCCAAGCGCGCCGTAGTCCGGGAGTCTCGATGTCGTCGAAAACTATGATCCCTCCGACCTTCAGCCTAGGGAGGACGTTCGCCAGATCGGACGCCGCGCCGAAGACCGAATGATCGCCGTCGACAGTGATAAGGTCGAAGAACAAGCTAGGACGCTGTTGTAGGAACGAGGGCACCAGCTTGCGGCTATCTCCCGACATCAGCTCCAGACTGCCGCGATGCCCTACGGCGGACAGCTCCTTCTGGACAAATTCAGGACCGGGGTTGGGTGCCCCGGCGTAGTCGGGCATCCAGAGATCGAAACCGAAGATCGCGCAATCCGGGCACATGGCCGCGACCACTGCAGCACTGCGCCCCCTACGAACGCCGATCTCAAGGTAACTAGTCGGACGGATGAGCGTAGCCGCCGCCCAGAGCACAGTTGTGAGGTCGGCTTCGCGGAAGTGCGAGCCGAACTGAGCCCGAGCGAAGTGGTAGTAGGCCTGTTGATCGACGACCTCTTGACTCGGCGTCAACTGGCCGATGAGGTCGATGACGAAGCTGACCGCTTGCTCCGATGTGGCCGCGGCAGCGAGGGTATCCGTGCTGGGGATCAGGAGCAGGTTCGGGTCCTCGTCGGCGCCGATCCGGGGTGTACCGGAGACATAGCGGGGGGTTGGAAGTGGCCGGACCTTCTGCCACCCGCGGCGGAACCGGCGAAGTGATAGTCTCCCCATGCCCTCAACCCACCGGAAGCGCTACCGTCACTACCATCCAATGTTGCCCTGACAACCGAGACATGTCGTTGCTACGTTAGCATCCTTCATGTCTGGTGAGAAGGAATTGGTGAGGGTGGCCTTAGATGCATTCCACTACCCTGACAGAGCGGGCATCGTGTTCGCATCGGTCGTTGCTGCTCTTATGGTCTGGTCGAGTTGGTCTTCTGCCCAGCTGGCACCGGGCGGGCTCAAGGTTGCTTGCTATACGGCGGTTCAACACGACGTGTACAGCCAGGATGGAGACCGAACTTTATCCATCTCATACAGCAACGGAGAAGAGTATCAGGTGTACCTCCACGAAATACGGCTCGCGGTTGCTGTCATAGAATGGATCGACGATCGAGGCAGGGCGATCTACGTGGCTGGCAACACGTAAGCGCCGAGCAGTTTCGGGCCTGTGGGCGTCAGTTTCTACGCTTCTGATATCTCTGTGGTCGGCTTCCAAGAGATTCGCCGTTGGCAGCACGTGGAGACCGGTGAAAGTCGTTATATCGCCTCACCACCGGAACCGAACGACAACTATCGGGATATGGGTGTTGCGTTCTTCGCCCCCACGGATGCCGGGGTAGCAGAGGCTACGAATGTCCGATACAGCCCCGTCTTCCGCTGGAGGCGGGCGGGTTCGGAGCGCTACGCGGCGCTCGATCTGGCGAGCGCCGGTTACGAGCGGCACGAGATCGCGTTTTACGCCGCCTGTCCCGACCGCGATAGCGATACCCTGACGGATTGCTTTGAATCGTTCCTCGGCACCGACGCCTCGTCCGCCGATACGGACGGCGACCTGCTGCGGGACGCCTATGAACTCGATACACCCGGCTGCGACCCGCTGGTCTATAACGACGACGGCGACCGTATCCCGTCGCAGGAGGAGGTGCTGGCAGGCACCAATCCGTGCATCTGGGACGGCGACACGCGGGAAGCGCCGCCGGACGATGCCGCGGACGGCGGTTCAGCGTAGCACGATCTGCGGGCGGTATGCTGTTTGCTTGACTGGACGTAGTTTCCATAGTAAGCTAGGCCGCGTGTTAGTCTGGTGGCCAACGCGAATCCCCGCATGAGAGTCGACCCCGTCGTTATCAGACTCTTCCTGGGCCTGGTGGGAAAGGACGTCCGTGGTGGTGCCAACCAATTTGTACTCGATCTGGCGTAGAAACCAGCGTGGCTTCCAGGCGCTGATCATCCCAACGATACGAGTGTTCGTAATCGTCGCTAGTATCGCCGGTGCTTCGCTTCTAGGATTTCCTCGACTTCCAGGCTCGGCGACTCCAAGCGTTGCGCAACAGCAGTTGCCCTACCTGGAGGAGCGTCCGTTTGTCGTATTGGCCAACCGGCCTGTCTGCTCGATGATGGGCAGCTCCAAAGTGGGTGCAGGCATTATCGGCCAGGACGGAGGCAATACTGTCGCGATCGGCGGTGTCGTGTACTGGAACTTTGGCGATACGTTGCGGATCACCGGCGGGCAGATTCCCAACAGCATCGGTTGGAGCGCGGACACCGATGCCTCAGACTGCATCACCCTCACACCCAAGGAGGCGAATGGCGCTGCTGTGCCGTTACTCGCGGTTGATTGGCCGAGGGAGCTGACGGTTTGGCCGCTGGGAATGGCAGCGACAGCCACGGACACGGTGCATTTCTTCTACGCATCAGTAGTTCCGGATTCGCCCGTTCCGTGGAAGGTAGCGGGAATTGGGATCGCCTCGTTCGATACTGGCACTCTCTCCGGCGAACGGGCGCTTGGGGGCGATCTCGTCTGGCGGAAGGGCGTTCCCTTGCCAAACAGAATATACGTTGACGGCGAGTATGTCTACGTCTTCTCTAACATGTCGCGTCAGCTATGGACGACGGATACCATCTTGAGCCGGGTGCCCACGGCCCGCTTCGATTCCCCGGCCGACTACGAGTACTGGGAACCTGGCAGCCCAGATGAGCCCGGCCGCTGGCTGACCGGCTTGTGGGATCCGCAGGCGGGCTACTGGGATCCGGCTCTCGCAAACGTAGGCGCTCTCTGGAGGCAACCGGGCATGCATAACGGAGTGGAGGTGGCATACAATCATTTTCTCGGAAAGTGGGTTGCCGTGTACGCGACGAACTTTACCACGTCTATCAACGTGCGAGTATCGGACGCGCTGACAGGCCCATGGGACGAAGCTGATAGTGTGATGGTCGATTGCCGGTTCTTTCATCCGCCAAACACCGCCGGTAGGGTTGTTCCGTTCCCTTGCTATACAGGCGTTCAACACGAGGTGTACAGCCGGGATGGAGACCGCACCATGTACATCTCATACGCCAGCGGTGAAACGTATCAGGTGTACCTCCACGAAATACGGCTCGCTGTTGCTGTCACAGAATGGATCGACGATCAGGGGCGTACCATCTACTTGGCTGGCAGCGCTCCAGCGCCGGGCGGTTTCGAGCCTGCGGGCGTAAGCTTCTATGCCTCCGATATACCTGTGCCCGGCTTCCAAGAGATTCGCCGTTGGCAGCACGTGGAGACCGGTGAGAGCCGCTATAGCGCCTCACAACCGGAACCGAACGGTGACTACCGAGATCTCGGTGTTGCGTTCTTTGCCCCTGCAGATGCCGGGGTAGCAGAGGATACGAATGCCCGATACAGCCCCGTCTTCCGCTGGACGCGGGACGGTTCGGAGCGCTACTCACCGATGGATCTTGATCCGTTGGGCTATCAGCAGCAGGAGATAGCGTTCTTTGCCGCCTGCCCCGAAAGCATCGGCGGGGCCGCGGCAGACTGCCCGGACGCGTTCGTGGGCCCTGGCTCATTCGATACCAGTAAAGACAGCGACGGCGATGGCTGTACGGACGTCGCAGAGCTGGGGAGCAACCCGTTCATCGGCGGGCTGCGTGACCCAAACAACTACTGGGACTTCTACGACGTGCCGGCGACGGATGGCGCTCGGGACGGTGATATCGCGTTGCTGACAGATGTCTTGGCAGTGGTGTTTCGATTAGGCACGAATGACGGCAATGGAACAGCGCCAGTGAATCGCTACAGTGACCCTCAAGCGCGCCCGGAAGACATGGTCTCCTACCATCCAGCGTTCGACCGCTCTCCGCCGCCCCCAGGCGAAAATCAGTACGCGCTGGGGCCTCCCGACGGACATATCGGGCTGTGGGATCTGCTCGGTGTGATATCGCAATACGGGCATAGCTGCTGAAGTAGGCCGCTGGCGATTGGACGCACCGTTGCGGAACGTGACCACGGTTTCGCAAGTCTACGCCCTGTGATATACTCTCGCGGAAGTGCGAGAGGATTTTCACAATCGGGGGTGTCGCTGTGCTGGATGAGTTCGGACGAGCAGGCTTCCTGCTACTCTTCGCGCTGGCGTTCCCGCTCCTGCCCATCGGCGCCTCCGTCGTCTTGGGGCTGTTCAAGATCCGCCCCAAGCGGCCGGACCCGGTGAAGACGGCTACCTATGAGTGCGGAGTGGAGACAGAAGGGGACGCGCTCGGCCAGTTCCACGTGCGCTACTACGTCTACGCGCTGATCTTCGTCATCTTCGATGTGGAGATACTGCTGCTCTATCCGTGGGCGGTGTCGTTGCCGCACACGGGCTTCGGCGGCTTCTTCGCGGGCGCGCTCTTCCTGCTCATTCTTGTAGTGGGCTTCGTCTACGACTGGGCGAAGAAGGCGCTGGAGTGGGCCTGATGGCCGCGACGACGCGGATCGGCGGCGCCCAGCTCGCGGAGCACATCGAGGCTGGCGTCGCCGACGCTATTGAAGAGACAGCAGAGGACTGGGTGTTGGTGCGGCCGGAGCGCCTCGTCGAGGTGATGACGTTTCTGCGCGACGACCGCGAGCTGGACGCGCGCTATCTGAACGCGCTCTCCGGCGTCGATCACTTCGACTACTTCGAGATCGTCTACCACCTCAGCTCCCTCTCCCACAACCACGAGATGACAGTGAAGGTGCGGGCCGATCATGATGAGCCGGAAGCGCCGTCTGTCGTTTCGGTTTGGCACGGGGCGCACCTGCAGGAGCGCGAGATCTACGATCTGCTGGGCGTTAACTTCAGCGGCCACCCGAACATGAAACGCATCTTCCTCTGGGAGGGCTTTCCGGGCCATCCGCTGCGCAAGGACTACATGGCGATGCCGGGCGGCCAGAGCCCGGGGCTCCGGCGGTTCCCGAAGGAGGACCCGGAGCAGTGGGCAGGCGAGTTCCGTGGCGATTAAGACTGAGCCGCTCGTCGTCAACATCGGGCCGCAGCACCCCTCGACGCACGGCGTCTTCCGTATGCGGGTGACGCTGGACGGGGAGCGCATCATCGACGCCGAGATGATCGTTGGCTACCTGCACCGCAGTATGGAGAAGCTGGCGGAGGAGCGGACGTGGACGCAGAACATCCCCTTTACAGACCGGATGGACTACCTGGCGGCGATGACGGGCAACCTCTCGTACTGCATCGCCGTCGAACGGCTGGCCGGTATCGAAGTGCCGGAGCGGGCGCAGTACCTGCGAGTGATCTTTGCGGAGCTACAGCGTATCGCCAGCCACGCGATGGCCAACGGCACGTTCGTCAACGACTGCGGCGCCTGGCAGACGCCGCTCTTCTACATGTTCCGCGAACGGGAGAAGGTCCTCGACCTGTTCGAGATGACCTGCGGCGCGCGGCTGACGCTGAACTACATGCGCATCGGCGGCGTGGCGTTCGACCTGCCGGACGAGTTCCTGCCGCAGTTGCGCAGCCTGCTGGACGAGCTGCCGGACCGCTTCGGCGAGTACGAAGACCTACTGATCGATAACGAGATCCTGCTGATGCGCAGCCGCGGCATCGGTGTGCTCTCACCGGAGCTGGCGATGAACGCATCGATGAGCGGGCCGATGTTGCGCGGTTCGGGCATCGTCTGGGACATCCGCAAGGCGGACCCGTACTGCGTCTACGACCGCATGGATTTCGATATCCCCGTCGGCCATACGGGCGACTGCTACGACCGCTTCGTGGTGCGGATGGAGGAGTTGCGCCAGAGCGTGCGCATCATCGAGCAGGCGGTGGAGCAGCTACCGCCCGGCAGTCACCTGGCCGACGTGCCGCTGAACCTCCGGCCGCCGAAGGGCGAGATCTACTCGCGAATCGAGTCACCAAAAGGCGAGTTGGGCTTCTACCTGGTGAGCGACGGCGGGCCGGAGCCATATCGCTTCCACGTGCGGTCGCCTTCACTGCTCAACCTCTCGGCGCTGCGCGAGATGGTGGTCGGCCAGACGGTGGCCGATGCGATCGTGACGCTGGGCAGCATCGATATCAACGTGGGAGAGGTCGACCGCTAGTGCCGCTGCTCGCGAACTGGTACGACCTCCGCGATCTGGGAAACGGCGTCGCGCGCTTAATCGAAGCGCTGCGGGACGCGGGCGCGCCTGACGGCCTGATCTACGCGATCACGGGGCTGCTAGGGGCGGTGGCCATCCTCCTCTTCGTCGGGCTTGCGGCGATCATCAACATCTGGATCGAACGGCGGCTGATCGCACGGATTCAGGTGCGGCGCGGGCCGAACCGGGTGGGCCCGTTCGGGCTGCTGCAGCCGGTGGCCGATGCGCTGAAGCTGATCCAGAAAGAGGCGCTGCAGCCGAACAACGCCGACGGCATCGTCTTCACGCTGGCGCCAATCGTCATCTTCATCCCCGTGATACTAGCGTTCGCCGTGCTGCCGTGGGGCGAGCAGATGGTGTTGGCCGACCTGAACGTCGGTGTGCTCTACTTGCTCGCGCTCGGCTCGACGACGCCGATCATCCTCTTCATGGCCGGCTACGCATCGAACAACAAGTACGCGCTGCTCGGCTCGATGCGCGTGATCGCGATGCTGATCAGCTACGAGCTGCCGATGGTGATGGCGCTGCTGGGTGTGGTGACGTTCGCGGGGACGATGCAGATGAGCGGCATCGTCGACTTCCAACAGACACACTGGTCGTGGCTGATCTTCTTCCAGCCGCTGGCCTTCCTGATCTTCCTGCTGGGCGGGACGGCCGAGCTGAACCGGACGCCGGCCGACATCGCGGAGGCGGAGTCGGAGATTATCGCGGGCTTTCACATCGAGTACTCCGGGATGAAGTTCGGGCTGTTCTACGCCGCCGAGCTGGTGAACGCGGTCGCCATGTCGGGCATCATCGCAACGCTGTTCCTGGGCGGCTGGTGGGCGTTCGGGCTGGAGCAGTGGGTACCCGGCTGGCTGATCTTCATCAGCAAGATCTACGCGGTCTACTTCATTCTGATCTGGTTCCGGGGCACGCTGCCCCGCTTCCGCATCGATCAGTTGATGGCGTTCGCCTGGAAGTTCCTGCTGCCGCTGGCGATCATCAACGTCTTCGTCGTCGCGCTGGAGGTCCTGCTCTGGAGGGAGTACGAGCTGAGCGCGGGCGTGGTGCTGCCGGTCGCCGCGGTGGTGAACTTCGCGCTGGCCGGCGTGCTGATAGCGGGCTGGGCGCGGGTGATGGGGCAGGCGTTCGAGCGGGCGCCGAAGAAGCCGCGGCTGTTCAGCGAGATCGAGGTGCCGCTGCCGGACGAGGCTGCTCCGGAAGCAGGAAGCGGACAAACGGAACCAGCCACGGTATAAGGAAAGGAATCGGCGCTGGACGACATCGGCGTGGTCATCGCGTTCTGGGCGCTCGCGGCGCTCACCGTATCGTCGGCGGCGATGATCATCGTCGTCCGTAACCTGCTGCACGCGGTGCTGTTCCTGATCCTGAGCTTCGTCGGCGTTGCGGGGCTGTACATCACCATGTCGGCCGACTTCGTCGCGGTGGCGCAGGTGCTGATCTATGCCGGCGCCATCTCTGTGCTGATGATCTTCGCTGTGATGCTGACGCCACAGTCCAGTAGAGACAACGCAGGCAATTTCCTCCAAGCGCCGGCGTTCGTGCTCTCCGGCCTGATGATCGCGGCAGTGACCCTTGTGGCTGTGGAGACGGACTGGCGCGAGGCGGAGGACGCGTCGTTCATCGTCGATGGCACGGCGACGGCGATTGGCGACGCGCTGGTCAGCCCGTTCGTGCTGCCGTTCGAGATCGCGTCGGTGGTGCTGGTGGCGGCGATGATCGGGGCGATCGTGCTGGTGAGGGAAGACTGAGATGACCGATCTGCTGCTTGCCGCGCGCGTGACACTGGAACAGGTGCTGATCGTGGGCGGCGTGCTGTTCGCCATCGGGCTGTACATCGCCCTGTCGAAGAAGAACGCCGTCGCGGTGCTGATGGGCATCGAGCTGATGCTGAACGCTGTCAATGTGACGCTGATCGGCTTCTCCCGCTTCGTCGAGTCGCCGCGGCCGCTGGATGGCCACGTCTTCGCGATCTTCGTGATCACCGTCGCGGCGGCGGAGGCAGCGGTCGTGCTGGCGCTGGCGATGGCCGTCTATCGCCATCGCGGGACGATCGACATCGACAAGATCAACCTGCTGCGCTGGTAGAGGCGAAGGGCTGCTATGTGGACGAAGTTCATGGATGTGAAGAGCGGCTATGGCGCTCAGATTTGGCTGGAGTTCTTCCAGGCGGAGGGCGTCGCCGTGCGGATCATCCCGCCGCTAAACGCGGCGGCGGGCATGCGGGCCAGCCGCGAGCTGTGGGTGCCGGATAGCAAGACGCACGTGGCAGCCGAACTGCTGAGGAAGATCTGATGCTGCCGGAGATTCCGGAGGGCGTCGCCTGGTCGATCCTGCTGCTGCCGATCGGCTCGATGCTGGCGATCCTGCTCTTCACACGGCCGTACCCGCGCCTGAGCGGCTACGCGACGATCGCCGCCATCGGGACGGCGTTTCTCTTCTCGCTCTGGGCGCTCGACAGCTCGATTGATAGCGACGGGGCGGCGCTGGCGTTCCGGACGCACGAGTGGCTGACGATCACCCCGCCGGCGGGGCCTGACCTCGTTGTCAACCTGGGCATACGGCTCGACGGGCTGACTGCGATCATGCTCCTCGTCGTCACGTCCGTTTCGCTGCTGGTGCAGGTCTACTCACAGGGGTACATGAAGGGCGACGGCGGCTACTCGCGTTACTACGCCTACATGTCGCTCTTCACAGCTTCGATGCTGGGGCTGATCCTGGTCGATAGCATCCTGATGCTCTTCGTCTTCTGGGAGCTGGTCGGCCTCTCTTCGTACCTGCTGATCGGCTTCTGGTTCCACAAGCCTGCGGCGGCGCGGGCGGCGATGAAGGCGTTCATCGTCACGCGCCTGGGGGACATCGGGTTGCTGCTGGCGATTATCCTGATCTACGTGAAGGCGGGGACGTTCGACATTGCCGAGATTCAGGAGCTGGCGGTGGCAGGTGTGCTGAGTGTGAACGTGCTGACCGTCTTTGCGCTGGGCATCTTCGCTGGGGCGGCGGGAAAGTCGGCCCAGTTCCCGCTCCACGTCTGGCTACCGGATGCGATGGAAGGCCCGACGCCGGTCTCCGCGCTGATCCACGCGGCGACGATGGTGGTGGCGGGTATCTACCTGGTGGCGCGCATGTTCCCGATCTTCGAAGTGGCCGACGATGCGCGGATGACCGTCGCGGCGATCGGCGGGACGACGGCGTTGCTCGCGGCGCTGCTGGCAATCGTCGTCACGGATATCAAGCGTGTGCTCGCCTACTCTACAATCAGCCAGCTCGGCTACATGATGCTGGCGTTGGGCCTGGGCGGCTACGTTGCGGCGATCTTCCACCTGCTCACGCACGCCTTCTTCAAGGCGCTGCTGTTCTTAGGCTCCGGCAGCGTCAGCCATGCGACGAACACGTTCGATATGCGGCGTATGGGGGGGCTGCGGAAGATGATGCCCTGGACCTACGCGACGTTTCTCATCGGCTCGTTGAGCCTGGCGGGCGTGTTCCCGCTGGCCGGCTTCTGGAGCAAGGACGAGATTCTAGGCGACGCCTGGAACGAGCAGCAGGTGCTGTTCTGGGTGGCGCTGGGCGTCGTCTTCCTGACGGCGTTCTACATGTTCCGGGCTATCTTTATGACGTTCGAGGGCGAGTACCAGGGCGGCGCTGAGCCGGAGGAAGAGGGCCACGGCGGCGATGCGGCGCATCCGCACGAATCGCCGTGGGTGATGGTGGCGCCGCTGGTGGTGCTGGCCGTGCCGGCGGTGCTGATCGGCTTCGCGAACATCAGCGGCGGTGTGGAGCACCTGCTCGCCGGCGCGCTGCCCCGCGAGACAGCAGCGGCGCTGCACCCGTTCGAGTTTAGCTGGGCAATCGCCCTCGGTTCATCCGCCGTGGCGCTGGCCGGCATCGGCGGGGCGTGGCTCTTCTACGGCGTGAAGGTGCTCTCGGCGGAGCGGGTGCGTTCGGCGGTGGGGCCGCTGCACACGCTGCTGGTACGCAAGTACTTCCTGGACGACCTCTACGAAGGGCTGATCGTGCGCCGTCTCCTCATCGGAGGCGTCGCCGCCGGTGCCGCCTGGTTCGACACCTACATCGTCGATGGCATTGCGAACGGCCTGGCGACAACGGTGCGCGCCAGTGGCGACGGGCTGCGACTGCTGCAGACGGGCCAGGTGCAAGTGTACGGGGTGATCGGGTTCACTGGGTTGCTCATCGCCGGCGGCCTGGTGTTCCTGTTGAATCCGCTGTGATGGAGATGCCACAGATGAGGATGGAAGTGAGCAGGCACGATGCACCTGCGTATACCGCGAATAGGTCCGGCTCACCAAGCCTTGCAGGCCGGGGTCTTCAGGCCCCGACGGAGATTCGTGAGGGTCTAAAGACCCTCGCCTACATCTCGAATCCGCTGTGATGGAGACGTTCGAGAGATGCTGACGTTCCTGGTCATCTTCCCGGTTTTGGGCGCCATCCTCGTCGCGACGCTGCCGAAGGACGAGGAGCGCTACGCCAAGTACATGGCGCTGGCAGTGACGGGCATCGTGCTGGGCGTCTCGCTGGTGGTGTTCGGGATGTTCGACACTGGCGAAGCGGGGCTGCAGTTCACGGAGAGCTTCCGCTGGATCCGGGCGGAGGACGCGGGCTTCGATATCCAGTACTTCCTCGGAGTGGACGGCCTGGGACTGACCATGGTGATCCTGACGACGCTGCTCTTCACCGTTGGGGTGCTCATCTCCTGGAACGTGGAACTTCGAAGCAAGGAGTACTTCGCCTGGCTGCTGGCGCTTGAGACGGGCGTGCTGGGCGTCTTTTTGGCGCAGGACCTGATCCTCTTCTTCTTCTTCTGGGAGGTGGAGCTGCTGCCGATGTACTTCCTGATCTCCATCTGGGGCTCCGGCCGCAAGGAGTACTCGGCGATGAAGTTCCTGCTCTTCACGCTCGGCGGCAGCGCGCTGATGCTGGTAGGGTTCCTGGCGCTCGCCTTCTCCGCGGAGCCGTCGACGTTCGACATGGTGGCGCTGCGCGAGGCGGACCTGAGCGGGGCCGTGTTGCCGCTGCCGGCGATCTTCTTCCTGATCTTCGTTGGCTTTGCTGTCAAGCTGCCGATCTTCCCGCTCCATACCTGGCTACCGGATGCCCATACCGACGCGCCGACGGCGGTCAGCGTGATCTTGGCCGGCGTGCTGTTGAAGATGGGTGGCTACGGCATGATCCGCATCCTGATCAGTATCATGCCGGACACGGCGCAGGATTACGCTGTCTGGCTCGCCTCGATTGCTGCGATCAGCATCATTTACGGAGCAATTGTGACGCTGCGCCAGACCGATCTGAAGCGGCTGATCGCCTACTCATCGGTCAGCCACATGGGCTTTGTGCTGCTGGGCATCGCCGCGTTGGGGCAGGTGGGCATCACCGGCGCGACGCTGCAGATGTTTAGCCACGGTGTGATCACCGGCCTGCTCTTCGTTGTGGTGGGGCTGATCTACGATCGGACCCATACGAGAGATATCAACGAGCTGTCCGGCCTAGCCCACGTGACACCGATCATCGCCGTGGTGATGGTGATGGCGGGGCTGGCGTCGCTGGGGTTGCCGGCGATGTCGGGGTTCGTAGCGGAGGTGACGGTCTTCTTCGGCGCCGCCAGCCGCTTCCCCGCGCCGACGATCCTCGCCGTCTTCGGCATCCTGCTGACGGCCGGCTACATCCTCTGGATGGTGATGCGTGTGATGTTTGGGCCGAAGAACGAGCGCTGGGCAGGGCTGCCGGACGCGACGGCCTGGTGGGAGCAGGTTCCGATGGCCGTGCTGCTGGCGATCATCCTGGCGGTCGGCATCTTCCCGTCGCGGCTCGTCGATGTCATCGACCAGGCGATCGGGCCAATCGCGGCCGGATTGACGTAGCGGGGCGATGCAGACGTGCTAGAGGACATCGACCGCATTGGCCCGCAGCTGATCCTGATGGTGGCGGCGGGAGGTGTCCTGTTCGCCGATATACTGCTGCGCGATCGCAACCGCGGCTGGCTGCCCGTGGGGGTGCTGGGCGCGCTGACGGCGTCGGCGATCTGGCTGGTAGTGCTGATCCTGCGCGACAGAGAGGCGGTCGCGTTCGATGGCACGTACTCGCTCGATACGTTCAGCATCTTCTTCGGATTTCTGTTCATCGGCGTTGCCGGGCTGGTGACGCTCGCTTCGGCCGACTTCGTACGCAAGATTCGTAACCAGGGCGAGTTCTGGGCACTGCTGATGCTGGCGACGGGCGGCATGATGCTGCTGGCCGGCGCGCGTGACCTGATCCTGATCTTCGTCGCGTTGGAGCTGACGAGCATCTCGCAGTACGTCCTCGCCGCGTTCCTGAGGGACGATAAGGGGAGCGAAGCCGGGCTGAAATACATCCTGATGGGTGCGATAGCATCGGCGGTGATCCTGTACGGGATGGCGTTCCTCTTTGGCATCGCCGGCACGACGAAACTGATCGCGCCGGACGGCGCCGCCAGCATCTCGTCGCTGGTGCTGGAAGGCGACCCAGGTACGAGGGCGGCGCTGATCGCGGCAGCAGTGTTGCTGGCGGCGGGGCTCAGCTTCAAGGTGGGGCTGGTGCCGTTCCACATGTGGGTGCCGGACGTCTATGAAGGCTCGGCGACGCCGGTTGCTGCCTTCCTCTCCGTCGGCAGCAAGGCGGCTGGCTTCGCTGTCATACTCAGGGTCTTCTACCAGGGCTTCGGCATTGGGCCGGACGGTCTGGTGAGCAGCGACTGGGCGACCGTGTTCGCGGTTCTGGCGGCGATCTCCATGTGCGTCGGCAATGTGATGGCGCTGGTGCAGACGAATATCAAGAGATTACTCGGCTACAGCTCGATCGCGCAGGCGGGGAACATAGCGATCGGCGTCGCCGCGATCGCGGCCGGTTCGACGCTGGGTGCGAGCGGCGTGACGTTCTTCCTGGCGGCTTACGCGCTGACGAACCTGGGCGCGTTTTTCGCGGTGATGGCGATCTCGGCCCGGATCAATTCGGATGAGATCGAAGACTACGCCGGCATGGGCCGGCGGGCGCCCCTGCCGGCGGCGGTGCTGGCGTTCTGCTTCGTCTCGCTCACCGGCATTCCGCCGACAGCTGGCTTCGTCGCCAAAATCTACATCTTCAACGCCGCCGTCCAGAGCGACCTTGTCTGGCTGGTGATCGTCGCGGTGCTGAACTCGGCGCTTTCGGCCTACTACTATCTACGGGTGGTGAGACACATGTACCTGGCGCCGGCGCCGGCGGAGGACGATGTCCGAACCGGCCCGTGGCTGGCAGCATCGCTAGCAGTGACGGGCGTAGGAGTGCTCGTTGTCGGCCTCGTGCCGACGCCGCTGATCGATGCCGCGCAGCGGGCTGTGAGCGCGCTAGGCTAACGCTAGGGCGGCAGCCTCTCCACTAGCCCTGCGACGAACTGCAGGACGAGGGCGGCGTCGATTGCGTCGACGTTGCCGCTGGCGTTCGCGTCGGCGGCAGCAGGGCAGGGGAGCGTGCTTACGAGGCCGGCGACGAGCTGAAGGATGAGCGTGGCGTCGATGGCGTTGACAGCGCTGCTGCAGTCCGCGTCGCCGGCCGGCGCGGCCGGCGTTGGCGTAGCGGCCGATAAGAGCGGTGTTCCCCATACGAAGATATCCGGTGCGTCGTTGGAATCCGCTGCGACGAGGTTGTCCGCGAACGACTGGTAAGCGACGGTGTTGCCGCTACCGTCGATGGCGACCGACGAGCTCGGGCCGGCGCTCTCGCCGCCGCTGCTGCTGAGGTTGACCCGCTCTACGTCTCCGCTGGCGATCTCCTGTAGGAAGATGTCGCGCTGGCCGTTGGTATCGCCGAGAACGAGGTTGGCCGCATCGGACGGATAGGCGGCGAAGCGGCCATCGGCGCTGATGACGGCGAAGTGGCTAAGGCCGCCGGCTGCTGTTCCGCCCATGCCGGCGCTGAGTAAGGTCGTGGCGCCTGTATCGCGGTCGCGGAGGAAGACATCGCTCTGGCCGTTGCTGTCGCCGGCGACGAGGTTGTCCGCCAGGGAGTGATAGATGATGTAGCGGCCGTCATCGCTCACGTCCGGGTACATGCTGTGGCCGTTGCCGGGTTCGTCGGCGGTGCTGACACTGAGCAGCTCCGTGACGCCGGTCTGGCGGTCGCGCAGGAAGACGTCGTCGCGCAGGTTGCTGTCTCCCGGCGCGAGGTTGCCGGCGAACGAGCCGAAGACAACGTAGCGGCCGTCGGAGCTAATGCGCGCGGCTCCCGCGCCAAGGCCGCCGCTGGGGCCGTCGCCGATCTCGCCCGCGGTGCTGACGCTGAGCAGCTCAACTATGCCGGTCTGAAGGTCGCAGAGAAAGACGTCACTGTCGTCATTTGTATCGCCCGGGACGAGGTTATCTGCGAGGGAGGTGAACGTGACATAACGTCCATCGGCGCTGACCGACGGCGTGAAGCTATCATCGTTGGCTTGGCCGCCCGCACTAGTGAGGCTGACGCGCTCGGTGACGCCGGTCTGGCGGTCGTGGAGGAAGATGTCGCTGACGCCGTTTGTATCGTCGGCGACGAGGTTGTCAGCGTCGGACTGGAAGGCGATGTAGCGGCCGTCGCCGCTGATGGCGGGGAAGAGTGCCGGCCGGTTCGCCTGGGCGCCGTCGCTGGCGATGCTGACCAGCTCTGTTATGCCGGTCTGCCGGTCGCGGACGAAGACATCGCGGCCGTTGGTGTCTGAGGGCGACAGGTTCGTGGCGTCCGACGTGAAGACGACGTAGCGGCCGTCGTCGCTCAGCGCCGGGCCGAAGCTGGGGCCGTTGGCCTCGGCCCCGGCTGAGGAGACGCTGGCCCGCTCCGTGGCGGGCGCGCCGCTCCAGCCGCTGTCGGTGAACAGGAGTGCGGCGAACGCGAGCGAGAGGCCAGTCGCGATGACTGCGGAGCGTATCGGCATGTGGCGCATGTGCGGATAGTAACGGGGCCGGAACGCCGGTGACAAGGCGTGTGTCGTCCGCACGAACGGTTGTGACGGATGCGCTATGCTGGACTCGATGACGCCCTCGCCCGATACGATCTCTCTCCAGGTCGAACCACCGTTCGCGGCTCGCGTCGACGAGCAGGCGCTCGCGGCGCTGGCGCGGCGTGTCCTTGAATCCGAGCAGATGGATTCGCTGGCCGAGCTGAGCGTGCTGGTGACGGACGACGAGACCGTCCGCGACCTAAACAAGCGCTACAGAGACGTCGACGCGCCGACCGATGTCCTCTCGTTTCGGATGGATGGCGCGGAGGGCTTCGTGACGCCGCCGGAGAGCGCCGAACAGTTGGGCGAGGTCGTGATCGCGTTTCCGACCGCGCTGCGGCAGGCCGGGGGGGCGGGGCATGACATCGGCGTGGAGCTGGCGCACCTGCTGGCGCACGGCATCCTCCACCTGCTGGGCTACGATCACGAGACGGCCGCCGAGGCCAAGCTGATGCGCTCGAAGGAGGAGGCGCTGCTAATCGACGTGGCGCATTGAGGCGCCGGAAGGCCGCTGGTATACTGAGCGCGATCCCGAAGCCTATCGACACCCACCTGCGGCGCACATTCACGAGCAGCGAACCATGAGCAGCGAAGTTCTCTATCGAAAGTGGCGTCCGCGCTCCTTAGCCGAAGTTGCCGGCCAGGAGATGGTAGTGCGCACCCTGACCAACGCCATCGCCGGCGATAAGGTGGCGCACGCCTACCTCTTCTCGGGCCCGCGCGGCACCGGCAAGACGACGACGGGCCGGCTGCTAGCGATGGCGGTGAACTGTAGCCAACTAAGGGACGGCCAGCCGTGTGCGGCCTGCGATAGCTGCCAGGCGTATCTCGCCGGCCGCGCGCTCGACCTGATCGAGTTGGACGCGGCGAGTAATCGCGGTATCGACGAGATCCGCAGCCTGCGCGAGAAGGCGAACTTCGCTCCCGCGGGCGGCGTTGATGCCTACAAGGTCTACCTCGTTGACGAGGTGCATATGCTGACGGAGCCGGCCTTCAACGCGCTGCTGAAGACGCTGGAAGAGCCGCCGCCCCACGTCATCTTCGTGCTGGCGACGACGGAAGCGCATAAGGTGCCGGCGACCGTCATCTCGCGCTGCCAGCGGTTCGATTTCCGGCGCATTCCGCTCGAAGCCGCCGTCGGGCGGCTCAAGTTCATCGCGGGCGAAGAGGGGATCGAGTGCTCCGAAGACGCGCTGAAGCAGATCGCGCGGGTCGCTACGGGCAGCCTGCGCGATGCGATCAACCTGCTGGAGCAGCTCGTCGATTCGTACGGCAACAAGCTCGCCGACGACCAGGTGCGGGAAGGACTCGGCCTCGTCGTCGACGCCCGCAGCGTGACGCTCGCCGCTCACGCGCTGAAGGGCGAGCTGGCTGAAGGGCTGGCGGTGATCTCCGAGGTGCGCGACGACGGGCTCGATCTGCGCCAGTTCCAGCGGCAGGTGGTGGCGCAGATGCGCGGCCTGCTGCTAGCGAAGGCCGGCGCCGAGCTCAGCGAAAGCTGGAGCGAGGAGCAGATCGCTGAGATGCGCGCGTTGGTCGCCGAGATCGGGACGGACCGGATCGTCTCCACCCTGCGCGCATTCGGCGAGGCCGATCTGCGTGCCGACCCGCTCTCGCCGCTGCCGTTAGAGCTTGCGCTGGCGGGCTCGATCTTAGCTGCGGAAGCCCCGGCCTCCTCCGGCTGCGGCAGCGCCAGCAGCTCCGCGTCCGCAACCACAGCGCCAGAGCCAGCCGGCGGCCAAACCGGCGGCGGCCACGGCGGCTTCCGGCCCACCAGCAAAGAGATCCGAACCGGCTGCTGAATTCAGCAAGCCACCGGCGAAGCGGAAGCAGCCGGCTGCTTCTAAGGCCGCGCCCGAGAGGAGCGCGCAGGATAACGGAGACGCGCCTAGGCCGTCCGAGCAAAGTACGGCGGATGCGCGCGACAAGCCACCGGTTGCGCCTGCCGGCGCGGCGAAGGGACTGGGAGACGCGCCTGCGCCGCCCGAGCAGAATACAGCGGATGCGCGCGAGAAGCCACCGGTTGCGCCTGCCGGTGCGGCGAAGGGACTGGATGAAGTGCGCGCGCGCTGGCCGGCGATCTATGATCGGACGCGAGAATTGGAGTTTCGGGCGGGGGCGTTGCTGAATAGTGGCTGTGGTATCATCGAAGCGTCTGACGGCGAGGTCGTCTTCGGCTTCCGGCACGCGATGCTGCTGGACCGCATGGAGGGCGACGGCGGCGAGAACGTACGCGCGCTCCAGCAGGCTGTGGACGAGGTGCTTGGCGCCGGCCGGACGGTGCGCTGCGTGCTGGATCCGAACGTGGAGGTACAACGTCCTGGGCAACGCGGCGGCCTGGTACGCGCAGCCGAGGAGCTAGTCGGCGAAGCGCTCTCCAGCGACGATGAAGGAGGCTAAACGATGGGGATGAACCGCGACATGATGGCGCGCCTGCAGCAGATGCAGGAGAAGGCGTTGAAGGCGCAGTCGGAGCTGCAGGAGCAGGTCGTCGACGGGAGCGCAGGCGGCGGCGCGGTCACCATTGCCGTTACGGGCGGCCTCAAGGTGGAGTCGCTAAAGATCGAGCCGGAGGTCGTCGACCCGGACGACATCGAGATGCTTGAAGACCTGATCACCGCCGCCGTGAACGAAGCGCTGCAGAAGGTGCAAGGTTTGCAGACGCAGCAGCTCGCCGGTCTCGCCGGCCAGTTCGGCATCAATCTGCCCAAGTAGGCCACAGTCTGTGAACGAGAGGCCTGCTGCCCCAGGACGTTCGGCCAGCACTGCTGCGCCCGTGGCGCGCCTGATCGAAGCGTTGCATCGGCTGCCCACCATCGGCCCGAAAAGCGCCCAGCGGCTAACCTACTACCTGTTGCGGGCTTCGAACGAAGAGGCGCAGGCGCTAGCAGATGCGATCGTCGATCTGAAGGAGAAGATCATCCTCTGCTCGATCTGCCAGAACGTCACAGAGGTCGATCCCTGCGGCATCTGTACGGACGAGCAGCGCGACCAGGCATTGATCTGTGTGGTAGAGGAGCCGCTGGATATATTAGCGCTGGAGCGCAGCCGCAGCTATCGGGGCCTCTACCACGTGCTGCATGGCGTCGTCTCGCCGATGGACGGCGTCGGCCCGGACGACCTGAAGCTCAACGAGCTGGTCGCACGGCTGCGCAACGGGTCGGTGAACGAAGTGATCATGGCGACGAACCCCAACCTGGAGGGCGAGGCGACGGCGATGTACGTCAGCCGTCTGGTGGCGCCGCTGGGCGTGCGCGTCACACGCCTCGCCCGCGGCCTGCCGACGGGCGCCGACCTTGAGTACGCCGACGACGTGACGCTGGCCCAGGCGCTGGAGCATCGCCAGGACGTTTGACGACGGGAAGGCGGACGTTAGCCGATGGCTAGGCCACCTCGGGTGTACAAGACCGCTGCAATCGTTTTACGGCAACGCACGCTGGGCGATACGGATAAAATCATCACGCTCTACAGCGCCGACTACGGCAAGGTAGACGCGGTGGCGAAGGGCGTCCGGCGGATGAAGAGCAGGCTGGCCGGCAACGTGGAGCCGCTCAGCCACGGTTCGTACATGTTCGCCAAGGGCCGCAACCTGGACATCATCACCCAGGCGCAGAGCATCGAGACGTTTCAGCCGCTCAGGGACGATCTGGGACGCCTCAGCTACGCTCTCTACGCGGCGGAGCTGCTCGACCGGGCGACGGAGGAGCGCGCCGAGAACTTCACGGTCTACCGGCTGCTGGTCGATACGCTGCGCCGGCTGGCGACGCGGGACGATATCGACGTTGTCCTGCGCTACTTCGAGATGTCGCTGCTGACGCAGCTCGGCTATCGGCCTGAGCTACGGCGCTGCGTCTTCCGCGGAGAGGAGCTGAAGAAGGACAAGACCGCGCTGTGGGCGCCGGCGCTAGGCGGCGTCGTCTGTATGGAGTGCAAGCCGGTCGATGTCGTGCTGACTGCGCTCTCAAGCGAGGCGCTGGCGGCGCTCCAATTGCTGCAGGATGGCAGCTTTAGTGAGGCGGCGAAGCCGCTGGACAGCGGAGAGCTGGCGGTGGAGTTGGAGCGCTACCTGCGCGATGCGATCCACTACGCGCTGGATCAGGACGTGCGATCGGCGGCGTTCATGGACGAGGTGCGCAAAGGGCCGGGGCCAGTGCCGCAGACGCCCGGCGCTGGCATACGCTAGGCGTCGCGGCTATACTGAGGCCCTATGCCGCTCTACGAATACTACTGCGAGGACTGCGACGGCATCTTCGAGGTGCTGCGCCCGATCACACGCGCGTCGGAATCGGCACCGTGCGTCGTCTGCGAGAAGGCGGGCGAGCGGATCATGCCGACGAGCATCGCCGCGTTTACGCTTCGGGACGGCTATCCGCGCAAGCTGCCGGACAAGGGCACGTTCTGGCATCTGGGCAAAGAGGTAAAGCAGCGCAATCGCGGGCGGATGCGCGCGTTTGAGCATCCGGAGATCAATAAGCCGAAGCCGCGACCGAGGCCGTCGAAGGGAGACCGGGAGGTGGCGAACGAGATCCGGAACCTGCGGGCGCGGGAGCGCGACAAGATGATCGCCTCCGGCGTCCGTCCTAGCGAGCACCACTTGCCGCGCAGGCTACGCAAGCCGTAGGCAACGCGTCGCTCCACAGCTACGCGATACCGTAAACACACCTCCAGCGCCCACGGCGCCGTGGATGAGATCTGCGGCCGGGGCTAGTCGCGCCGGTGGCTAACCTAATTTCGGCAGGTTGGGATCGCTCTTGGGGACAGGCCGATCAAGCCCGTACTGCTTGACCAGGTTGTCGAACGCGAGGTCGGGGTTGGAGGCGTCGATCATCTTGTCGTACTTGGGGTCAAGCTGATCGAGCTTGCTGATCATCGACAGGTGAAAGGCGAAGCTGCTCATCACGCGGTGCAGTTCGGTACCGTCGCATGTTGGGCAGTGGGGCTGGCCGGGCGAATTCATGTTGCGCACCAAGACGCTGACGATCTTTTTGCAGTCCATGCAGGCGTACTCGTAGATGGGCAAGCGCAGGTACCTCCGGCTGTCAGTATAGCAACGCGCCTATGCCTAAGACCGGCGTTCCATCACGTGGTCGGCGATGTCGATCAGGGCGGCGCGGTCGGCGGTGTCCGGGAGCACTTCCAGCGAGGCGACGGCGCGGTCGCGGAAGTCCTTCGCCACCTTGTACGATTCCTCGAGAATGTCGGTGTTCCGGATCATCGAGATCGCGTCGGCCAGGTGCTCGCGACCGTTCGACGCATCGGCGAAGAGCTTCTTGACGGGGTTGTCGTCCGGATGGCGCTGCATGAGCAGCAGCGATGGCAGCGTCAAGGTGCCTGCCATGAGGTCGCTGCCGGTGGGCTTGCCCAGCTCCGATTCGTCGCCCTCGAAGTCGAGGATGTCGTCGACGATCTGGAAGGTCATGCCGAGGTTCTCGCCGTAGTCGTGCAGGGCGGCGATCCACTCGTCGGACGCGCCGGCGACCATTGCGCCGCCTTCGGCTGAGGTGGCGAAGAGGGAAGCCGTCTTTCCTGCGATGCGGTGGAAGTATTGCATGGTGTCTTGGCCGTACTCGTAAGCGGCCATGTCCTGGGTCAACTCGCCGCCGGCCATCGCTAGCAGCGTGCGCGAGAAGAGCTTCACCACCTCGATGCTCTCCGTGTGGCAGATCAGTTCCGCAGCGTGGGCGAACATGTAGTCGCCGAGCATGACGGCGCTGGCGTTATGGTGGCGGGAGTTAGTGGTGGGCTGGCCGCGGCGGGTGTCTGAGTCGTCGATCACGTCGTCGTGGACGAGCGTGGCCGTATGCAGCAGCTCGATCGATGCCGCAAGCGGGACGAGGTACTCCGGACGGTGTTCGCCGAAGCGGCCGGCCAATAGTGCCACCGTGGGCCGCAGCCGCTTGCCGCCTGCGGAGAGGACGTGCTGGAGCATCTGCTGCACTTGAGGGATCTCCGAGCGAGTGACCTTCGCGATCGTCGCTTCTACCTGAGCAAGTTCTTGCTGGACCGGTTCATGGATTGAAGCCACGGTCATGGCGCGCTCCTCCCTGCCGTTCTGGCGCTGCCGAGCGCCGGACTCGTTGCCGCTGTAGATACTGGAGAGAAGAGCCGAAGCGCTGTCTCGGTTGTTGCGGCGGCGATCTGCTCTATCGATTCGTCGCGCAGCTCTGCGACCGCAGCCACCGCTTCGCTGAGGTAGCCCGGCTCGTTACGCTGGCCGCGCCTGGATTGCGGCGGGCCGTACGGGCTGTCCGTTTCGATGACCATGGCGTCGAGCGGTAGCTGTTGGGCGACGGCCTGGAGTGTGTTGGCGTTTGGATAGGTGACGGAGCAGTGGATGGAGATGACGAAGCCCAACTCCACGTATCGCTCCGCCAGTTCGGTGTCGCCGCTGAAGTAGTGCATGACGCCGAGCGGCCGTCCGTCAGGCAGGCGGCCGCCTTGCCTCCGCGACCACGATTCGATGATGGGAAAGAGCGCATCGTTTGCGTCGCGGCAGTGGACAGCGATAGGCTTCTCTACCTCGGCCGCCGTCTCCAACTGCTGCTGGAACACCTCGATCTGCTTGTCGTGCGGGGAGAAGTTGCGGTAGAAGTCGAGGCCGATCTCGCCGACGGCGGCGACGAGCGGGTGGCGCGCCAGCTCGGCGAGCGCCGACATCGAATCGGCGTCCATGTGCTGGGCGTCGTGGGGGTGGCAGCCCGCCGCCGCATAGACGCCGGGCTCCGCTTCGGCCAGGGCGATCGCGGCCTGCGAAGAGGCGACGTCTGTGCCGAGGACGAGCATGCCGGTGACGCCGGCGGCCCGCGCGCGTCCGAGCATCGCGTCACGGTCGCCGTCGAACTGCGATAGCTGGACGTGGGAGTGGCTGTCGAAGAGGCGGAGAGTCACGATGCCAGCCGCTCCTCTTGGGCGTCGACGACGGCAGCTTCCAGCTTCGTGAAGAGCGGCGCTGGCTCGGCCAGCCGCTGGCCGGCGGGCGGCCGGACCAGCGCCCAACCGCTTTCGCTCAGCGGCGTGCTGTAGCCGAGGTAGGTGTGGAGCTTGTCGCAGGTGAAGGGCAGAAACGGCGAGAGAGCGATCTTGAGGACGTTGATCGCGCAGATCACCGTGTAGAGGCTGCGAGCCGCATTGTCCTTGTCGTCGGGCAGCGACTTCCAGGGAGCGGTCTCGTCCAGGAAGCGGTTCGTCTCCTGAGCCAGCGCCATCGCCGTCGCGAGAGCGGCGCGGAAGTGGCAGGCGTCTAGCTGCTCGCCCGCTTCCGCGAGCCTGGATTCGGCCTGCTGCAGGAGCTGAAGCGAGCGTTCATCGAGCTCGCCCGGATCAGGCACGCAGCCGTCGAAGTTCCGGTAGGTGAGTGTCAGCGTCCGGTTGACCAGGTTACCCCAGGTGGCGACGAGTTCATTGTTGTTTCGCGCGACGAAGTCCTTCCACGTGAAGTCCGAGTCGGATGTCTCGGGCATCGTAGCGCAGAGATAGTAGCGGACTGCATCCGGGTCGTAGCGGCCGATCAGGTCGTTGATCCAGATGGCGCTGTTACGGCTGGCGGAGGCCTTTGCGCCGGCGACGTTGCTGTAGTGGTTGGCGGGCACATCGTACGGCAGGTTTAGCGGCGCATCGTCGCCGCTGCCGTAGGCCATGATCGTGACCGGCAGGCTGAGGACGTGGAAGAAGATGTTGTCTTTGCCGACGAAGTAGTAGCTGCGGCAGGCCGGGTCCTGCCAGAACTCGCGCCAGGCGTCCGGCTCGCCGCGCTGCTGCGCCCACTCCTTGGCTGCGGAGAGGTAGCCGAGCACGTTCTCGAACCAGACGTAGATGCTCTTGCCCTCGCCCAATGCATCGGTCGGCAGCGGCACGCCCCAGGACAGGTCGCGGGTGATGGCGCGATCGCGCAACCCTTCGTTCAGGATACCCAGGCTGAAGTTGACGACGTGCTTGCGCCAGTGCGCCTGCTGCGAGATCCACTCACGCAGCTTGTCGCTGTAGGCGCTGAGGCGCAGGAAGAAGTGGTCGGACTCGCGCGGCTCCGGCGTCGCGCCGCAGAGCTTGCAACGCGGGTCGACGAGCTCCAGTGCGTCGAGCGCGCGGCTGCAGCTTTCGCACTCATCGCCGCGGGCACCTTCGAAGCCGCAATGGGGGCAGCCGCCTTCGACGTATCGATCCGGCAGGAAGCGTTTGTCGTTGGGGCAGTAGAGGAGCGTCATCGACTGCTTGTAGATGTCGCCGCTTTCTAGCAGGTTCGCAAAGATACGCTGGACAGTCTCGCGGTGGTTGGTTGTGCCCGTTGTCGTGTAGAGGTCCATGCTGATGCCCATGTAGTCGAGCGACCGGACGAAGCTCTCGTGATACTCATCGACGACGGCCTGCGGTGTCCGGCCTTCCTGCTCCGCGCGGACGGTGACCGGGGTGCCGAATTGGTCGCTGCCGGAGACCATGAGCACGCGATCGCCGCGCTGCCGGTGGTAGCGGGCGAGGCAATCGGCGGGGAGGAAGCTGCCGACCATCTGCCCTTGGTGCAGCGGCCCGTTGGCGTACGGCCAGGCGACTCCGATGAAGATCTTTTCAGTCATGGATAGTCTTCTAAAACAGCGCGGTTATTCTAGCACGGAGAGAAGCTAGGAGACAGATGACTCGTCTTCGTCCGCCAACGCCAGCCAGCGGCTATACACCTGGCGATGTGGCAGCCCCGTGCTCTCCGAAACCCGGCGCACCGCGTCGCGGGCGCGGACGCCCTGGCGCTTCAACTCGCGGAGTTGTAAGCCGATGTCAGGTGGTGATTGCAGCTTAGGTTTGGTGCCACCGGCGCCTTCGATGACGAGCGTGAACTCACCGCGCGGTCGAGCGAAATGTTCGAGTGCTTCCGTTGGCGTACCGCGGAACAGCTCCTCGTGCAGCTTCGTCAACTCGCGGCAGATGGCGACTTGCCGATCTCCAAACGCTTCGATTAAGTCTGTGAGCGTTTGGCGGAGCCGGTGCGGCGATTCGAAGGCAACGAGCGTGTCGGGGATGGTCGCGGCCTCACGCAGCAGCCGGCGTCGCTGGCCCGGCTGGCGCGGCAGGAATCCGAGGTAGTGGAATCGACGCGTGGGCAGGCCTGATGCCGCCAGGGCAGCGATCACTGCTGACGGGCCGGGGATGGGCACGACGCGATGGCCGGCCGCGAGCGCAGCCTGGACCAGGTGAACGCCTGGGTCGCTGATCGTCGGCGTGCCGGCTTCCGATACGAGGGCGATGTCGCCTTCTTCGAGGGCGGTGAGAAGGGCGGCGGTTCTCGACTTTCGGTTACGGTCCGTATAGCTGAGCAGCTTCGGCGCGGCGATTTCATGGCGGGTAAGCAGCTTGCGGATGGTGCGAGTGTCTTCGGCGGCGATGAGCGGCACTTCGCCCAGCAGCCGGAGCGCGCGCAGCGTGATGTCCTCCAGGTTGCCGATGGGGGTGGCGATGAGATAGAGGTCACCCATATAGTTTACATAACGCCTAGATACTATCCATGCGTCTATCTTTTTATACAAATTTTCGGATTCGCAGGCTAGCCAATGTTGACGTGTAGGGCAGGGTTCTGGTAGAGTGCTGGAAATCAGACACGTGCCTCACGCTGATTGCAACTGTGATACCACTGGACAGGACCTTCGATTGCTGGCAGAGTAGCTTCCGCCGGCCTCGATTCGCTTATCTCTGAGCGGACGGGTACCGGCCGAAGAAGAGGAGGTAGCGTATGTCAGTCCCACAGGCGAAGCAGATGCGGCGGGCGTACGGTTTCGATGAGGTCGCGATTGTACCGGGCAATTTAACCGTAAATCCGGCGATGACTGAAGTCTCCTTCCGCATCGACCAGCTTGAGTTTGCGCTTCCAATTATGGCGTCCGCAATGGACGCCGTTGTTGATCCAGAGTTCGCGATCGTGTTCTCGAAACTCGGCGGGCTCGCGGTCCTCAACCTCGAGGGAGTGCAGACGCGCTACGAGGATCCGGCCGGCGTACTGGAGGAGATCGCCGCTACCTCACAAGAGGAATCGACGGGACTGCTCCAACGGGCCTACGCAACGCCGATCAAGCCGGAGCTTATCGGCGAGCGGATACGGCAGATCAAATCGGCTGATGCTGTCTGCGCCGTCTCATGTACACCGGCCAACACCAAAGCCTTTGCGCCAATCGCCAAGGAGGCTGGCGCCGATGTGCTCGTCGTGCAATCGACCGTCACAACCGCGCGCCACAACTCGTACAGCGAGAAGGGACTGACGTTCCCAGAGCTGGTGGAGCAGATGGCGCCGATGCCGGTGGTTGTTGGTAACACCGTCAGCTTTGGGGCATGCAAGGAGCTGATGGAGACCGGCGTCGCCGCGGTTCAGGTCGGCGTCGGTCCCGGTTCCGCCTGTACTTCCCGGGAAGTGCTCGGCATCGGCGTCCCACAGGTGACGGCGACGATGGACTGCGCCGCCGCCCGCGATCAGTACTACCGCGAGAGTGGCCGCTACGTGCCGATCATCACGGACGGCGGCATTCGCAGCGGTGGCGACCTCTGCAAGGCGTTTGCCGCTGGCGCGGACGCCGTCATGCTCGGCTCGATCCTGGCCGCCTGCGAAGAGGCGCCGGGCCGCGGCCACCACTGGGGCATGGCGACGCCGAACGCCGACCTGCCGCGCGGCATGCGGGTGCCAGTCGGTGTCGATACGACGCTACAGAAGGTGATCCACGGGCCGACATCGCGCACCAATGGCACGGAGAACCTGATCGGCGCGCTGCGCACAGCGATGAGCATGTGCGGCGCGCGCGCGATTCGGGACTTCCAGCAGGCGGAGCTGGTCGTCGCTCCTTCAATCAAGACAGAAGGCAAGCAGATCCAGCGTGCCCAGGGCTAACGCTGGCGTTCTAACGGTTTTCTCTTCATTCCGTTTGCACCACTAACATCCGCTCGCGGCCGGCCAGGTCGCGCCGCGTGCTGATCGCCGCCATCGGGAACGACTCGCAGGCGGCGTCGCGCAGGCGGCCGCCCTGGTTCCAGGCATGCTCCGCCAACAGCAGGCCGCCCGGCCGCAGGCGGCTAGCCGCCTGCGGCAACAGCGCTTCGATGAGCGCTGTTCCGCGCCGGCCGGCGCGGAGGGCGGATGGCGGTTCGTGTTCGCGAATCTCCGGCGGCAGCTTGGAATACGTGCGGCTGGGGATGTACGGCAGGTTGGCGACGATCAGGCCGAACCGTCCGCACAGACCCGATAGCAGCGACATCTGGACGAAGTCGATGCGTTCGGCCACGTCGTGAGCTTCGGCGTTTCGGCGCGCTAATCGCAGCGCCGGCGGGGAGGTGTCGCTGGCGACGATGCGAGCGCCGGGCAGGTGCACGGCCAGCGCGACGGCGATCGCGCCGCAGCCGGTACCGATGTCGGCGAGAAGGGGTAGCGGATCGAGGGTCGTGGCTGTTCGCGCGTTGCCTTCTGCCCGCCGCCGCGTCCAGTCGATCGCTGTTTCGACCAGCAGCTCTGTCTCCGGCCGCGGGATCAGCGCGTCGGGGGAGCAGGCGAAGTCGAGGCCATAGAACTCCCGATGGCCGGTGATGTAGGCCGACGGCTCGCGGGCGAGTCGCCGCGTTAGGAGCGCGTCGTAGTGTTCCACTATGCCGGCAGGCATCCGCTCCTGCAGCCGAACGAAGAGCTGCTCGCGGCTGACGCCGAGGGCGTGGCGCAGCAGCAGCTCCGCTTCGAGCTGCGCGTCGTCGATGCCGGCTGCGCGGAGGCGCGTAGCGGCTGACTGTAGGGCCTTGGCCAAGGTCATTTGGTGCATGATAAGCGGAACGCACTCGGCCGAGCCGGGGAAAGAAGTGTGGCCCAGCGGCTCACACCGCCGTCTGCTGCTCCAGTTGCTTGGCTTCTTCGCTGGTGGCGACGGCGTCGATCAGGTCGTCGATCTTGCCGTCGAGGATCGCGGGCAGGTTGTGCAGCGTGAGGCCGATGCGGTGGTCCGTGACGCGGTCCTGCGGGAAGTTATACGTCCGAATCTTCTCGGAGCGGCCGCCGGAGCCGACCTGTGCCTTGCGCTCGCCTGCGATCTGCGCCTCCTGTTCGCGCACCTTCTTATCGAGCAGCCGGGCGCGCAGCACGGCCATCGCCTTCACCCTGTTCTTCATCTGCGAACGTTCGTCCTGGCAGCTAGCGACGATGCCGGTAGGCACGTGGGTGATGCGGACGGCGGAGGCGACCTTCTGAACGTTCTGGCCGCCGTGGCTGCTGGCGTGGTAGATATCGACACGCAGGTCGTTGTCATCGATCTCGATCTCCACCTCCTGCGCTTCCGGAAGCACGGCGACGGTGGCGACGGAGGTGTGGATGCGGCCCTGCGTCTCGGTCTGGGGGACGCGCTGGACACGATGGACGCCGCTCTCGTACTTCATGCGGGAGTAGGCGCCATCGCCGTGGACTTCAAAGACGATCTCTTTGAAGCCGCCGATGCCGGTTTCGTTCGCCGAGACGACCTCGGTCTTCCAGCCGCGGTCTTCGGCGTAGCGGTTGTACATGCGGTAGAGGTCGGCGGCGAAGAGCGCGGCTTCGTCGCCGCCGGTGCCGGCGCGCACCTCGATGATCACATCGCGTTCGTCGCGGGGGTCTTTCGGCAGCAGCGCGCGCTTGATCTGATCCTCTAGCTGCGCGTGGCGTGTTGTCAGCTCGGCGATCTCATCTTTGGCGAGGGCAACCATCTCTGCGTCGCCACCTTCCGCTACAATCGACCGCGCGCCTTCGAGCGCGGCGGCGACGTCACGGTAGTCGCGGTGCAACTCGACGACGGTGGTGAGTGACGCGCGCTCGCGTGCGAGCGCTCCGAGCTGCTCGTGGTTGGCGGCGACCTCCGGGCGGCTCATCTCCGCCGTCAGCTCTTCGTAACGGCGTTCAACTGCGGCTAGGCGTTCGGATAGCGACATCAGAACTCACGTCTACTAGAGCAAAATCGTCCGGGCGGCGTCCACTCGGTGCAGTATAGCGGCCTGCGCAGGCGGGAGACTATTTGACATAAGTAATCGCATCGCCCTGTTCAGATACTGGTCGAGTGATGGCGTGAATCTTGCTCGACTGTAG
>JADFKB010000016.1 GCA_022565155.1 Chloroflexota bacterium | reverse complement strand
ATTTGGCGCCGTTCCTGCCAACGCCGCACGTGCGCCGGAACGCAGGCAACGGTGACTTCGTCCTCGCCGCGCCGGAGCGGAGCATCGGCAGGCTGGGGCTGTTCCACGGCAACTTCGGCGTGCTGGTGCGCGCTTACGCCTACATCCTCAGCCTGGGCGCGGACGGCCTGCGCTCGATCAGCGAAGCGGCGGTGATCAACGCCAACTACGTGCTCGCCCGGCTGCGAGACGCCTACCGCCTCCCCTACGACAGGCGCTGCATGCACGAGGTCGTCTTCTCCGGCTCGCGGCAGAAGGCGAAGGGCGTGAAGACGCTCGACATCGCCAAGCGGCTGATCGACTACGGCTTCCACCCGCCGACGATCTACTTCCCGCTGATCGTCGACGAGGCGATGATGATCGAGCCGACGGAGTCGGAGAGCAAGGAGGCCGTCGACGCCTTCTGCGACGCCATGCTAAAGATTGCTCAGGAGGTGGAGCAGTCGCCCGAACTCGTCCGCGCCGCGCCGCACCACGCTCCGCTGCGCCGCCTGGACGAGGCGACCGCCGCCCGCAAGCCGGTGCTGCGGTGGAAGCGAGACGGCGCGTGAACCGCCTCCCTCTCATTGTCGCCGCTCTCGCCCTACTCCTCGTCGCCTGCGGCGGCGGCGAGCCTGCGGCGGAACCCACCGCCACGGCTGCTGACATGCCCACGCCGGTTCCGACGTCTGCGCCGGCGCCGACGCCCACGCCCACCGTGGCGGTTCCGAACACGGAGCCGGCGAGCGGCATCTCGCTGCCACCAGGGTTCACGGCCTACGTCATCGCCAGCGATCTGAGCGCGCCCACCTCGGTCGCTCTCAGCCCCGACGGCGCGATCTACGTCTCGCAGCTCAACGACGGCGTGCTCCGGCTGGACGACAGCAACGGCGACGGCGTTTTCGAGAATCTGGTCCTATTCACGCCCGGCTTCGAGGAGACGAACGGCATCGCCTTCTCGCCGGACGGCACGCTCTACATCGCCAGCCGCGGCCAGGTGACGACGGCGGCGGACACCGACGGCGATGGCGTGGCCGACGTTACGTCGGGGGTCGTGGCCGGCCTGCCGAACGGCCAACACCAGGCGAACGGCATGGCGTTCGGGCCGGACGGCAAGCTCTACATCACGAACGGCTCGACTTGTGACGAGTGCATCGAGGGCGACGAACGATCCGCGACGATCCTGCAGGCCAATCCCGACGGCAGCGAGCTGCGCGTCTTTGCCAGCGGCCTCCGCAACCCGTATGACCTCGTCTTCGACGCCCAGGGCAGGCTCTGGGCGTCGGACAACGGGTCTGACGGCGGCGAGTTTCCGTTCTGCGCCAGCATCGATGAGCTGAACCTGATCGAGGACGGCAACGACTACGGCTGGCCCTACGGCACCGCCTGCGACCCGCTGACGTCGGGCACGCCGCCGGTGGCCAGCCTGGGGCTGCACACCGGCTCGACCGGCATCGACGCGTACGACGCGGGTCACTTCCCTGCCGAATACCGAGGCGATCTCTTCCTCACGCTCTGGGGCACGTTTCAGTTCGAGTCGGTCACGCCGCAGGGGCTCTATCGCGCACACGTCGGCGATAGCGGTGGAGCGCTCGGCGTCGAGATCGAGGAGTTCGGCCTCGGATTCGCCCGGCCAATCGACGTGGTCACAGACCGCGACGGTACGCTGCTCGTCCTCGACTTCGGCACGGGCAGGCTATATCGAATCGTCTACACCGGCGCTTAGGATAGGCGCGGCACGGTCAGGTGGCCATGCGGCAGAACTGCGATCGCCGCTTCCCTGCCGTGCTCGGCGCGGTGGCGGCGGCGCAGCTCTTCCACTGTCGCTGAGACTTCCGGACAGTAGTTCAGGTGCGCCGCTTCCGTCGTCTCCCGCGACATGCTGGAGTGCAGCCAGACGTCCGCACGCGCCTGCACCATCGCCTGGAGCTGGACACCCCACTGGTCGTATCGGGCGAAGCCGGGCGCGTGGATGCGCTCCAGCAGCGCGGCGGGTGACTGTTCGCTGGTGAGCAGCTCCGTGTACTCGCCGAGACCGAGACCGTCGCGGCACTCAGCGGCGAGGAGCACGCTGCCGCCGTCTCGCACCGCCTGCGCTCCGACCGACATCCCCTTCACCGACTGGTAGAGGTTGAGATCGGCGGGGTAACCCATGTTCGTGCTGACGACGATGTCGAATGGCTGGTCGATCTGGCGCACGTACTGTCGCTCGGCCTGGGCGATACCAGCCTCGTGCGAGGCGACGAGTTCGCCGGCGAAGACGCTGGTGATCTCGCGTTCCGCATTCAGCGTGACGTTGACAGAAAACGAGGGCTTGGTCAGCAGCGCGATGTCGCGCATCTCCTCGAAGATGGGATTTCCGTCCGTGACGCACCAGGTCGATTTCGGGTGGCTCAGCATATCGGCGGCGTGGTTGCGCATGATCGCCTCCGCGCCGGCGACGCCCGGCAGCACCCCTTTGCCGCCGCCCGAGTAGCCGGCGAAAATGTGCGGCTCCACGAAGCCGGTGACGATACGGACGTCCGCCTCCAGATACCGGCGGTTCATCCAAACCGGCACGCCCCGCGCCGTTGTCGTCACTAGCGACAGCGTGCGGGCGTCGCGCGCGTCGTGGTTGACAACCTCGTAGGAGCCAGCGATCTCGCCGCCCAGCACCCGTTCCAACTCCTCAGGCCTGCTGGCGCGGTGCAGGCCGGTGCCGACGATGACGACGACGTCGTCACTGGGCACCCCCGCATCGTGCAGGACAGCGAGGATTGGGGGCAGAATGACGCAATTCGGCACCGGCCTCGTTATGTCACTTACAACGATGGCGACGGTATTCCCCCGCCGGACGATCTCAGCCAGCGGCGGCGAGCCGAGCGGCTGCGCGATCGCCTCGGCTACCGCGCGCTCCGGCTCCGCGATGCCGGCCACGGCCTGCGGCTGGAGTACGACCGCATCGTCCGGCAGCTCGACATCGAGCCCCTGCTCTCCGTAGGCGAGATGCACCTGCATGACGCCTCGATGCTACGAGGTGCAGCGTGAGGGTGTCAACTGATCCAGATTACCAGCCCTCCGTCGCCGTCTGGAACTCCGCGCGGATCGCTGCTGACTGCTCTGCGGTGAAGAGGTCGCCCAGTATGCGCAGGCGGTCGTCCAGGTAGGCCTGAGCGCTGGCGGCGTCGATGACATCGTCGCTCGCCGTCGCCTCTTCGATCAGGCCCTGTGCGATCTGATCGAGCCGTTCGCCGACAAGCGACGCCAGCGCTGCCGCGTCGGGCGCCGCGGTCTGAGGCGAGCCGAAGCGCTCGCTGAACAGATCGAGGCCGGCCAGTCGGGCGAGCTGGACGAGCCGCTCCTGAGTCGGGATCATACGCCGATGATACACGAGCCGGCGTAGAGACGCGACGAGGCCGCCCCTCGTAGAAAGGACGGCCTCTCATGCTAATTCGCTTCGAGTAGCTTAGGATTCCGTAGGTGCGGCTTCGGCGACTTTCTCCTCGGCCGTCTCCGCCTCGGCCGCTTCGGATTCAGCCGATGATGAATCGTCTGCCTTCGCCTCTACTACCGCAGCTTCGGTGGCGTCCACCTCGGCCGTCTCCGGTTCGTCCGCTTCGGATTCAGCCGCGTCCGAATCGTCTGCCTTCGCCTCTACTACCGCAGCTTCGGTGGCGCCCGCCTCGGCCGGCTCCGGTTCGTCCGCTTCCTGTTTATCCGGGTCCGCATCGGGCGCGTCGGAATCGGACGCGGATATTTCTGTTAACTTCGCCTTTATCTCCGCCATTTCGGTAGCGTCCTCCTCGGACACGTCAGATGCGGCAGGTTCTGGTTCAGCCGACGATGAATCGCCTGCCTTCGCCCCTATCGCTGTCTTTTCGGCGGCTTCCGCCTCGGCCTCTGCCGCGCCCTTGATCTTGCTGTAGCAGGCGCTGCAGTAGACCGGCCTATCGCCGCGCGGCTGGAACGGGACCTCGGTCATTATGCCGCAGTCGGCGCACGTGGCCGGGTGCATCTGTCGCGGCGTGCGCCCGCCGAAGCTGGCGAAGACGCCGTACTTCACGTAGCCATCCTCCGGCTCGGTCAGCCGGCTCGACTTGCGAGCAGAGCGGCAGGGGGGGCAGCGCACAGGCTCGTTCTGGAGTCCCTTGCTGGCGTAGAACTCCTGCTCGCCGCCGGTGAACAGGAAGGCGTTACTACAGTCGCGACAGGTCAGTTGCTTATCGACGAAGCTCAATGGTGTGTCCTTTCTCCCCGGGTAACAAGAAACGGCCCTCACTATAGGCCGTTTTTCGGTTCGACCGGGTCTACACTAAGTATACGAAACTATACGGATCGCCGCAAACGGACGCGATTACGCCGACGCTACAAAGACAGCGTAGTTCAGATAACGCCAGGTACAATCGATGCCGACAAAGCCGACCGACTTCAGCAACGTAAGCTGATCCGGCAGCGTTTCGTAGTGTTCCTCTTCGACATGGCTGATGATTTCGGAAATCTCGCGTTCCGTCAGGTGGTCTGGCTGGCGCGCAAACTCTAGCCAGCCGTTCCAGTGGACCTCCTCGACGTGAGGCAGCGCTGCCGTCAACTCATCGCCGAACGCAAACAGGCCGCCCGGCTTCAGCGCCGTGTGAAGCCGAGCGTAGAACGGCGCCTTGTCCTCAATGTGGTGCAGGCTCATGTTGGAAGCGATGAGATCGTACGTCTGGGGCCGCAGCTCGAACTCCTCGAACCTCCGTACTTCGAAGCTCACGTCGGTGGTCCGCCGGATAGTGGCTTGTCGCAGGCGCTTCTGTGCAAGCGCGACCATCTCCCGCGCGCCGTCTACGGCTAGAAGCTTCGCGCCAGGATAGCGCGCCGATAGCCGTACGGTGAGAGCGCCTGTCCCGCACCCCAGCTCTAGCACGACTGCGGCTCGGTCTGGCGTAACGTCGACGAGTGCGCCGAGCATCTCGCCGTAACGCGGCATGCCCCGCTGCGCAAGGGAATCGTAGCGCTCAGCGATCGCTCCGAAGAATTCCACTGCCCCTTCTGCCAATCCATTCCCTCCCACGCACGATAAGTACTATCTTCTTCGACTAGCGTAGCCAGTCCAGGTTACGCCTCAGTTACGAGCGCGTTGCGAATACATGAAAGCTGGCCGGCCCGCCAGCTGAGTTCCAATGCAGATTTGGTAGCAGCGGGAGGATTCGAACCTCCGACTGATTGAGACAGGAGTCACCTAGCCGTTCGCACTTGACAACAACTGCGGAATGAAACACGCTGCATTATCCACAGATCTGAACGGCAAGCGAATCGAACCGATGGAGGGAACCACGATGGCTCACGTAACACACTTCCGCATAAAGGCAAAGCCAGGAGAGCGCGAGGCTGTACTTGCTCTCTTCGACAAGTGGCAGACTGAGCGCAGCTCAACGGCAACAGGCTACGTCCGCTCGGTCATCACGTCCAACCTTGACGACCCAGATGAGCTGATGGCGGGCGTCATGTTCGACACCAAGGAAAACTACGATGCGAACTCTAGCACCCCAGAGCAAGGAGCCTGGTATCAGGAGCTACGCTCTCACCTGGTTGCTGATCCTGACTGGTTCAACGGAAAGGTCGAACGAGACTTCTCCGCCTAACGATTGCCCTGGCTGGTTACGGCTCAGTTACGAGTGCGTCGCGAATACGCGAAAGCTAGCCGGCCCGCCAACAGAGTTCAAACGCGAAGTTGGTAGCAGCGGGAGGATTCGAACCTCCGACCCGTCGATTATGAGCCGACTGCTCTGCCCCTGAGCTACGCTGCCACCGCAGGCTCGGGTCTAGCGAAAGTATACCAGCGGCTCTCTGCGACCGGCAACAGCCCTCCTTCCTTGACACGCCTCGCTTAACGCTCCTAGAATCGAATACAGGCTGTGACGGAGACGAGTACGCCGGCTCCATACGAGTCCGATCAGCGAGCCCGAACATGGTGAGAGCGGGCGCGGACTCCCCGGCGGAAGATCACTCCTGAGCCGCCGACCGAACGTCCTTCCGCGGATGGACCAGTAGGCTCGGCCGGACGCCCACCGTTATGCCGGGCGGCCGCGCGAAAGCGCGGCACAGAGCGGTCCCCGCCTCTTGCGGGGGCAACCAGGGTGGTACCGCGGGCCTTCCAGCTCGTCCCTAGTATGAGGGACGGGCTGTTTTGTTGGAGAAGGAGTTGTACGTGTTCGATCCCGTCGACCCCAAGCCGGATTTCCCCGCGCTGGAGCGCGACCGCATGCGCTGGTGGCAGGACCAGGGCATCGTCGAGCAGTACCTCCAGCGGAACGAGCAGTCTGAGAAGCGCTGGTCGTTCATCGACGGGCCGATTACGGCCAACAACGCGATGGCCGTCCACCACGCCTGGGGCCGCGCCTACAAGGACGCCTTCCAGCGCTTCCGCACGATGCAGGGCTACCGGCAGCGCTACCAAAACGGCTTCGACTGCCAGGGGCTCTGGATCGAGGTGGAGGTGGAGCGCGAACTGGGCTTCACCTCCAAGCTCGATATCGAGAAGTACGGCGTCGACCGCTTCGTCGAGAAGTGCAAGGCGCGCGTGCAGCGTTTCGCCGCGCAGATCACGGAGCAGTCGATCCGCCTCGGCCAGTGGATGGACTGGGACAACTCCTACTTCACCAACTCCGACGAGAACAACTACGCCATCTGGCACTTCCTCAAGACCTGCCACGAGAAGGGCTGGCTCTACAAGGGCAACGACTGCATGCCCTGGTGCCCGCGCTGCGCTACCGGGCTATCCAACATGGAGATCGTAACGGAGGGCTATCGAGAGGTGACGCACCGCAGCGTCTACGTAAAGCTGCCGCTGATCGAACGGCCGGGAGAGTCGCTGCTCGTCTGGACGACAACGCCGTGGACGCTGGCGGCGAACGTCGCCGCCGCAGTCCACCCGGAGCTCACCTATGCTCGCGTACGGCAAGATGACGAGATTCTCTACCTCTCGAAGGCGCTGCTAAACCCGCCGGACGGCAGCGCGAGCGTCCTACAGGGCGACTACACGGTCGAGGGAGAGCTGCCCGGCCGAGAGCTCGCCGGCCTGACGTACCGCGGGCCGTTCGATGAGCTGCCGGCGCAGGAGGGCATCGTCCACCGCGTGATCGAGTGGGACGAGGTGAGCGAGGACGAGGGCACCGGCATCGTCCACATAGCGCCGGGCTGCGGGCAGGAGGACTTCGCGCTCAGCAAGCAGTACAACCTGCCCGTCGTCCTGCCGATCGACCAGTTCGGCAACTACGAAGACGGCTTCGGCTTCCTCAGCGGCAGCTTCGCCGGAGCCGTGGCGGAGCCGATCTTCGAGTCGCTCAAAGAACAAGGGCTGCTCTATCGCCTGCAGGATTACCAGCACCGCTACCCGATCTGCTGGCGCTGCGATAGCGAGCTGGTCTTCCGCGTCGTCGACGAGTGGTTCATCAACATGGACGGCGAAGATGAATCGGGCAAGAGGCTGCGCGAGCACATGGTGGACGCGACGCGCAAGATCACCTGGATCCCGGAGTTCGGCCTGGCGCGAGAGCTGGACTGGCTGCGTAACATGGGCGACTGGATGATCTCCAAGAAGCGCTACTACGGCCTGGCGCTGCCGATCTACCCCTGCTCTTGCGGCCACGTCGAGGTGATCGGTAGCCGCGACGAGCTGCGCGAGAAGGCGGTCGAGGGCTGGGACGCCTTCGACGGCCACTCGCCGCACCGGCCCTGGGTGGATGCGGTAAAGGTTCGCTGTTCGGAGTGCGGCGAGGCGATCTCGCGCATCACCGATGTCGGCAACCCGTGGCTGGACGCCGGCATCGTCCCCTACTCGACGCTCCGCTACGACAGCGACCGCTCGTATTGGGACGAGTGGTTTCCGGCTGACTTCATCACGGAGAGCTTCCCAGGCCAGTTCCGCAACTGGTTCTACGCCATGCTGGCGATGAGCGCGGTGCTGGAGCAGCGGGAGCCCTATCGCGCCGTGCTCGGCCACGGGCTGGTGCGCGATGAGCGTGGCGAAGAGATGCACAAGAGCAGAGGCACCGCTATCTGGTTCGATGACGCCGCCGACCGCATGGGCGTCGACCCGATGCGCTGGCTCTTCCTGCGCCACAACCCTGCGACGAACGTCAACTTCGGCTGGGCGGCAGGCGACGACGTGCGCCGCAGCCTGATCCTCACGCTTTGGAACAGCTACGCCTTCTTCGTCACCTACGCCAACATCGATGGCTGGCAGCCGGAGGCCGCGCCACCCTCCACCGCGGTCGAGGACAAAGCGTCCGAAGTCAAGAGCGAGCTCGACCGCTGGCTGCTTTCGGAGCTGCACCAACTGATCGCGGACGTGACGGCAGGACTCGATCGCTACGAGACGATGACGCCGGCGCGGCGCATCGAGTCGTTCGTCGAGCTGCTCTCCAACTGGTACGTGCGCCGCAGCCGCCGCCGGTTCTGGAAGTCGGAGGACGATGCTGACAAGCGCTCGGCTTACACGACGCTGCACCACTGCCTGGTCACGCTAGCGAAGCTGATGGCGCCGTTCACGCCATTCGTCGCGGAGGAGCTCTACCAGAACCTGGTGCGCTCCCAGGATGGTTCGGCCTCGCTCACCACAGGCGACGAGGCGCCCGCCTCCGTCCACCTCTGCGACTGGCCAGAGTCAGACGCGGCGCTGGTGGACGAAGCGCTGAACGCTCAGATGGGAATGCTGATGCAGATTACGTCGCTTGGTCTCTCCGCTCGCAGCAAGGCCGGCATCAAGGTACGCCAACCGCTGCCAGCGGCTACGGTCGTGGTACCGAAAGACCTACAAGAAGCGATGACGGCCGATTGGCTCATCGAACAGTTCAAAGCCGAACTGAACGTCAAACGCGTCGAGCTGGCCAGCGACGAGTCGGATTTTCTCCAGTACAAGATCAAGCCCAACCTGCCGGTGCTAGGGCCGAAATACGGCGGCGACCTCGGCGAGATCAGGAAGGCGCTGGCGGAGCTAGAGCCTGCCGCGGTCGCGGCGGCAGTCGCCAACGGCGAGAGCATCGCCGTCGCCGGCTTCGAGCTATCGCCGGACGAGGTGCTGATCTCGACGGTGGAGCAGGAGGGCATAGCGTCGGCGCAGGAGGGCGGTTACGTGGTCGTTGTCGACACCGATATTCCGCCAGAGCTACTCGACGAAGGGCTGGCACGCGAGCTGGTGCATCGGATCCAGAACATGCGCCGCGAGGCCGGCTTCGAGATATCCGACCGCATCACCACCTACTGGCAGGGCGACGACGATATTCGCCGGGTGCTGGCTATGCACGGCGGATACGTGCAGAACGAGACGCTCTCGACGGCGCTGAAGGATTCACAGCCACCGGCAGACGCGCATAGCGAGGAACAGAGCGTGGACGGCCACGACGTGGTGCTGGGCGTGCGGAAAACATAACGCCCTCACCCCAGTCCCCTCTCCCGCGGGCGGGAGAGGGGTGACCGACAGGTCGGGGTGAGGGCCCGAAGGCGCCCCACCGGCAGACGCGCATAGCGAGGAACAGAGCGTGGACGGCCATGACGTGGTGCTGGGCGTGCAGAAACAGTAGCCTCGATAGAAGGTCACCTTCACAACATCAGGACGTAGGAGAAGTACATTCTCGTCATGCCTCAACTGCTGCTCGCCACAAACAACGCCGGTAAGGTCGCCGAGTACCGCCAGCTTCTCGACGGCAGCGGATGGCAGATCGTCACGCCGGCCGAGATCGGGCTGAAGATCGCCATCGATGAGACTGGACAGACCTATGCTGAGAATGCAACACTAAAGGCAGTGGCATACGCAAGCGCCAGCGGACTGACCTCGCTGGCCGACGATTCCGGACTAGAGGTGGACGCCCTGGATGGCCGCCCCGGTGTATTGTCGGCCCGTTATGCTGGAGCAGACCGAACGGACGCGGAGCGCGCCGAAGCGCTGCTGACAGAGCTTCGTGACGTGGCCGATGAGCGGCGAACAGCGCGCTTCCGCTGCGTGATTGCGATAGCCAGCGGAGAAGATCGGGTGGAACTAGCGGAAGGTGCAGTCGAAGGCCGTATCGTTCGAGAGCCACGCGGAGAGAGCGGCTTTGGCTACGACCCGATCTTCCTGCTGCCGGAGCGCGGGCTGACGATGGCCGAGCTGCCGGCGGGAGAGAAGCACCGCGTCAGCCACCGCGGAGCGGCGGCGCGGGAGGCGCGAGTCATACTGGAGAGATGGAGAAGTGACCGACAACCGTGACGCCATCAGCATCGACGGGCTGATCCCGTTGACGCCGCAGGGGCCAGCGCAGATCGATGTGGCCAACCCCCCGATCGATTGGAGCGACGGCGTACTACAAGACAGCTTCGGCCGCGCGATCAAGAACCTGCGCGTCTCCATCACCGACCGCTGCAACTTCCGTTGCCACTACTGCATGCCGGAGGAAGGGCTCGTCTGGCTGAAGCGCGAAGAGCTGCTCTCCTACGAGGAGATCGAGCGGTTGGTCAAGATCTTCGTCAACATCGGCGTCGAAGAGGTCCGGCTCACCGGCGGCGAGCCGCTCGTCCGGCGCGACGTGCCTGCGCTGATCGAGAAGCTTGCGCCCATCAAGGGCATCAAGAGCCTCAGCCTCACCACCAACGGCTTCTCGCTGAAGTCGTTGTGCGGCGACCTCGTCGCGGCGGGCTTGCAGCGGATCAACGTCAGTATGGACACGCCCGTGCGCGAGAAGTTCGCCCACATCACCCGCCGCGATGCGCTGCCGGAGGTGCTGGCGGGGCTGGAGGAGTGCGAGAAGTACCCCAGCTTGGCCCCGATCAAGGTGAACGCTGTCGCGATGCGCGACTTCAGCGAAGAGGACGTGCTCGCGTTCGCGGAACTCGCGCGGCGCAAGCCCTACGTCGTCCGCTGGATCGAGTTCATGCCGCTCGACGCCGAAGGGAAGTGGGACCGTGAGGACGTGCTCACCGGCGCCGAGATCCGGGCGCTGATAGAAACCAAGTACCCGCTCGTGCCGATTAGCGACAGCCGCATAGCGACCGCGCAGCGCTTCGCCTTCGCGGACGGCGCAGGCGAGGTCGGATTCATCAACGCGGTGAGCGAGCCGTTCTGCGAGACATGCGACCGGATCCGGCTAACGGCCGATGGCCAGTTCCGCACCTGCCTCTTCTCTCGTTGGGAGACCGACCTGCGCAGCCCGCTCCGTGACGGCAGCAGCGATGAGGAGATAGAACACACGATCCGCTCGGCGGTCTGGCGCAAGGAGATGAAGCACTACATCAACGACCCCGGCTTCCAGCCCGCCAGCCGCAGCATGTCCCAGATCGGCGGGTAGGCGGGGCGATTGGCGAATCGCCCTTACGGACAGCAGCCTGCCATGACTGAACGGCTCTCCCACATTGACGACGCAGGCCGCGCGCGCATGGTCGACGTCTCAGCGAAGGCGGACACTGCCCGCGAGGCGGTGGCGCGTGGCAACGTGCGCATGCAGCCGGAGACGCTGGCGCTGGTGCAGTCGGGCGGCCTGCCGAAAGGCGATGTTATCGCCACGGCCCGCCTGGCCGGCGTGATGGCCGCCAAGCGCACGCACGAGCTGATACCGCTCTGCCACCCGCTGCTCCTCACCGACATCGACGTGGAGATCACGCCCGACGAAGCGGCGTCCTCCCTCGAAATCAGCGCGACCGTGCGCAGCACCGGGAAGACGGGCGTGGAGATGGAGGCGATGACGGCGGTCAGCGTCGCCGCGCTGACGGTCTACGACATGTGCAAGGCCGTCGATCGAGGAATCCGCATCGAAGGAGTGCGGCTGGTGCGCAAGAGCGGCGGCAAAAGCGGCGAGATCGTGCTGGAGTAAACACGTTCTCGCTCAACTACTGAGCTAGTCAGTAGCCACAACTACGCACGGATCGAACGCAGATAGGATCTGTCCCCAACGCAGAGGCGTTCTCTGCGTATATCTGTATCAGTCTGTGGCCAATTGGATGATTGCGCTGGCAGCTAGCGGCCAGGCGGTCAACCAGCCACCTCGGTAGACGTTGGAAGAACCTCCTCCGGCACCAACGTCGGTGTCGGTTCCGGCGCGAGCGTCGGCGTGGCCACGGGCGCAACGAAAGTCGCCGAGGGCTCGGGCGACGCTTCCGCCGGCGGCGTAGGCGTCGGCGAGGCCACGACATCGACAGGCGGGAGCGTCGGGATCGGCTCGTCATCGGCTGGCACGAACACCGGCGCGGCGGCTGTCGGCTCCTCGTCGTCGAGCGATCCGCTGCCGCTACCGCCAACCACAGAGAACAGCGCGGCCACGAGCGCCGCGACGAGCGCCAGCGCAACACCGCCGCCGATGCCGGCGAGGACGATACGCCGCCACGAGTTGCGGCCGCCCAGCAGCCAGCGCCGCCAGTCGAACGCCGGCCGCCTCCGTAGAGCCACGCGCCGCTACTCGCTCCGTTCCATCAGCTGCTCGGTGATGCGCGTGATCGCGTCGTAGGCGAGCGCCACGTAGTCGCGCGGATGGAGGCCGTCCAGCTTCTTCAGCTTCTCGTCGCGCGCCGAGACGGGGTCTTCGGCGTCGTCGGAGAAATCGATGCTCATCTCCAGCTCATACAGCTCGCCATCCTCGCAGACAACGATACAACCTCGACCGGAGCTTTCGGCGGCCTTCGCTTCCACCTCGATCGCGTTCGTGAAGAAGGCGCCGGGAAAAGGCGGAAACGGCTGGAGCTTGCCGGCCGCCTCCTGTAGAAGCTGCCGGAGCTGCAGCCCTGTACGCTCCAGCAGCAGGTCGGCTTGCTGCTTCCGCGCCATCGGGTCATCCGAAAGTTCTGACATCACCCGAATTATAGTGACGCGATGCCTCGCGAACCAGGCAGAAGGCTTGACAAGAACACTTGTTCGTATTACTATCTGGATAAGAACGTCTATTCTATTTTGATGGAGGCGAGCCATGCCCCAGGTAACGTTCGAAGAGATCGAGTGCAAGAGCGCGCTGAACCGGGTGCGCGTACCGTCCATGCCCTCCATGCGCTGGAGCTTGAACCCCTATCGAGGCTGCCAGCACGCCTGCGTCTACTGCTTCGCGCGCGGCAACCATGAGTTTCTGGGTTACAACACGGGCAAGGACTTCGATCAGCGCATCGTCGTCAAGACGAACCTGGCGTCGGTGCTCCGCCGCGAGCTGAGCCGGCCGCGCTGGCGGCGAGAATCCGTCACGATCGGCACGGCCTGCGACCCCTACCAGCAGGCAGAGCTGAAGTACGGCCTCACCCGCGCCTCCCTGCAGGCGTTCCGCGACCACGCCAATCCCTGCTCGATCATCACCAAATCGCCCAACGTGACCCGTGACTTGTCGCTGCTGCAGGAGCTCTCCGGCGTCGCCGAGTGCACGGTTCTCTTCAGCATCGCCACGCTGCGCGAGGAGGTCTGGCAGCACATCGAGCCGGAGACAGCGCGGCCCGTCCAGCGGCTGGAGGCGATGGCGAAACTGTCGGAAGCCGGCGTCCGCTGCGGCGTGATGCTGGCGCCGATCATCCCCAGCCTGACCGACGACCGCGAGAACCTGGAGTCGGTGATGAAGGCGGCGCGCGACTACGGCGCTTCCTTCGTCGGCGACAACGTGCTCTACCTGCAGCGGGGCACGAAAGAGTGGTTCATGCCATTCCTGCGGGAGACGTATCCGCACCTGCTGCCACGATACGAGCGCATGTATCGCGGCGCCTACGCCCCGAAGCGTTACAGCGAAGAGGTGCATGAGACCGTCCAGGAGTTGCGCGAACGCTGGGGGATGACTCCCGACCGGCAGGAACCAAAGCCAGCGGCGGGGCAGCTCCAGCTAGCGGTCTGACCACGTGCAACCGCTATACGAGCGGGAGCGCTGGCACCGGCATTGACAGCGCGTTAGACTCGAGGTTGGGGCGCCCATGCACCACCTCCACCTCCTGCACGCCGCCAGCAACACGCCGATGATCGAGCTGCGCAACTGCAGCCCGAACCCGGACGTTCGGTTCTTCGCGAAGCTGGAGGGCTGGAACCCGACCGGCAGCGTCAAAGACCGCATTGTGCGGGAGATGCTGGTGAGCGCTCGCGATCAAGGCCGCCTCCAGCCCGGCGGCACGGTGATCGAAGCGTCCACCGGCAACACCGGCATCGCGCTCGCCATGGCCGGCAGCGCGCTGGGCTACGGCGTTCGCGTCGTCATGCCGCGAAACGTCTTACCGGAGATCCCGCGCGCAATCGCCGTCTATGGCGCTTCCGTCGAATGGGTGCCCGCCGAGGACGGCGTGCGGCGTGCGATCGAGGTGGCGCGGGCGACAGCGGAGCGGGAAGGCTGGTTCTTCCTCGACCAGTTCTGCAACCCGGACAACGTCCGCGCCCACTACGAATCGACCGGGCCGGAGATTCTGGAGGACGTGCCGGATGTCGACATCTTCGTCGCCGGCTTGGGCACGGGCGGCACCGTGACGGGTGTGGGCCGCCGGCTCAAGGAGGCGAACCCGAAGACGAAGATCGTCGCCGTCGAGCCGCACCCGGGCAACCAGGTGCAGGGGCTGAAGAGCCTGACGGACGGCTTCGTACCGCCGATCCTCGACCTCGATCTCCTCGATGCTAAGATACTGGTGCGCAGCCAACACGCCTTCCGCGCCGCCGCCGAGCTGATGAAGCGGGAGGCGGTCTTCGGCGGCGTCTCTTCGGGCGCCGTGCTGCACGCCGCTCTCAAGTTGGCACCGCGGTTAGACAAGGGCAACGTCGTGCTCCTCTTCGCGGACAACGGCTGGAAGTACCTCGGCACCAACCTCTGGACCGCCCCGCCCGCGGACGCCAGCGAAGATGAGCTGGATGACATGGACGAGACGATCTGGTGGTAAACTAGACACGATGAAGATCGCACTGGGCAGCGACGAACGAACGCACTTGACCGACTTTCTCGCCGACGAGCTAGAGCGCCGCGGCCACGTCGTAGAGCTCGTCGGCCCGCCGGCCGGCGAGGCGATTGAGTGGACGGACGTGGCGGAGCGCGTCGCTACTAGCGTCGCTTCCGGCGAACAGGAGCAGGGGCTGCTCTGCTGCTGGACGGGCACCGGCGTCAGTATGGCGGCGAACAAGGTGGCCGGTGTCCGCGCCGCCCTCTGCGCCGACGCCGAGACGGCCCGCGGCGCGCGCCGCTGGAACGATGCAAACGTGCTCTGCCTGAGCCTGCGCGCAACGTCGATCATCGTTGCCAAAGAGATCCTCGACGCCTGGTTCGAAGCCGGGCCAGACGCCGGCGAGGCGGCCAACATCGAGAAGTTGCGGGCGCTGGACGGTCGGCGGGCAGACGGCTAACGGCAGTCCCCGGTTGACACTAGCCCACATCTACGCTGGAATGCAGGCATGATGACAGAAAATGCCGCCCCTCTCGAGATCGAACGGTCGCTCATCGGCACACTTCATCTGGATGGACTCGATGCGCCGTACGTCAACCTGGACCAGCAGCCACTGATCCACTCCCGCCTCCGCGTCGGCGATACGGAGTACGCGTACGAGAGCAGCATCCCGGTGCAAGGCCACTCGGCCGTCCTGCCGGAGGCGATCACGCAGTTTCAGTCGGAAGGCCGGCAGGTACTGATCGCTGAGCGCAGCGACCGCTACTTCATCTATCTCGCCTGATCGTGACGACATCGCGGCCGAAGAAGCAGAACCCGCCCCACGTGAAGCTCTTCCGCGCATCGTGTTCCGCCTGTGACCGCGTCTACGAGGGCAACTTCCCGATGTGGGTGCAGATTGGCGCATTCCCCTGTATCTGCGGACAGCAGGTACCCGCGCCGCTGGTGCTGGACGACGACGGCCAGCCCTGGGAGCACGAGTAGCTCCTAGATAGCCGGCTTCGCCCAGGGCGGAAGCCGGCGGGGGCACTATCTCATATTTACAAAGAGCCGCACTGCAACTCGCATGTTGCCGACCTCCCAGCCGCCATCAGTGCTACAATAGGCCATCTGAGATTGAGACAGATCGCGAAGGAGATAGCATGGCCACATACATCTTTCTCAGCAGGCTTACAGACGAAGGCCGCAAGACGATCAAGGGCCGGCCAGAGCGCATCCAAGAGGTGAACAAGGAGATCGAGGCGATGGGCGCCAAGGTCGTCGATCAGTACGCCGTCCTCGGCAGCTACGACTTCATCTCGGTGGTTGATGCGGTCGACAACGAGACCGTCGCCCGCATCTCCGTCGAGCTGGGCGCGCGCGGCACGGTCCAGATCACGACCCTGCCCGCGATCCCGGTTGCGACGTTTATCGAACGGCTGAGCAGCTAATCGCGCGGTAGCTGCCGGAGGCACGCCGATCAGCGTGCACTAGGGGGCGCCCGCACGCGCTACGGCAGCGAGAGGAGGTTCCGATATGGCCGTACTCACCGTCTCGAGTCAGGTCGGCGCCGGCGCCTTCGAGATCGGCCGCCTCGCCGCGCAGCAACTCCAGATCGACTACGTAGACCAGGAGATCCTCGTCGAGGCCGCCCGCGAGCTAGGCGTGCCTGTCGAATCCGTCGTCTCGCACGACGAGCGGACGGCAAGCATCGGCGAGCGGCTGGCCCACACCCTGCGCCACTTCCTAGAACGTTCCGCTGCGGCCGGCGCCACGGACCCGATGCTGGGCAGCAGCGGGCTGGACGTGGTGTTGGGCCGCACCTACAGCGAGGCGGCGGCGGAGAGCCACGAGGACGTCTCCGACGAACGCTACATCTCCACGCTGACACAAGTCGTACGCGGCCTCGCCCGCCACGACAACGTGCTGATCATCGGCCGGGGCAGCCAGGTGATCCTGCAAGACCGGCCCCAGACCATCCACGCGCTGCTCGTCGCGCCGCTGGCAGATCGCATCAGGAGGATCGCCGAACGGAACAGCGTATCAGAGGAAGAGGCGGCGAAGCTCGTTCACGAGGGCGATAAGGGGCGGGTAAGCTTCCACCGCAAGTTCTTCAAAGTGGATGTGGACGACCCCGCGCTCTACCACCTGACGCTCAACACCGCGCGGCTGGGCGCCGAAGAAGCTGCGGGCCTGATCGGCGACGCGGCGCGGCGGCTCGCAGACCAGCCGGCATGACGCCAGCCGACATGACGAACGCAGCCTGACCTCCAGATGGCCCGCGCGCTCCTCACGATACTAGCCAGCTACGTCATCGGCGGCATCCCGGTCGCCTACCTGACCGGCCGGCTGCTGCGCGGCGTCGATATTCGCGAGCGCGGCAGCGGCAACGCCGGCGCGTCCAACATCTGGCAGAGCGTATCGAAGGCCGCCGTGGTGCCTGTCGGCCTGGCGGAGATCGGCCAGGGGCTGCTCGGGCCTTCATTCGCCATCGCGTCCGGCCAGGGCCGCGCCGTGCAGTCGCTGGCCGGGCTGGCGGCGATCGCCGCCCACAACTGGTCGCCGTTCCTGCGCTTCACGGGCGGGCGCGGCGTCGCCCACGGCATCGGGTTCATGCTCGCCGTCTCGCGTCCGGCGCTGGCGGCGTTCATCGTCATCTCGCTCGCCGGCGTGCGGCTGCGCGCGATTCCGCAGTTCGTCGGCCTCGGTGTCGCCGCCGCGCCCTTCGCGGCCAAGATCGCTGGACAACCCGCCTCGATCTCAGGCGGTATGGCGGGCATGGCGGCGATCATCTTCGCCAAGCGTCTGCTGGCGAACGAGCCGCCGGCGCCGCCCGAGCGTAACCGCGTGCTGTTAAATCGATTACTGTACGATCGTGATACTGCTGAACGAGAAACTTGGGTGCGCCAGGAGCCGGACGCCTAGTAGAGATACGGAGGAGACGAAGCGATGCAAGAGCTGGCAGGCAAGACCGCGGTGGTGACGGGAGCGGCGAGCGGCATCGGCTTCGCGCTTGCGGAGCGCTTCGCGGAAGAAGGCATGCGCATCGTCATGGCCGACGTCGAAGCGCCCGCGCTGACGGAGGCAAGCGAGAAGCTGGCGGCGGCGGGCGCGACGGTGCTGCCGGTGCAGACGGACGTCTCCAAGTGGGAGGAGGTCGAGGCGTTAGCCGGCGCCGCCTTCGACGAGTTCGGCGCAGTGCACGTGCTCTGCAACAACGCCGGAGTCGGCGGCGCGGGCGGCCAGCCGCTCTGGGAACAGCCTATAGAAACCTGGCAATGGGTGCTGGGAGTGAACCTCTGGGGCGTCGTCTACGGCGTCCATGCCTTCGTGCCCCGAATGCTCGGCGCTGGCGAGGAAGGCCATGTGGTGAACACGGCGTCGATGGCCGGCCTGCTCGGCGGCTCCGGCATCTACGGCGTCTCGAAGCACGGCGTCGTCGCTCTCTCCGAGTCGCTCCACCAGCAGTTCGTCCTGGCGAACACGAAACTGCGCGTTTCCGTCGTCTGCCCCGGCTTCGTCAACACCAACATCATCAATTCGACGCGTAACAAGCCGGCGAACGTTGAGGCCGGCGACGACGAAGCGCTGCCTGCTGCTGTCAAGGAGCGCATGGAGTTCATGCGGCATCGGCTCGCGGCCGGCTACGCACCCAGCGTCGTCGCCGGCGCCGTGCTGGACGCGATCCACGGGCAGCGGCTGTATGTCTTGCCCGCTCAGGACGAACTGAAGAGCCTGATCCTCCCACGCGCGGAGAACATCGTCAACGAGCGGAATCCTTAGAAAGCGTACGGCGCCAACGCCGGGCAGGCCAGCGAAGCTGGTGGCCTGACCAGCGAAGCCGGGCTCGACGGCGAAGGCGTACGGCTACGACAATAATCGCGCCACCCAGACCATCTCCGGGCTGGTATCCTCGAACTCCCCGCCGAAGCAGTCGCCGTAGAGCGCTTCGACCTCGAAGCCCGTACGGACGAGCAGATGCTCCATCTCGTACCGAAATGTGTAGCGCAGCTTCAAACCCCGATAGACCTTCGAGACGACGACGCCTTCTTCATCCAGGCGCTCATCAATAAAATCGCTCGCTACCTCTTGTGTCCCAGGGTGGTACGTCCGCGTCTCCCAGGCCTTCACGGTGCGGCCCGACCGCGGATCGGTGTAGTCGTCACGCCGCCGCTCGATGCCGCCACGCTTGGCGCCCAGCCACTGGCCCATGACGACGATGTCCGGGTTAAAGATATCGATCGCCAGCCGGCCAGCCGGGACGAGGTGGCCGCGAATACAGCGCAGGCACGATAGCTGGTCTTCGACTGTCAACATATGTTGGAATGATCGGAACGCGATAAACGCCAGGCCGAAGCGCTCCGGCAGCTCGAAGTCCTGCATATCGCCCTCCACCCAACGAACCGTCTCCAGCCCGACGCTCTTCTCCGCCGCGCGGGCGAGCATCTCCGCGTGGAGATCGAGGCCGACAACGCGAATCCCGGCCTGGGCGATCGGGATGGCGACGCGGCCGGTGCCGCTGGCTAGCTCTAACACGGGATGCCCGGCCGCATGCGCCTCGTGCGCCAGGCCGAGGAAGAACTCCACGTCGCCCGGCACGCCCTGCGCCCTGGCATCGTAGACCAGTGGATCATAGAAGCCGTTCATCAGACGTTCGCAGCCACCGCGACCGCCGTTTCACCCACGCCGTACAGCGCTTCGAACTCGTGCCTGAGCACCGCCATGACAACGCTATCACAATAGCGGCCTTCCGTGTAATAGTGCTCCCGCAGCCGGCCCTCCTCCTGAAAGCCGCACTTTCGATAGCAGGCCTGGGCGCGCTCGTTGAAGTCAAAGGCATGGAGCCAAACGCGATTCAGGTTCATCTCGTGGAACGCGAAGCGGAGTATCGTGACGACGGCGTCGGTGCCGTAGCCGTTGCTCCAGTAGTCTTTATCGCCGATCATGACGCCCAGCCCGGCCTTGCGGTCCTCCGGCCGCACTTCGACGAGGTCGATGTTGCCGATGTGGGCCACTTCGTTCGTTCCGCCGTTCTGCACTTCGCCGTTCTTTACTTCGATAGCCAGCTGGACACCGCCGCCGAAGCTGTTCGGCGAGCTGCCCCGCAGCCAGCGCTCTTCGTCCGCCCGCGACATCGGGTAGCGCGCGGCGATGTAGCGCGTCACCTCGCGATCGTTGATCCAACTGTAGACTCGCTCTAGATCGGAAGGCTCCAACGCTCGTAGCCTGACTAGGTTGCCCTCTAACATCACACCTCTGCTCCTGCTGTAGCCGGCGCGCCGTGCAGCGCCTCGAACTCACTTCGCAATATGCCCATCGTGAACACGTCCCAGTAGCGGCCCGTACGGAACACCTCTTGACGCAGCCGCGTCTCCTCCTGGAACCCGCACTGGCGATAGCAGGCGATGGCGCGCTCGTTGTCCTCCAGCACCTGCAGCCAGACGCGGTGCAGGTTCATCTCGTGGAACGCGAATCGCAGCAGCGTGATGATCGCGTCCGTGCCGTAGCCCTTCGACCAGTAGGACGTATCGCCGATCATGATGCCCAGGCCGGCCTTGCTGTCCTCCGGGTGGGCGCGGTGCAGGTTGATGTTGCCGATATGCTCGCCGCTCTTCGTGTCGATCGCCAATCTCACGCCGCCGGCGAGGCCGTTTCTCGGCGCGTCGTCCAGCCAACGCTCCTCGTCGGCGCGCGATAACGGGTAACGCAGCGACGTCAAGAAGTGCGTCACTTCGGCGTCGTTCGCCCAGGTAAACGAACGATCTAGATCGGTCTGCTCCAACGACCGCAGCGTGACTAGCTTACCTTCCAGCATTCCTGCACCTCCTTAGAACACAAACAGCCCGCCGCTTCTGCGACGGGCCTGTGTTCCTTCTGGCTACTGCTCTGACTGCTTACTGTCTTTCGGAACTCCAGAACCCGTCTGCTACCGGCGCATCGACGCGACGAACGACACAGACACGCGGCAGGCCCGCGTTCTGTCGATTCGTAACTCCGTGAATGCGCCGTTCGATCACGATAATCTGCTCCTCGTTACGTGATGCCGGAGAGTAGCACGAGCGCTCCCAGCATGTCAAGCGCGTTAACAGTGTTGGGGCGATCGCCACTGGCTCGCAACGCGGGCGGGCGGTGTATACTGGACGCGACAATGATGCCCTCAACAACGCCTACCCTCGCCTGAGCCGGAATGCCCGTGCCGAAAAGGCGCTCCAAGTCCAAGCTCTACACCCGCACCGGCGATGGCGGCGAGACGGGCCTCTTCGGCGGACGGCGCGTACAGAAAGACGACCTGCGCGTAATGGCTTACGGCACAATCGACGAGCTGAACGCCGCGCTCGGGCTCGCGATCTCCTTCATCCGGCAACGCACTGTCATCGCCAGGCTCCACACGATTCAGAACGAACTCTTCAATATCGGTGCGGAGCTGGCCAGTGACCAGCCGGTGCGGCGAGGCAAGAAGCAGAGCACCATGATCCAACTAGAGGCGTCGAAGACGGCGTGGCTAGAGGAGCTGATCGACGACTACGACGCGCGCGTGCCGCCGCTACGGACGTTCGTACTGCCATCCGGGACGAGCGCGGCGTCGGCGCTCCACCTGGCGCGCACCGTCTGCCGGCGGGCGGAGCGTGAGGTCGTGACGCTGGCTCAAAGAGAGTCGGTGAATCCCGCGATCCTCGCCTATCTGAACCGCCTCTGCGACCTCCTCTTCGTCCTGGCGCGCTACCTGAACAAGGCGGCGCGGCGGCGCGAGCTGCTCTGGAGCAAGGACGTCTAGGCGGCCTCAGTCATGATCCCGATCGGCGACAGCGTTAAGTCGCGATCGACCCCGTACGTCAACGTTACGATCATCGCGACCAGCATCTTCGTGTTCCTGTACCAGCTTACCCTTAGCACCCTGGGCAACGCGCAGTTCGGCTTCCTCTCCGAGCTCGATCTCTTCTTCCGCGACTGGGGCGCCGTACCGGCCTGCCTCACGGACGGCGCCGGACTCTCGCCCAACACCTCTCCACGGCTGATCGACGCCCTCTGCCCTGACGGCGCCCGTCTAGCGATGACGCCGTTCACCGCTATGTTTCTGCACGGTGGCTGGCTGCACCTGGGCGGCAACATGATCTTCCTCTGGGTATTCGGCGACAACGTGGAGGACGCCATGGGCCATGCGCGCTACGCGGTGTTCTACCTGGTCACCGGCCTGTTGGCGACGGCGGCGCACGTCGCGCTGAACCAGAGCGACCTGACGCCGGTGATCGGCGCGAGCGGGGCGATCGCCGGCGTGCTCGGCGCCTACCTGGTGCTCTACCCGCGCGCAACCGTCACAGCCATTCTGCCGATCTTCATCCTCTTCTGGATACCGTTCCACGTGCCCGCCGTTTTCCTGATAGGCTTGTGGTTCCTCCTCCAGATCTTCAGCGGCGTCGCGTCCATCACATCGACGGATGTCGCCGGCGGCACCGCCTGGTTCGCCCACATCGGCGGTTTCGTGGCCGGTTTGCTGCTGGTGCAGCTCTTCGCTCTGCGCAGCCGTCGGCGCCGGAGGCTGCGCGTGATTCCCGGCGGCCGCTAGCGTCGCCTTGACCTGATTTTCTCCCTCTGCTAGTCTGTTTCTTACAGCAAACGATACCCGAGCATGGAGCGAAACGCCCGCAGGGAAGGCCTTCCCTGCGACGAGGTTTCGGCCCACCGCCCGCTGGGGCGCATTGGACTTACTGAGGAGGAAGAACGAGACACCATGGGTGATGTGCAACTCCAAGTCGACCCGCGCGTGGTCACAGGCAAGAAGGTAAAGGCACTACGGCGGCAGGGAATCGTTCCCGCCCACCTGTACGGCCGCGACACCGAATCGCTGGCGCTGCAGGCGCAGACCGCCGATCTGACGAACCTGCTGCGCACCGCCAGCCGCAACGCGATCATCGATCTGCAGATCAGCGGCGAAGGCGAACCCCGCGCCGTCGTCATGCGCGGCGTCCAGCGCGACGCGATCACCGACCAGTTGTTGCACATCGATTTCTTCCAGATCTCGCTGACGGAGAAGCTTACCGCCAATGTCGCCATCGTCCTCACCGGCGAGGCGCCCGCCGTCAACATCCATGGCGGTGTGCTGCTCCAGAGCCTGGACAGCTTAGCGATCGAGGCGCTGCCAGCCGAGATCCCGCAACAGATCGAGGTGGACATCTCTACGCTCGAAGAGCTTGAGGACGCGCGCTTCGTCCGCGACCTGACGGTACCGGCCGGGGTCGAAGTGCTGGCGGACCCGGACCAGGTCGTTGTCAAGGTATCGCCGCCGAAGCTGGCCGCTGAGATTGAGGCGGAAGAGGCGCTTGCGGCCGAGGAAGGCGAAGAAGCTGTAGAGGGCGAAGAAGGCGAAGAGGGCGAAGAAGGCGAAGAGGGCGAAGAGGAGAAGCAGCCCGAATAGCGCCGTAACCGAACGCTGGAACTGCGAACGCTCTCGCCGCTTGGCGAGAGCGTTCTGCTACCCTCCCAGCTGCTTCCCCAACAATCCGCGTACGCCGCGCAACAGCTCCTCGCCAGACAGTGCGCGTCTACCTGCCCGCTGCGCCCGGATAACGGCGAGCGCGCCCTCACCGCAGCGCACCGCGAAACCCGCGCCTTCAGGCACGCCAGCTCCATCCGGCAACGGCAGGACAACACCAGGACCCACATCGACGCTCACATCCAGCGGCCACGCCTCTAGAACGCGCAGCGCCTGGCCATCGAGGCTGGTCGTTGCGACCGGCCACGGCGAATAAGCCCGCACGCGCCGCCAGACATCAGCTGCGGGCAGCGACCAATCGATGATCGCATCTTCGCGCCGCACCATTGGCGCATAGGTCGCCAGCGCTTCGTCCTGGGGCTGCGGCGTCAGCTCGCCGCGTTCCCAGGCCGGCAGCGTCTCGATCAGCAGCTCGGCGCCGAGCGGCGCCAGCTTCTCGTTCAGACTGCCGGTCGTAGCGTCATCCGAAATGGCCAACGACCGCCGAGCCAACATCGGTCCGGCGTCTAGCGCCAGCACCACCTCCAAGATCGTGACGCCGGTCTCCGCATCGCCGGCCAGCAGCGCCGCCGTCGCCGGAGCGGCGCCGCGGTGGCGGGGCAAGAGGGATGCGTGGACGTTGAGCAGGCCGCGGCTGGGGATGTCCAGCAGCGGCTGCTTCAGGATCTGGCCGTAAGCGACGATCACGATCGCCTCCGGCTTCAGCGCCCGCAGCGCGTCGAGCGATTCCGGCGCGTTGACGCGGGGCGGTTGGAGAACGGGCAAGCCGTGGGCGCGCGCCAGCTCGCTCACCGGCGGCGGCCGCAGCGAGCGCCCCCGCCCGGCCGGTTGATCCGGCTGCGTGACGACGGCAAGCAGTTCGTGCCCGCTACCGATCAGCCACTCTATGGCCGGCAGAGCGAACTGCGGCGAGCCCATGAAGACGATGCGCATGCTCTAACGCCTTAGGACGAACCGACGATATCGTTGACGTGGCCGCGCACGTGCAGCACGGCGACAGCGTAGATCACCTGGCTGAGCGCGCCGGAGATCCCGCCCGCCGACGTGATCGGTGTCAGCAGCAGCGATTCATCCGCCGATTCGACGGCGGCGATCGTCGCGGCGCGGTTGCGCTGAAACTCCTCCAGCAGCTCGGCTACAACCAGCGCCCGCTTATCGACCTGGCGCTGGTTGTAGCCGTCGACGCCGCCTTGCATCCGGCCTGCGGACCGCTCGGCCTCGGGCTGCGACGCCGTAACGTCTGAAGACGTGTCGCTGGCAGACGGCGGCTCACTGTTCGATGCCGCTTGCTTCGCCATGTCGAGCAGGCGCGCGTACGTCCATTCGATCGATGCGAAGTGGGCCAGAATCTGGCGGCCATTCCAACCGCTCTCATAGCGGCCGATCTCGAACGCCGCCTCCGAGAGCGCACCCAACTCGGCGAGCGCCTCTTGCTCACCTGAGCGCAGCGCGTCCAACAGCTCGGCCCTCGACGGTATCTGTTGATCGGTTGTCATGTATCCTCCTTACGTCCGGGCACGGACGCGCCAGCGCGCCGCCTCCCAATCGTATGGGTGTCAGCCATTCGGCTGCAAGATGATCGCGCTCGTAACGGCGTTACTCTGGTTCATCCGCCTGCGTCCCCGTCTCGATGAACCAGCGATAGGCGTCATCAAAGCGAGAGCTAAGGCTGAGCAGCAGGCCGGGACTGACGCCCTGTAGATCTGCCCGCACAACATACTGGTAAGTGAGCGTGTGCAGCAACACCGCCGGCTGCTCTCGGGCGAAGATCTCCTGAAACAGCCGATAGGCCTCCGCCCGATCGGCGGCCGAGGACGCCTGGCGGCCGTTCTCGAGCAGCCTATCGACGTCGGGGTCAGAGAAGCTAGCCAGGTTGCGCCCGTCTCCAAACACCTGCGAGCTGTGCCAGAGCGGATACGGGTCTGGATCCGGGCCGGGATCGACGGTAACCAGCGCCGCGTGGAACGCTCTGGGCAGAAGGACGCCCTCCACGAATTGGCTGGCGCCGCGCACTTGCAGCTCTACCTCGATGCCGAGTTCGCGCCACTGCCGCGCCAGCTCCTCCGCTACTTCCACCTGCACCGTGTCATCGCTGGCGGCAAGGATAATCCGAAGGGGTTCACCCTCCTTCATCCGCACACCGTCCTCCAGCATCCAGCCAGCCGTATCCAGCAGTGTCCCGGCGAATACCGGATCGTAGCCATACTCCTCCGGCGAGCCAACGTGAGCCCACAAATCGGGAACGATCGGGCTGTCGAGCTGTACAGCCTGGCCGTCCAGCACGCTCTCAATGAGCGTTGCCGTATCCAGGCCGCGCTGCAGGGCGGTGCGGACGAACTGGTCATCAAAAGGAGCAGAGAGCGCGTTTAGGTAGACCAGGCTATACGTTGTGGTGTGCAGCACTCGGCGCACCCAGCGTTCATCGCCCTCGATCAGCGCGATCTCATCGCTACCGATGCCGGGCCGAAACAGCGCGCCGTCCACCACGTCGTTCACCAGCGCGTTCAGCAGCGCGCCGTCGTCGGGATAGAAGCGCAGCTCCAACCGTTCCAGGAAAGGGCGGCCCAGGTGGTAGGAATCGAACGGCTCCAACACTGCTCCGCTCGATGTCAGATCGACGAGGGTGAACGGCCCGCTGCCGATCGGCCGCCGGTTGAACGGCGCGTCGCGCAAGGCGGCGGCACTCACTCCGTCTAGCAGGTGCTCCGGCAGGATGCCGACCGTCGCGCCGCGCGCCAGAAACGGCGCGAACGGTGCCGGCAGCGTCATGATCACGGTCAGGCCGTCGCGCGCTTCCAGCTCTACGCCGCGGAAGAGGTCTGCCAGCACCGGGTCGCCGGCGAAGTCCGGGTCTTGGATCGTGCGGACGGTGAAGAGCACATCATCGGCGTCCAGCCGCTCGCCGTCGTGCCAAAAGACGTCCGGGCGCAGCTCGAAGATGTAGTTGAGGCCGTCCGGCGTCACGTTCGGGGTATCAGCAATATCCGGCTGGACATCGCCTTTCGGCCCCAGACGCACCAGTCCCGAGAAGACGAGCGAGGCGAGGTCGCGGTCGGCGTCGTTGAAGGCGGCAAAGAGCGGGTTGATCAGAGACGGCTCGCCGGCCACTCCTTCCACGTAGCTGCCGCCCTGCGCGGGCAGCGCCTTGCCGGATGGTTCGGAGGGAAGGTACGTGAGGCCGATGACGATGCCGACGCCGGCGATCAGCATCAGCATGAGAGGCCAGCGGGGGCGAAAGGCGCTGCTCATCGCCTGCTCACCCGGCGCGAGAGGCTACGAGTATCGGACGCTCACCGCGGACATGGCGACGAAGACGAAGGCGAGAATAATCGTCAGTTGAAAAAGCGTCTTCTCCAAGCCGCGCCGCGTGCGAAACGAAGAGCCGCCACCACCGCCGGCGCCGAACGCCGCGCCGATATCGCCGCCGCGCGTCTGCAGCAGGACGACGACGATAAGCACGATCGAGATGACCAGCTGGGCCAGGTTCAAATAGTTTTCAAACGGCATTACACCCGTTCCGTCTCTCCCCGTTCCGTCGCTCTATGATACCGCAGCCTTTTCGCGCGCGCGCTGCGCCTCAGGCGGCTTTTGGTCTATTTCGCGGCGCTGGTAGAAGAGGCCGATCAGAACCGATGCCAGCTTCTTCGTATCGTGATGGTAGCGGTTCTCCTCGCTGACGACATCCGCGGCAACGATCACTGCCCCATTCATTCCGACGTGATCGATGCGCACGGGCTCGGAATGCCACGCCTCCGGCAAGCTAGCATGGTCGATGTTGCTGTTGGCTACGACGTAGTTGAAGAGCTGTTCGCTCACGTGCCGGTTCAGCACCTCGTAGTGGTCGCTGACGGAGAACGTATCGGTCTCACCGCGCTCGGTAGCGACGTTGCAGATGTAGACTTTCAGCGCTTTCGACATCTCGATCGCGCGGCCGATGCCGTCGACGAGGAGGTTGGGCAGGACGCTGGTGAAGAGGCTCCCCGGCCCAACGATCACCATGTCCGCGTTGAGGATCTCGCGGATCGCTTCCGGATTGGCCTGGGCATTCTCCGGGTTGATGAAGACTTTCTTGATCTTGCCGCCCCGCTCCGTGATCTGGGACTCGCCGTGAATCGCCTCATCGTCATCCGTGACGGCGGAGAGCGTGACGTTGGTGAGCGTGGAGGGCAGAATCTGGCCGCGGACGGCCAGGACGCGGCTGGTTTCGCGGATGGCCTCTTCGAAGTTGCCGGTGACCTCGGTCATCGCGGCGATGAAGAGGTTGCCGAAGCTATGGCCCTCCAAGCCGGTCCCTTCGTCGAATCGATACTGGAAGAGCTTGGTCATCAGCGGTTCCGCGTCGGCCAGCGCGGCGATGCAGTTGCGCAGGTCGCCCGGAGGCGGCAGGCCCATATCGCGGCGCAATCGGCCGGAGCTGCCACCGTCGTCGGCGACAGTGACGATGGCCGAGAGGTTGCCGGTGTGCTCCTTAAGGCCGCGTAATAGCGTCGATAGCCCCGTGCCGCCGCCGATGGCGACGATCTTCGGGCCGCGACGCAGGTAGCGGTGGTTGTAGATGATGTTAACCAGGCTCTCCTCATTGCCCGGCCGTATGAAGGCCGAGAGCAGCGATCGATTCAACTGCCAGACCGCGAAGAGGATCAGGCCGCCGCTAAAGCCGACGAAGAGGACGCCGCGAATGTATCTGGGCAGAAACTGCAGCGTGCCGTAGTAGACCCAGGATGGGAAGGTGTAAGAGAAGTAGACCTCGCGCAGGAAGTAGCCGAATCCGAGGCCCATGATGGCGACTCCAACCAGCAGCAGAAGCAGCCACCGCTTGATGTGCATCCCATAGTAGAGCCATTTGACGAAGCTGGGATCGACCTTGAGGAATCGCATGTCCGGATTATACCACAGCTACGGTACTGGAGAAGAAGACTATACAGATCATTCGCCGCTGCTGAGCCGCTCTTGTAGCAGCTTCTGCACAAGCTCCGGCTTCGCCCGGCCGCGAGTCTCGCGCATCACCTGGCCGACGAGGAACTCGATCGCGGCCTCCTTGCCGCCGCGGTAGTCGGCGACAGGGTCCGGATTCGCTTCGATCACCTGATCGACCATGCTCGCGATCTCGTCCGACGCGCTAATCTGGGTCAGCCCCTGCTCCTCGACGATCTGCTGCGGCGGCTTGCCGGAGCTGACCATCTCTGCAAAGACGCTCTTCGCTCCCGATGTCGAGATCGTGTCTGCCTCGATCAGTTGAACGAGCTGGTTCAACTGCTGGGCAGGTACCTTCTCCGTGAGGCCGGCGAAGGTGGCCTCTTGAGAATTGACGATGTGGGCGAAGTCCTGCAGCATCCAGTTCGCGATCGTCTTGGCTCTGCGAGCTGTAACGTCTCCCTCACCTGGATCGACGGCCACTGCCCGCTCGTAGTAGTCCGCCCACTCGCCCGTCTCCGTAAGCAGGTTCGCATTGTAGGGGCTGAGTCCGTACTGCTTGGCGATACGCACCCGCTTGGCGTCCGGCAGCTCCGGCAGCCGCGCGCGCAACTCCTCTACATAGGCCGGCTTGATCGCCAGCAGCGGCAAATCCGGCTCCGGGAAGTAGCGATAATCCTCCGCCAGCTCCTTACCGCGCTGGCTGACCGTGACGCCTCTGTCGTCGCGCCAGCCGCGCGTCTCCTGCTCGACCGGCTCACCGTTATCGAGGAGCTTGCTCTGCCGTTCGATCTCGAATTGCACCGCGCGTTCGACGGCGCGGAAGCTGCCCAGATTCTTCAACTCAACTTTCGAGCCGAACTCCTCCTGGCCTAGCGGGCGCAGGCTGACGTTCGGCTCGCAGCGCATGTTGCCTTCCTCTAGATTCGCCTGGCTGACACCTAAATACCGCAGAATCTGCTGTATCTTCATCACGTAGAGCCGCGCCTCTTTCGCCGAGCGCACGTCCGGCTCCGATACGATCTCCATCAGCGGCACACCGGAACGGTTGACATCGATCAGGCTGTACTTTTCCCCTGCAGCGTTAGAGCGGTGCATGCTGCGCGCCGTGTCCTCCTCCAGATGGACGCGCGTGACGCCGATCCGCTTCGTCTCGCCGTCGAGATCGACCTCGAGCCAGCCGTCCAGGCAGAGCGGCAGATCGTACTGGGAGATCTGGTAGCCCTTCATCAAGTCCGGGTAATGGTAGTTCTTACGGTCGAACTTGGCCTGCTCTGGAATCGTGCAGTGCAACGCCAGACCGGTCATGATCGTGTACTCAACCGCCTGCCGGTTGATCACCGGCAGCACGCCGGGCAGCGCGAGGCAGACGGGACAAACGTGGCTGTTGGCAGGCGAACCGAAGTAGTCCTTGCTGCAAGAGCAGAACATCTTGCTCTTCGTCAGCAGTTGGGCGTGCACCTCGATGCCGATGACAACTTCGTACGTAGTGGCGATTGCGGCCATCGCTCAAAGTATAGCAGCAGCCAATGTCAGGTATGCCCCGACTACGTAGTAGATTCAGACGCCTGTCGGCGCCACGCCCGACATCACCCGCCAGCTCCGTCTAAGCTGCGACTACTCTCATACAGCTCCACCAGCTGACCGGGAAGGTTCGCCTTCCACTGCTAACCGCGGAAGCCGCGCCGGGGTAGCAATCCGGCTCGGCTTCACCTTGCCTTACATTGCCTCAGATTACGGTTTCACATTACGCTCGCGCGCACTCGGTGATGAGCTGCGGTAGCTCTTCGACGAGCTGCGAGCGCGGCACAACTTTCTTGCAGCCAGCCTCGCGCGCCGAGCGAAGAAGCTGCGGCTCGGTGTGCCGCCCGAACGCCAGCACCGGCGCACCGCTCTCATTCGCTGACGCCACTGCGCTCCGCCAATCGATGCCATCGGCATGCAGGTCGATGACGACGAGGTTGGGGTTAGCTTCCAATGCCGTCTCGACGCTGCTTGGCGTATCGGCCAGCGCCGTATCGTAGCCGAGCGCGCTCGCCTGCTCCCGCAGCCGCGACTGGAACAGCAGATCGGGTACCAGGAGAAGAATGCAACGTTTGGTTGCCTTCTGATCGCTCTTCATCCTACGATCCTGACACCTCCGGCTTCGTTGCCTTAATCGAGTACAGCAGCGGCACGCAGCCATCGTGCTTCGTTAGGCGAACCTTCTTGTCCGCGACGACCTCTGTGAACGGCAGGAACTGGTACATGCTGAAGGGAAACTCGTGCAGGAACTCAATGCGCAGGCCGGCGTCGATGAGGGCGGTCAGCACCTCGCTGATCGGATGCGGCCAGTCGTACGTGAGCTTGTTCTCGACCGATGCCTCTCGGTTGGTATAGGTGCCATCGTCTTCGCTCCGCACCGGCTCGCCGCTGGCGAAGTACGGGTAGTGGACGCGCAGCTCCGTCACGTCCGGCGCGTCGTCGAAGACCGAAGCGAACGGGTGGAACTCGGCGAGGTAGAGCGTGCCGGCCGGCCGGACGAAGTGGGCGGCCACCCGCGCCCAGGCGTCCATGTCCCGCAGCCAGTTGAGCGCGCCGTAGGATGTGAAGACGATATCGAACGTGCCGTCCAGGTTCTTCGGCAACGCGAAGACGTCCGAGACGACGAAGCGCGCGTCGATGCCGGTCTCGCCGGCGAGCGCGCGGGCGGCTTTGATCGCCGGGGCGGAGAAGTCGACGCCGGTGACGACCGCGCCCTCCCGCGCCCAGGAGAGCGTATCCAGCCCGAACTGACACTGTAGGTGCAGCAGCGACTTGCCGCGCACGTCGCCCAACTCCTCCAGTTCGACTGCCTTCAACCTCGACTCGCCCGCCTTGAAGCCTGCCACGTCGTACATCTCCGAGGAGACATGAATCGGCACGACCTCATCCCAGTGGCGTCGGTTCGCTTCGGAGTACTCGTCCATGCTTCGTTGCCTCAGCCGCCGGCCTGGCCGTCCAGCACGTCCGCGTTCTCTTCCTCGCGCGCGGCGGCGGCGAGCAGCGCTTCTTTCTTCGCGGGATCTGTCTCGATCTCGGCGAACGAGCGGTACATGGCTGCGCCGGCGCGCTCGAGCTGCGCAAGCAACTCCTTCTGCTCCTCGACGGTCTTGCCTGCGAACAGCCCTGCGAGCGTCTCCGCTGCGTCCATCTTCCCCTCCTCACACGCGGTTACGTGACAAGCGACATGGTAGCAGGTACGGGCGGGCGGCAGCGCCGGGCCAGGATTAGACGCGGCGTCCAGGGCGCCGCTAGGCGCTGCGAAACAGGTCGATGATCTGGCGGTGCAGCCGCACCATGTGCAAGCGGCGTTCGACCGGCGTGTCGCCGTTGCGCACGAGGATCAGGTCAAGCGCGGGCACGACGTAGATCATCTGCCCGACGTAACCTCCGGCCAGGAACGTCCCCAGCCCGTCTTCCCAGAGCCACCAGTGCGCCCCGTAGCCACGTTCGCCCTCGATCGGCTGCCGGGGCGCCGGCGTGCGGGCGTAGTCTACCCAGCCCTCAGGCAGGAGGCGCTGGCCGTCCCAGACGCCGTCGCGCATGTAGAGCAGCCCGAAGCGCGCGAAGTCGCGGGGCGTAGCATCGCAGTACGAGGAGCCGATCCAGGTACCGGAGTTGTCGCACTTCGGCATCGCCGTCGTCATGCCGATGCGGTCGAACAGTTCGCGCCGGAGAAACGCGACGTACTCGTCGCCCGCGCCGACGATGCGCTTGACGATGCCGGAGATGATGTTGCTGGTGCCGCTGGAGTAGTTGAACACGCTGTCCGGCGGGTGGTCCTGCGGGAACGCTGCGGCGAAGGCGGCCGTGTCGTCGGCGCCGGGCTGGAACAGCATCTCGATCACGTCCGAGACGCCGGCGTCGACGTAGTCCTCGGCGAAGCGCAGGCCGGACGTCATGTGCAGCAGCGAATCGAGCGTGATCTGCGCCCGCGCGTCGCCGGGCTCCTGCCACTCCGGCACGGCCGCCGGCGCGGCGATCTCCAGCTTGCCGTCGCGCACCAGCACGCCGACGGCCGCGTGCAGGATGCTCTTCGCCATCGACCATGACGGCTGCGGATCGTCCGGGCCGATGCCCTGCGCGTAGCGTTCGGCGACGATGCGGCCTCGATGCACGATCAGCAGGTCGTTGGTCTGCACCGTCGTCGGCGGCTGCGGCTCCGCGAACGTGGCGTCGAGCAGCTTCTGCAGCGCCTCGCCGTCGACACCAGGCGGCGGGTCTCCCTCCGGCCATTCGTCCGTCGGCCAGGGCACGTCCGCGGGCTGCGGCGGGAGGGGCGTTAGGGCGGGCATGGCGGCAAATGACAGCAGCAGGACACGCAGCTAGACTACCACGCCGCGCTAACCCTCAGTGCCGGGGCGAGGCTGGAAGCCGCCTCCAGCGGCCAGGCCCACAAATCCCTTTCGCGACGGCGGATTCTAGGTCAGGCATGCTACCGCAAGTTGTCCAGTGCATGAGGGATGCTGTGCACACTGTGACGCCGCTGTTGTCGCGGGTGCCGGCGATTGACTATTCTTTCACACGGATCGCTCCCGCCACGCCCATATTCCCGTCTAGGAATTCCCAACTCACGAACCGGTCATCATCGCAGACCAGGCGATTCCAGACCCGCCGCAACAGTGGTTTGACCGGCAGGTCATCGTAAGCCACCACGCCGCCGACCTTGAGCCGGGGCAACGCGTGCGCGAAATCGAACGCCGCGCCACGGATACTCTTCACCCCATCGATGGTGATCATGTCGAAGAACAGGTCCGGGTGCCCGGCGAGGAACTTCGGAACGGTCGAACGACTATCGCCGGATACGAGCGTTGCTGTGCCCTGATGGCCAGCTCTGACTAGCTCCCCGCGCACGAAGTCTGGGCCGGGATTGGGGACATCGACGTAGTCCTCCACCCAAAGATCGAAGCCATAGATATTGGATGATGGACACATCGCTGCAACAACCGCGGCGCTGTAGCCACGCCGCACGCCGATCTCCAGATAGTTGTCGGGTTGAATGAAGTACGAGGCGGCGCTGAGTAGCGTAAGCAGGCTCGCGTGGCGCCAGTGAGCGCCAAACTTCTCCAGCCCTGCACGCATCTTCAATTGCTGCAGCTCCAACTCCTCAATCGGTGTCAATCGACTGAGTACGCCGATGACGAAGTCCTTGGTCTCGGGCGACACGGCAGCGCTGCCTAGTGTCTCGGCAGTGAGTCGGTAAAACGCACCATGCCCGCCATCGTCTATGGCCGGTGTTCCCTGAATGTATCGAGGCGCTGGAAGCGGCACGATCCGTTCGAGCGTCGAGAGCGCGTGCGCGTACGCCGTGCGCGCCCACGGGATGCGCCTCAACGAGGCTCTGATCATGGATCACCCGTTTCGCTAGCGATCTGGTCGGCTTAGCCACGCTGCCAACGCCCGGTCTATCATTTGCTGAGCGGGGTCTCATGAGGGCGCCGGCCTGTTTAGCGTTGGTGCCGGGGGTGGGGATCGAACCCACAAATCCCTTTCGGGACGGCGGATTTTAAGTTCTGCCCACTATGTACGCCGCTGTCCGATAGCGTTCCGTTTCTTATTCAGGTCGCTGATTTCCGACCCGTTTCGTTCGCCACAGTTCGCCGCCGTTCGTCGGTGTGGCTGTCAGCGTGGCTGTCAAACTGGCCCATCTGTTATCATCGCGGCAGGCTATGAGCATCGACGAAACAGTATACATACTCGGTGCGGGAGCGAACCAGTCGCTTGAAGCATGGGATGGACTGCGCCCGCCGCTCGCGACTAACTTCTTCCGGGTCGCCCTCCAGGCGAAACAGTTCTCCGGTCGTCAGTACACTGAGCGGCTCCAGCCCCTGTACGACTTCGTTGCAACGCATTTCAAGAGAGACCGGGATCGCCTTCAGAGGGAGCCCTTTGACCTCGAAGAGCTCTTCACAACGCTCCAACTCCAGCCGGCAGTAGCCTATCGCGCCGGCAAGCAGGAGCGCTCAGTGCAATTGGCGCAGATCGAATTCTTGCTCAAGTCGTTCCTTGCCGAGTATCTCAGCCAATTCGAAAGTCATGCGTTTTCTGACCACACGATGCGCGAGCTCGGCCGTGTCATCCACACCGAGGAAGCAACTGTCCTCAGCTTCAACTACGACTGCATTATCGAGTCGGTTCTAGAGCTCGCATCGGGCGTAAGAGGGAGCATTCCGTCCACCTTGGGTAGCGACCCGACCAGCCTGCAGGTAACAGAAGAGGAGCTAGCATACAGCCACTTCAACTGGAACCGGCCCCTTGCTTACGGGTTTAAGTTCTCAGAACTCCAACTGCAACAGGCTGGCGTCGCACGATACGTTGATGGCGCTCGGTTCTACGCGCATCCGTCGAACGCTCTGTATGAGACGCCATTTCTCAAGTTACACGGGTCGCTCAACTGGTTCAGGTTCCTGCCGATTCGACGCTTCTGGATGGGTCCTGCTCCGCCCGAGTTGCGCGACCTCGCCAAGCGCCAACCTGACCTCTTCGGCGACACGCCACCTGATCTCCCCGACTCTAGACGCGACGCTGTCATCCTGATCCGTGGTCACTGGTGGCTGGCGCAACCCCCAGACTTTGACGGCTGGCTCATCGACCCGGTGTTGGTAACACCGGTCCTAAACAAGGAACGTAGCCTCGCGGAACCGCTGTTTGATATGTTATGGACCCGAGCAGAGCTAACGTTGTCGAAGTGCCGGCGGCTCGTCGTGATCGGCTACTCCTTCGCACCAACCGACTTTCACTCCAAGGACCTCCTGCGCCGCGCATTTCAAGAGGGGCCGCCGGACGAGCTCGTCGTCGTCAATCCGAGCGAAGATGTGGTCACCAAAGTCCTAGAACTCACCCACTTCCAGCAGGCGCCTACAGTCCACGATAAGGTTGAGGACTACATCCGCTCTATGCCGGAGCCGGCGACCAAAGCACATCCACCCACGTCGACCTATTCGCCAGGAGACCGCGTCACCCTCAAGATCGGCCACCTCGAAGTTGGCGGGCTGACTCTAACTGGCTCGGTATTCAGGGGGGTCACCATAGCTAGCAGGAATCCTGACGGCTCTTACCAGGTCCGGGGAGCAATCAGTATGGGCGGCAACGATGAGTTAACGGTTCCGCCGGACTGGATCGTGCCTGACTGAAGGATCGCGTCGGGTGACCACCGTGGCTTCCTAGACGACTCCGAAATGCCCTAGCGCAAAGCGCGCCCAGAACGCCAGCGATGCGGCCGCCAAGACGAAGATCGCGGTCCACTGGACCGGCGTGCGGTAGAACATCGCGGCGCAGTATAGCAGAGGCGCCGGCGGCCGGTTGAGTTGCGGCTGGTGTGACCCAGGTTTCTCGCGCTAAGCGCTGTGCTTCACGAGTGAGAAGCTAACCATAAGTGGCCCAGTCAAGCTTGCTGGATGATATCCGCTCGTACAGCCGCCCCTGGTGATGTAACTGGCTCTTGGTGCAGCACAGCCACAAAGCGTCGCTTCGTGCTGTCGTCGACGGCGTGAGACCAAGCATAGCAGACAGTGGCCTTTGGATGATCGATGAGGTTAAAGACCTGCACAAGGCCCTCCCAAACAGTCTCACCCTTTAATGTCTCCT
>JADFKB010000103.1 GCA_022565155.1 Chloroflexota bacterium | reverse complement strand
TCTACGTACTCGTGCTCGGCGCGTTAGGTGCACTCGGCGCCGGACGCATCATGGGCCTCGACGCGCTCATCGGACGCCACCCGCTGGTGCGCCGGATCCCGGGAGCCGCATTCGTCCTTGGCTAAGGCGGTTCAACGCGGCAGCAGGTGCGGGCTTCAGCCAGGCAGCCCGCACCTTGCGCTGCCAGCAGTGACATCTAAACGAATAGGAGGCTTCATTATGGAAGCAGCGCAAGTTATAAAGGTGACGAACCAGATGCCGTACGGCCTCTACATCGTGGGTTCCGCAGGCGACAGCGACGTTAACGCTATGATGGCGGACTGGGTGATGCAGGTTTCATTCGAGCCCCGCCTGGTGGCAGTCTCCTTCGAGAACGATGCCCACACGCTGGAAAACGTGCGCACCAGCCGGGTGTTTACGGTCAACCTCCTATCCAAGGAGGAGCACAGCATGGAGCTCGCGTCTAAGTTCGCCCAGCCTTACTACGGCGCCAAGATTAAAGGCCGGGCTGGAACCGCCGCGACTGAGGTCCACCACAAGCTAGAGGGCATCCCGTACACCACGACGGCGGACGGCTGTCCCGTGTTAGAGGCCGCCATGGGGTGGCTGGAGTGCCGGGCTGAAGAATTCGTGCCTGTTGGCGACCACACGATCGTCATCGGGGCTGTGCTGGACGGCCGGCTCGTTCGGGACGCCGAGCCCCTGACATCGAGCTACACCGGCTGGAATTACAGCGGCTAGCGAGCGAAGCCAGGACCATAACTAATGATCAGTCCGAGCCTCTTCACCAGAGCCACTATCCTCCCGAGCACTTGACGCGCTGGCTTCGACTAGGTATTCTGGATATAAACCCCTACCCAGGGGGTGTGGGTAAGGAGCAACATTATGCAATCCACGACCAGCAAGGCCGCGCTCAAGCGGTTGAACTACATTGAAGGACATCTCGGTGGGATCCGGCGTATGATCGAAGAAGACACGTACTGCGTCGACATCCTCAAGCAAACCTATGCCGTCCGGCGAGCGATCGAGAAGCTAGAGGCGGTGCTGCTCGACGGGCACCTCCACACCTGTGTCATCGAGGGCGTGCGGGACGGTCGCGACGAGCAGGTGATCGGCGAGCTGCTGGAGCTCTACGAGCTGGCGAATAAGTAAGGAAACACAAGGAATCATGGCGATAGATCCAGTCTGTAGTATGGCTGTGGACGAGCAGCAGCCACCGGCAACCGCTTCGGTGAGGGGCCGCACGTACTACTTCTGCGCGCTTTCCTGCAAGCAGGCGTTCCTCGAACTGGGCGTGGGAGATGAGGCTGACGCGCCGCCATCGCAACTCGTCGATAGCCGCGGAAACCCCGCCGCAGCCCCAACCATCCCGACAGGGAGCGTAACGATCCTCTTCACAGATGTTCAGGACTCGACGCAACTAATCGAGCAGATTGGCGAAGAATCGGCACAGGCGCTGATGCTGACCGAGCTCGGCCGGCAACAGCAACTCGTCGAGCGTCACGCTGGCTACGCCGTAAAACGGCTTGGTGACGGGGTGATGGCGGCCTTTGCCGAGCCCAGGCCCGCGCTCGCCTGCGCTGTAGACATACAGTCCTATGACGATGACGATGCGAAGCTGCCTGTTCGCATCGGGCTGCACGCAGGTGAAGTGATCGTGGAGGATGCTGACTACTATGGCAAGACGGTGATCATGGCAGCCCGGATCATGGGGCGCGCAAGCGGCGGTGAGATCGCTATATCTGAGGGGATTCGATCCCTCCTCGACCCGCCCGCTGGCTGGCGCTTCGGGCCCTCACGAAAGGTTCGGCTCAAGGGCTTTTCCGGCTGGCAACGCATCTCCATGCTGGAGCAGGTTGAGCCTGTTAGCAGCGCGAGGAATACGGAACGATGAGTTGGTACGATTTCATCTCACCTTTTTATGACATCGGCTCGGCAGGGTCCGGCGGGCCACGCCGGCAGGCGGTTGCGCAGCTTCGGCTCAGCCCCGGCGATACCGTGCTGGATCTCGCCTGTGGAACCGGGCTGAACTTTCCGTACATTCAGGAGGGCATCGGCGAGCAAGGCCTCCTCATCGGCCTGGATTACTCCCAGGGCATGCTGGCCAAGGCGCGGAGGAAGGCGCAGCGCCGCGGTTGGGAGAACGTTAGGCTGATCCAGGCCGACGCCCGTACGCTGTCCGCAGATCTGCTCAAGGAGAAGGCTGGCATCGAGCGCGTGGACAAGCTGATTTGCACGCTCGGGCTTACCGTGATCCCTGAATGGGAGCTGGCGTTCGAGCGTGCTTGGGCGTTGCTCAACCCCGGCGGGCGCTGCGCCGTGATGGACTGGCATATGGCCGGCCAGAACCCATTCGCTCGCTTCCTGGATGCGATATCTCGCGGCGACGTGAGGCGTCGCTGCTGGGTTCCGCTGGAAGAGAAGGGCACGGACTACAGCTACAGTACATTCATCCGAGGCATGGTATTCGTTGCGGGTGGAAGTGCGCTTGAGGCCGTGACAAGCGAACATCAGGAGGAACGCGCCGTGCTCGCCGGTGCCACCGAGCGGAAAGAGGTACATCATGGCAACTAAGACCGAAGAACGTGTCACCATCCCGGTGCGGGGCATGACCTGCGCGTCGTGCGTCGGGCGGGTCGAAGGCTCCCTCTCGAAGGTGCCCGGCGTGACGAAAGCGGCGGTGAACCTGGCAACCGAGGAGGCGACGGTCACTTACGAACCTGACGTATCCACAGTCACCGACCTCTACGCCGCTGTCGAAGCCGCCGGTTATGAGGCGAAGCCAGTAACCAAGACGTTCGCGGTGCGGGGCATGACCTGCGCATCATGCGTCAAGCGCGTCGAGGACGCGCTGCTAGCTGTCGAAGGCGTCGAGCGGGCGCAGGTGAACCTGGCAACGGAGCGCGTAACCGTCGCCTATGCGCCGGCCGTCCAACTCGATACGCTACGCGACGCCGCCCGCGCCGCCGGCTATGAGCTGGTGCGCGAGATCGACGCGTCGGCGGAGCTAGAGGACACGGAGGCGGCGGAGCGGGCCAAAGAAGAGCGCGACCTGCGGCTGCGCGTGATCTTCTCCGCTGCTATCGGCGTCACGCTGATCGTGCTGGCACAGAGCGCGCACATACCGGGCCTCTCGTCGGTTCGGCCGGGCGCGATCAACATGATCGCCTGGGCGCTGGCGACGCCGGTGCTGTTCTGGGCGGGAGCGCGGTTCTACCGCGGCGCCTGGCAGGTCGGCCGCCACCGTTCGACCGACATGAACACGCTGATCGCCGTCGGTACCAGCGTCGCCTACTTCTACAGCATCGTGGCCACGGTTTGGCCCGGCCTGATCGAGGGTGCAGCGGGCGTCAGCGCGGACGTCTATTTCGAGACCGCCGCCGTGATCGTGGCGCTGATCCTCTTCGGGCGCTGGCTGGAGGCGCGCGCGAAGGGCCAAACCTCCGCCGCGATCAAGCGGCTGATGGGTCTGCAGGCGAAGACGGCCCGCGTCGTGCGCGATGGCGAGGAGCTGGACGTGCCGATCGAAGACGTCGTCGCGGGCGACATCGTCATCGTCCGCCCCGGCGAGAAGATCGCAGTCGATGGCGTGGTGGTGGAGGGCCAGTCGTCGGTCGACGAATCGATGCTCACTGGCGAGAGCCTGCCGGTCGACAAGGAACCCGATGCCGAGGTGTTCGGCGCGACGATGAACAAGACCGGCAGCTTCCGGTTTCAAGCGACCAAGGTGGGCAGGGAGAGCGCCCTGGCGCAGATCATCCAACTCGTCCAAGAGGCGCAGGGCTCGAAAGCGCCGATCCAACGGCTGGCCGATGTCATCGCTTCCTACTTCGTGCCGGCGGTGCTCGTCATCGCGCTGGGCTCGTTCGCCGTCTGGCTGGCGATCGGGCCGTCGCCGGCGATTACGTTCGCGCTGCTAACGGCTGTGGCCGTGCTGATCATCGCCTGCCCCTGCGCCCTCGGCCTGGCGACGCCGACGGCGATCATGGTGGGAACGGGCAAGGGCGCGGAGCACGGCATCCTGATCCGCGGCGGCGAATCGCTGGAGACGGCGCACAAGATCACCACCGTGGTGCTGGACAAAACGGGCACGATTACAGAAGGGAAGCCATCGGTGACAGATGTGGTGGCAACCGACGGCCTGGCCGCTGATGAGCTGCTGCGGCTGGCTGCGAGCGCCGAACGCGGCTCCGAGCATCCGCTGGCGGAGGCGATCGTGGCGGAGGCGAAGGCGCGGGGGATCACGCTCGTCGAGGCGGAGCAGTTTCAAGCGCTGCCGGGCCACGGCATCGAAGCGCAGGTAGACGGCCACCGGCTGCTGCTGGGCAACGCGAAGCTGATGCAGAATAACGGGCGTTCATCGGGACAGCCATACGATCTGAACGGCCTATCGGAGCAAGCGGAAGCGTTAGCAAATGACGGCAAGACGCCGATGTTCATCGCTGTCGACGATCAGATGGCCGGCATCATCGCCGTCGCCGATACGTTGAAGCCGGAGGCGCGCGAAGCCGTCAGCGGCCTGCTCTCGGCTGGCATCAAGGTGGTGCTGCTGACGGGCGATAACCGGCGCACAGCGGCGGCGATCGCGCGCCAGGCCGGCATCGAACGGGTGATGGCCGAGGTGCTGCCGGAGGAGAAGGTGGCGCAGGTGCGCGCGCTGCAGGAACAGGGCGAGGTCGTCGCTATGGTGGGCGACGGCATCAACGACGCGCCGGCGCTGGCACAGGCGGACATCGGTATCGCCATCGGCACGGGCACAGACGTGGCGATGGAGGCATCGGACATCACGCTGATCAAGGGCGACCCGCGCGACATCGCCACCGCGATCCGGCTGAGCAAGCAGACGATGCGGACGATCCGGCAGAACCTCTTCTGGGCGTTCGCCTACAACACGGCGTTGATCCCGCTTGCCGCCGGCGTGCTCTACCCGATCTTCTCCAACGGCGGCGTGCCAGCGGGGCTGGAGCCGTTCCTCGGCGAGTTTGGCTTCCTGAACCCGATGCTGGCCGCGGGCGCGATGGCGCTCAGCTCCGTCTCCGTCATGGCAAACTCGTTGCGGCTGCGCGGCTTCCGGCCGTCGGCACAGTAGAAGGAGAGCGACGGATGGGACGATTCCTTGAGTTCGAGAGGGTGCTGCGGCCGCTCACTGGCCTGCTGCCTCGCCCTGGTGCTGAGTGCTGCCGGGCGCGCGGCCTTCTCGGTAGCGCCCGAGGTCGGGCTCGCCATTGCGCCTGCGTTGCAGGTCGCGACGATTCCACTAGCAGTAGTCGGGGGCGCATTCCTCGCCAGGGCGTGGTATCTCCAGATCGGCCACGGCGTGAGAGGGGTGTGGCCTCTGCGATCACTGGCCACGCTCGCCGTGTCTACCACCGTAGCCGCGACGCCGTGGGGACTTCGCTTTGGGGGTATCCTGGGCGGGTGAGCGGAACCTCTCTTCGTGCCAACTAGAGGTTTTACATCGCCTCCCAGACGCTGCTACGGTGCACCCCGCGAACGCTGCCGCGCGTCGAAAGGAGCTCGGCCCGGATGTTCCACAACAAGCCAACGAAACTGACGCCGATGCCTGGGCGTTCGCGGACGTGGCGGCGAGGCAGCCGGTGTTTCAGGTAACCGAGGCGTGGTAGCCGGCCTGCCGGCGCATACGCCGCCAGCGCGATACCCGCTATCCTAGCCTCGTGAATCCCAGAACCTGGGCTGCTATCGCCGCCGGACGGCTGGCCGGGGCGAGCAGCCGCGCCCTGCGCCGGGGCGGGGGCACGGCGATCGCGGGCGCCGTCGCGCAGAACATCGATCCGGCGCTGGCGGGTACGCTAACGCGCCAGCTCGGCCACGGCTGCGCGCTCGTCACCGGCACGAACGGCAAGACGACAACGGCACGGATGCTGGCCCAGATCGCTCGCGAGGCGGGCCTGGAACCGCTGGCCAACCCCAGCGGTTCGAACCTGATGCGCGGCGTCGCGGCGGCGCTGCTGGGCGAAACGGACGTTCTGGGCAACATCCAGGCAGCGGCAAACCGCATCGGCATCTTCGAGGTGGACGAGGCGGTGCTGCCGCAGGCGACGCGCGAGCTACAGCCGCGAGCGATCATCTTCACCAACCTCTTCCGCGACCAGCTCGACCGCTACGGCGAGGCGGACGCCATCGTAGCGCTGTGGCAACGGGCGCTGCGCGACCTGCCGGAGAACTCCACGCTGGTGCTCAACGCCGATGATCCTGCCATCGCATCGCTGGGCGATCCCGCAGGCGCATCGCTGGACGATCCCTCAGGCGCGTCGCTGGGCGACTCCTCCGCCAGGCGAGCGCTTACGTACGGCATCGAGGACACGTCCGTCGCCACGAACGAGCTGGAGCACGCCTCCGACTACCGCTTCTGTCTTTCCTGCGGCGAGGAGCTGGCCTACAGCGCGAACTTCTACGGCCACATCGGCCACTGGCGCTGCCCCGGCTGCGACCGCGCGCGCCGGACGCCGGATGTCCGCGCTACGGCCGTCGAGCTGGCGACGGGCGAGATGCCAACGGGCGAGCCGCCGGCGGAGCGGGCGACGGCAGTAGGAATCGCTACGCCGGAAGGCGAGATGCGCATCGAGCTGCCGCTGGCGGGGCTCTACAACGTCGAAAACGCCGTCGCCGCCGCGGCAGGCGCGGTCGCGCTCGGCTTGCCTCTCGACGCGATCGAACGGGCGCTTCGCTCGATTCAGCCCGCGTTCGGCCGCCAGGAGCGATTTCAGATCGACGGGCGCGAGGTCGTTATCCTGCTGGGCAAGAATCCGACAGGCTTGAACCAGGTGCTGCGCACGATCACCGCCAACAGCGGCGGCCTGCACCTGCTCTTCTTTCTCAACGACGGCATCGCAGACGGCCGCGATATCTCCTGGATCTGGGACAGCGACTATGAGCTGATCGCCGAGCGGGCGCAGAGCGTGGTCGTCTCCGGCACGCGGGTGGACGAGCTGGCGCTGCGGCTGAAGTACGCCGATCTCGCCGTCGAACCGCAGGTCGCAGCCGGCACGGCCGCCGCGCTGGATGCGGCGATCGCGCAGACGCCGCCCGGCGAGACGCTCTACATCGTGCCGACCTACACGGCGATGCTCGAGGTGCGAGAGCTGCTCGCCAAGCGCGGCAAGCGGCGGCCGTTCTGGGAGGAGCGCTGATGAACGCGCCGACGCGACGGCTGCGCATCGCCCACCTCTACCCGCGGCTGATGAACATCTACGGCGATCGCGGCAACATCCTCTGCCTGACGCGGCGCTGCAGAGCGCGCGGTATCGACGTCGAGGTGACGGAGCTGGGCCTGGTCGAACGGCTGGACCCGAAGGCGCACGACCTGATCTTCATCGGCGGCGCGCAGGACCGCGAGCAACGGCGCGTCGCGGAGGACCTGCGCACGGTGAAGGGCGAGGCGCTGCGCGAGGCCGTGGAGTCGGGCGTGGTGGCGCTGGCCGTCTGCGGCGGCTACCAGCTCTTCGGCAAGCTCTACCGCGAGTCGTCCGGCGCGGAGCTGCAAGGCCTGGGCCTCTTCGACCTGTGGACGGAGCATCCCGGCCCTGACGCGGAGCGGCTGGTCGGCAACGTCGTCGCGGAGCTGGAGCCGGACAACGGCTGGCGGGGCGGCACACTCGTCGGCTTCGAGAACCACGGCGGCCGGACACATCTTGGGCCGCAGGCGCAGCCGCTGGCGCGAGTACGCTCCGGCGCAGGCAACAACGGCAGAGACGGCACCGAAGGCGCGCGGTACAAGAACGCCTTCGGCACGTACCTGCACGGCTCGCTGCTGCCAAAGAACCCCCGCTTCGCCGACCGGCTGATCGCGCTCGCCCTGGCGCACCACGGCGACGACCGCGAGCTGGGCACTATCGACGACCGGCTGGAGGAGGCCGCGCACCGGGCCGCCCTCCGGCTCACCGGCAGACGGCGCTAGGCGGAGGCGATGCGCAGCCGAATGCTGTGGCCGGCTATCGTCGCGCTGCTCTTTGCGGCGTTCGGCTGCGGCGGCGGCGCAGAGCATCGGGAGCTGCTCATCGTCGACCTGAACATCCTGCACGGCATCGGCGACGAAGGCCCCGACAGCCCTTACGAACGGATGCCGGAACGTATCGAGCTGATCGCGGACGCGCTGGCGGAGCTGCAGCCGGACATCGTCTTTCTGCAGGAGGTGCTGATGAGCGGCGACGCCGGCTACCCCGACGTGCAGTCGATCTTGCTCTCGGCGCTGGGCGAGGACTACACGGCCGTCTTCGGCGACATCACCGGCCGGCCGATAGGCGAAGGAGCGATAGGCCAGATGACGCTGACTCGGCTGCCGGTAATCTCTGCTGAGAACCACCACATCGGCGGGCCGCGATCTCTGCACCGCGTTACGGTGGAGACCAATTTCGGCCCGCTCGACCTCTACAACGCCCACCTGGAGGGCACGGGAGCAATCTTCGACGTGAGCGAAGACGCGCCGCTAACGGAGATCGAGAACGTCCTGGCGTTCATCCAGGCAACGAAAACCGGCCGCGCGATACTAGCCGGCGACTTCAACGCCGAGCCGGACGACCCCTCGATTCAGGCGATGCGAGACGCCGGCTTCGTCGACGCGCTGGCCGCGGCCGGAGACGCGACATGCGCCGTCGCGGGCGACCCCGGCTGCACCAGCTCTACGCGGCCGCTGAGCGACAACGCGGAGAACCGGGCGCAGAGACGCATCGACTACATCTGGCTGTTACCGGGAGCGAAGCGCGAGGTGACGGTCGAACGGGCGGCGCTCTTCCTGAACGAGCCAGGGGAGCTAGCGGACGGCGGCCTGCTCTGGGCTTCCGATCACATCGGCGTACAGGCGTTGCTGCGGCTGGAGTAAGCCGCCTATTCCGGCCGATGGGCGCGAAATAGGCGCATGGGCTCAGGGATCCCCTTCATCACCACCGGGCCCAGCTCTTCGAACGATACGTCCGGCAGCCTATCGTCGATCTTCGCCATCGTGGCTTCGGAGAGCAGCACTTCGCTCGGCCCGGCGACATCGACGACGCGAGCGGCGACGTTGACGTCGTGGCCGACGAGGTCGTCGCCGCGCCGCGTTTGGCGACCGGAGTGCATGCCAATTCTCACCCAGAGCGGCATGTCGGAGTCCGCCGACACCTCCTCGAATCGTTCCTGTAGCCGGAGCGTCGTGCTGAGCGCGTCGCAGGCATCTTCGAACCAGAGCAGCAGCCCGTCGCCCAACTCCTTCACGATCCGGGCGCGGGGCGGCAGCGCCTCGCGCACCAGCCGCTCTTGGACGGCGAGGAGCGCCAGCGCTTCGTCGTCCCCGCGCAGGGCGGTGTACTCCGTGAAGCCCACGATATCGGTGAACACCACGGTTCCCTCCGACCTCTCCGCCGGAGGCGGCCCCTCCTTCATC
>JADFKB010000102.1 GCA_022565155.1 Chloroflexota bacterium | reverse complement strand
GCTTTGGTACGCCCTCGTTGTGCCATGAGGGTGCTACCGGGGCCGTGCTGATGTGCTGGGAGATGATAGCAACCGGGTCTGTGCCAGCGAACGGCGGACGGCCCGCCGCCATCTCATACATCATCGCCCCAAGCGAGTAGAGGTCGCAGCGTACGTCCGCCTCGCGTGTGCCACCGACCGCGAGTTCCGGAGGCATATAAGCTACGGTCCCAAGCATCGTGCCCGCCTCGGTCAATCGAGAGCTGTCGATCGCGATCGACAGGCCGAAGTCGCCTAGCTTGGCAGTTCCATCCGCCGTCAGCCAGACGTTTTCCGGTTTCACGTCTCGATGCACGATTCCTTGGCTATGTGCGAACGCGAGCGCTTGACAGATCTGACTTGAGATCTTGATGACCTCAGGTATGGAGAGCCGATTCTCGGGCGCCGCGCTAAGCGCATCAGCAATCGAGCCACCCTCCATGAACTCCTGGACGATGTAGGTTGAAGCACCATCGCCCCCTATGTCGTGAATGTTCGCGATATGCGGATGGTCTCGCAGCCGCACCATCGACTGCACCTCACGCTGGATGCGCGCGACGGCTTCCGGTCCAAGGTCTTCCTTGATCGCTGCGACCGCTACGTTGCTGTCCAGCTTCGTGTCGCGGGCCAGATACACACGCTTGACGCCGCCTTCACCAAGGAAGCGTTGAACCTGGTACCTGCCATCCCCAAACGAGTCGGGCAGGCCCCTCTGCGAACTGGCCACAGGAGGCTGTACTACGAGCGTTTGATCGCCGCTCGCTTCAGCGAGGGGCTTGCCGCACTGGCCACAGAATCGCTCCCCAGGCTCGTTTCTCGCGTCGCAGGACGGGCAGGAGACAACCAACTCTGTGCCACACTCGGCACAGAAGTTTCGACCTTCCCGATTGTCGTGGCTGCAGGATGGACAACGCATAGTCATTCCCCGCCTCGGAGGGAGGACGCGCGGCCTATTATACACAACCTATCGTGCTTTTGGGGCCCAACCTGCCCCCACGATGATGAAATAGTGCGGGCTCAGGCTCCCTCCCGCCGCCGTCCCGTGTGGCCATCTAGCGACCCCGCGCTCGCTCGTCCGGCAGAGACCGCCCACCGCCCGTTGAGTGCTAGCTGCCGCCTAAGCAGGCCATGGCGAAGCCTGGCGCGCCTGCCTCACGACCCCGACAAGTTGCTCTGCCAATTCGTCGGCGGGCAGACCGCCATCCAGAATCAGGTCGCAGTCGACCGCTACTTGGTCCTGTACAGCCATGTAAACGGACCTGGATACATCTAGATAGCCACGAAGCTGGTCTCTTAGGAAGCCAGCCAGCGCCTCAACGCTCTCTCTTAGCTGTTTCTTCGTGGTTTGCTCTATGTCTGCGAGGGGATCCGCATCAGCCAGTCTCAGGAACCTTCGGGCCAGAGCGATGTCGAGCGGCGTGTCGATTAACGCCACGAAGTCGATGCTCTTCGCCATCTCGTCTCGCCCTCGACCCATCGGTTCCTCGATGACGATGAACTCGGTCGAGGATATTGTGGCGCCCCCGACCGGCGATTGTATGCTCTCGCCTCGCTTCAGGGCCGAGAGATCTTGTGCGAGCTTTGGCGTCTTCCACTCATTCAAGTCCGCCCCATCATCGACCCACTTTCTCAAGTCCTGCGGGTACTCCGAGACGGCGCGATAGTCATCAAAGAACAGCGTTGTCGCGCCGAGGAGCTGCGCGGCGCTCGTGACGAGCGTCGTCTTTCCGCCACCGGCGACCGAAGTCACGGCTACCACGAAGCTGGTAGATTCCGATTCGCTTGGTTCCTGGTTCATCCCTGGCCAGCCATCTGGGGTTCGCCCTGTGCGTACTGGATGCGCGGTTCCATCGTGGAGCTATCTTACATCAACCGCCAGTCAGTGGGCGAAGAGGTGTGCCACACTCGCCACCTCCTGCTCTGGTGGTCGGAGTATAGCAGAATGAACGAGGGCGAGACGTGCTCACCCTCGTCTCCTCTACGCGCATTTTTCTTCTTTAGCGCCCAGCTGGTATTGCTCGTGCGGTTGGCGATATTGGTGTCGTCGGTGTTGCAGCATGTCGCGCGTGACGATTCAGTGTCTGGCATGGCCTTCGCTCTGATTGTAGCGGCTGTTTGCTGGCGGGAGGGTTGGTATACTTGACCGCGCCGGCGGCGAAGCGCCCGTTCGGCCGGTCTGCGGGCCCGTAGCTCAGCGGTAGAGCAGCGGACTTTTAATCCGATGGTCGCGGGTTCGATCCCCGCCGGGCCCCCCAAAGAGGCCAATTTCGTATCTGAAACGGAACGTTCTTGTTGCCTTAGCGGCAGCGTTCGTGAGCAGGAGACTGGTTTCGCGACCAGAAGACTGGTCTATTTTCGGCACCCAGATACAGCATCTCCCGAACCTACAGCAGCCGACCGTAGAACCAAGAGACTACTAGTCCGGTGGTCGACTCAGCCCTTCTCCCCCGAGCCCACTTCATGCGCCCGCGCATGCTCCCTGCGTTGCCGAGGGTCAAGCCATCTGACCGATCAGCGATGGGCATCCAGTCCGTAGCGATCGAGCGCTCCTCGGATCTGGCTGAGCCACTCTGTGCCCAGTTGGCGCCCGTTCGGGAGTTGGTCGTCTCGATCCCAGCGCCACGTTGCGATCATGGCAAGCATGAGGATCCGGCACTCGCGGAGCAACTCATGGTCAACATCCGGATAGCGCTCGCTGACCTCTTCGGGCACATGGGCGAGGTCGAATTCGATCGGCCCACGGCAACACGTCTCGAGGTCTATGAACAGCGGGCCGGTTTTCGTGCTGAGCACGTTGCCTGGGTGCGGTTCGCCGTGCAGCAGCTGCTCGGCGGCGCCGCGGTCGCCGATCGCTCTCCTCAGGCTTCGTAACGTGGTGCTGAGAAGCGCCCGGTCATCGTCGGCGAGCGCCGGAGTGTGGTCGCGGCTTGCAACGAGTTGTTGAGCCTCCGCGACGCGATCCGTGAAGTGCGGCGCCGTGACATCGAGTTTCCGCATTCCGGAATGCAGCCGCTCGAGCGCATCCGCGTAGTCGGCTGGTGAGACCTCTTGAGGTGCCACAGGTTGGTAGTAGGTCCATAGCGTGACCGCGAAGCCGTCACGCTCGTAGACGCGCGGCTCCACTCGAGGCTCAAGAGCAGCCACTGGGCTATCGGTTTCGGCCAGCCGTTGAGCAAGGTCTACTTCGAACTGCGCAACCTCATGTCCTACGTGTGCCACCCGAGCAAGGACGTCACAGGGCAGCACGCGCAGCGCGAGCTTGTTCGAGTTGTGAAGAACGATCGCGTCGTCGACTGTCAGGTCGAGCGCTGCCACGATCGACGTGGCCGCAGCCACCGCACGCTGGACCTCTGACGCCTTCATCGTCGCCTCGTCCCTCTCCGTTGCCGTCCTGACTGTCCCAGTAATACATACCAGAGTTCGGCAGTGGCGCAGATCAAAAACTCGGGATTATGCAGGCAGGCGAATTCGTACAGCACGAACGACGTAAGATGCGCGTTCGAGCCCCCGCGATAGCCACGACAACTTGTAGGCATCGGCTTGAATCCGTGCCTACCGGTCAAGTAAAATCTCCTTATCTGAACGCGTCGGCTCGCGACCAGGAGACCTGACGCGCTGAGGCCCTCATTGGGCGACTTCTCCGAAGCGGGAGCGACCCGGTACATCGGCCCGTAAGGACGGCAGCCTTTTAATCCGATGGTCGCGGGTTCGATCCCCGCCGGGCCCCCCAGCGCAAGGCCACATTCAAATTGGACCATCAGGCTCATTTCACGGCTATACTGTCGTTGCACGAATCCGTTGGTCGATGCCGGACTTCCAGTCTGGTGCCTTCGGTGGACGGTCGCACACTCGCCTTGCCGGTTTCACAACCGCTCACGCGTTGCGAGCCTAACGTCCGGGCCACGTGAATCGTCTGACTTCGGAGTGTGAAGCAGCGCCAAGATGCGCGTATAATTCCCAGGTTCACGGACACGCTGGGCGATCGGTCAGAAACCTGGCAGGTGTTGGGCCCATGGCATCACTCTTCGCATGGATGGACCACTCGGAGGCAGAGCGCCGGCGCACGCTCGACATCGTCTCGCTCTTCCGCGACCGGAACATCCGCGACGAGCTCGGCATTGGCACGGTGAGGGGATGCGTTCGCCGACCTCTTCTTTCCCGGCACGAGCATGAGGAGACACGTCTCATCAGCGCCCTTATGGAATACGACGGTGAGGTGGAAGATAGGATCGGACGGCAGGTAGGGCGCACCCTCAAATACTTTCCGAGCGGCATCTACCAGTTGGGCTTCGACCCGTTGTCGAGCGGCCGAGCAGCGACCTAGTGCCCATTGACAACGTGGATGGCGCCATCCGATCGCCGCCACTCGCTGACCAGCGCCGTCAGATCCCGAACGCTGGACAGCCCCCTCGATCGAAACTCATGCTCTTCGAAGAGGCGGCGAATCGCGACGAATTGGACGCCGCTGTCCTTGACGAAGTCATAGTCCAGCAACGAGTCGCCAACGAAGATGACCTCCTCAGGGCGCAGATTGTACTGGCGCAGAATGTACTCGATCTGTTGGCCCTTGGTAAAGCCGGGCCGGTAGCCAAAGCACCCGTCGAGCAGGTCATAGATGCCCGCTTTCTTCGTGAACTGTCGGACGATCGTCTCCTGCGTGCTGCTACATACGAACCGCTTGATGCCTCGCTCTTCAAAAAACCGCAGGACGGGGACGACCTCGTCGAACAGCGGATGCTCAAGTATGCGCTCTCTCTTGCCTGACTCCATAGCGACGGCTACGGCGCCGTTGCTTGAATGTCCTGGAAAGATCGCCTCGATCTGGCTTCTGAAATCCAACCCTGTTGTTTCGAGATACTTCCGGCGCGCCTCCGCGTTGGAGATCTCATAACTATCCGTCATTAGACCGACCGCCAAGTCGGAAAGGTAAGGCATCGTATTCGCGATGGTTCCATCAAAATCGAAGATCACCGCGCTCGTGTTTGCTCCTATCAACTGCCGCCGTCCAACGAAGTAGCTCCAGGAGACCCATACGCGCCACAGGACGATGCCCGTCGTCAACAGAGCGACCGCGAGCACGGCCACGAACACGGAGATGGGATGAATCAGCGCCGCTACTCCTCCGAGCGCGAGGATGAAGAGCCTCAGATCCCTACCCCGTCCGGCCGCAGTCCATCTGCCGCCGTACCGGTAGCCGAAGTCCGTGACCGATTTCGCGGAGGTATAGCTGACCATGAGCGTTCCCAGGATCGCCAGCATCGAAATACCTACCACGAGAGCGTTGGAGGGCGGACCCAAGAGGTTACGGATCGCGGACGCGGTCAGCATGTAGTAGAACATTCCGAACAATATGAAGCCGTCCGAGTAGCGGTCTACTACCGCATCAAAAAAGTTCCCAAAGGGAGATTGCAGCTTCTTCAGTCGCGCGACTTCGCCATCACTCCCGTCCAGGATGCTTGCTAGCTGAATGGCGATCCCGCCCACGATCGGAAGGCCAATAAAGAAGGCAAGGCTGGCCGCGACGCTGACAGCGAAAGCAAGAACCGACACGAGGTTCGCGGTTATTCGCGGGAATAGCTTTAGCAACAGCGGTGTGAAGATGGCCGTCGAAATTCTCCGGTTGATCGTGCGGGAGATGAACCCGTCTTCCGGTTTCGATAAGTTCTTGAACAGGAGCCTCTCCGCATTCCGCAGGTCGTTGGGCGTATCGACGTCAACCCAATCATGGTCTTGGACGTCAACTACCTTCACCTTCCCCTTTGCAGCGAGGCATCGTATGGCACCGGAGACGGACGGATCTCCTGACTCTGCGCTCTCTTCGGCGGCGCCGAAAACTTGTGGCGAGCAGACAAATGCTCCGGTGTCAAACGCGTCATACCTTTCCAGCTGCTTCCCGATTGCGACGAGTTGCCGATCGTCGACCACGAGCTTTGTCACATCGTCGAGGTCGATTAGCTGATTCTTATCTACCCCGAAATCACCAGCCAGGATCACCTCGCCGTCCTCCAGCGACTCGCTGAGAAGCCGGTCTAGGATAGCTCGCTCCAGGATGTGGTCCGCCATCAGTAGTAGGAACGGCTCGTGAATCCGCTCACGACCGGCAAGCAGAGAATATCCGTTGCCCAACTCCCATTTCGGGTTCTTGATCGGGGTGATGCTCACTCGCCTGCGGCGGCTTACCTCCGAAAGGAGAGTTTCGACCCGATCTGACGCGTACCCGGTTACCACGTAGAAGTCGTTGACACCGGCCTGCTGAGCGGTGGCGATGCTGTGCTCTATGAGCGGCATCCCAGCGATCCGGGCGAGCGTTTTGGGGTCGCTGACTTGAGACAATCGCCCGCCGTCGCCGGCGGCTAGAATCAAACACTTCATATGAGATCCTCTCTAGTGAGCAGTCGTCGGAACCAGGGCTACCACGTGCTCGCACAGGTGGGCACCATCGCCTCGCTCGTCAAAGGCGGCCAGTCCGCCGAAGCATCCATCCTGAAAGAGCCTTGCGTGAAACGCAGTGACGTCGCCGGATGCCAGGGCTGCTCTCTTGACCGATTCGGTGCGAGCCGCGCCTCCCGGGCGCGCTTGCCGCCAATCTGCCGATCGGTGATCCCCGTGTATGGAGCTTACTGCCTAACACGTTAGGGACACAAGGCGCGAGTCCTGGTCCACTTTACGTTGCAGGCCTCCCAGGCGGAAAAGACACGTGTTCGAGCACCTTCTCCCGCTCCACCTCGACAGTCAACACTGGTCGAACGCTTTCCCAAGCGACCTGTCGGCGGCATAAGCAGGCGAGCTCCGGCAAGGGAGCAGCCATCATGCTAGAATGCCACATGTGAGCAGACCTTCCCACAACGTGACGCTAAGCATTAATCTTCGTCCTTTCGTCACTCTTCTCAATCGAGAACTGGCGAGGCTTCAGACCGAACCTGTAGGACAGGACGAGCTGGGGGAGGTCGATAGGATGCTGCATCAGCGCTCTCCATCAGGCATCTCAGACGTCAGCCGCTGTTCCCACTGTCGCGGTTACATGACAGGTGGCGCTGCAGACGAACGTTCCTGTCTCATCTGCGGCCGCCCGGCGGCTCCCGCAATGCAGGTGCAAGAGGTGGTTAGGACCATGGTCACAGACTTGATCGCGTATCGCGAAGGAAGCAGCGCAGGGCAGGATGGGCGAAGGAGCACCGCAGCTAAATCCTGACCTTGACGAACGGTCACTTATCACGTTCCGGCCTCGCGTCGCACGTGGCCCTCGCGCTCTTGAGCCCTCATGGCTGCCCCCCGTCGAGGGCAGCATTATCTGGTGCGCTTATGCAATGAAGGCATAGTTGCCACGAAATAAAGAACGAGGACGGCCGTCCTGCGGACATCGTTATGGCCACAGACCCGCCGGTAACCGGGCTGGATGGCATGCACGCGAGTGGTGTCACGCCTTCCCATTTCGTCCAGTAGGCGATGCTCACGCCATCTTCGGTCTTCGCGTACGGGATGCGCGGCTCCATCAGGGTCGCTCCAGGTGCGACGCCTGTGAGAGTCCTGACTGAGATAGAGATCAGCACGCATCAGTGATGATCAGGCGGCCATCACCGCTGCTCATGTGAGGCATGCCAGCCCTCCCGCCTTCGGCCTGCGCTCCCAAGTTTCGATCTAGAGCCTTATCTTACGGTGCCGAGGTGTGGGCTTCGCAGCGACTTGTAGTCTTGGGCGTGCCGACACTGAGCGACTAGTGCTCGGTTCTTCGCCCAACCTCCCTTTGGTGAAGGATCGGCCTCTACTTGACCCTAGGCCTCGTTGATTCCATGATCGTGTCGCCAGCCGGCGAATGAGAGTCCGTATTGCCGTGATGGCACATTGACGCGCCTTCCGTCGGAACCGATTCCGACGGTCTGGAAGGCCCCCAAATCAGACCATCGGGCATCGGCCAGTTCCAGCAGCCAGGTACGCGGAAATCGTATCTGGCAGCGGGCTGCGACAGCGATCGTCGGAGGACTGACTTATGATCCGATGGTCGCGGCTTCGATCCCCGCCGGGCCCCCCAGCTAGGACACCAAGCAGCCAACGACGGCGGATAGCCCCTACCGCTGCGCGGCCACGTCCGCGAGGCCAGCGCGGCAGAGCTCCGCGTCGCGGGGGAGACGCTCCTGCTCGCACCAGGCGAGGCCCTCGCGATAGTGGCGCTCCGCGTCGTCGAGCAGGCCGAGCCGCAGGCAAACGGCGGCCCGCACCGGCGCCAGCGCGCGTCCTTGCAGCGTCGAAAAGCGCGCGGGCGAGCCGACACGGTCTTCCTGCGCCAGGAACGCCTGATGGACCCTGCGCACTAGCTCTTCGTCGCCGAGAGCGACCAGGCAATCGGTCACCGGCGCCGCCTCGATCCAGTAGGGCTCATCGCCGCCCGGCCGTTCGACGGCGGCCCAGGCACGCAACGCCGCCTGGGCAGCGTCTTCTTTGCCCGCGCGGAACAGCAGGCCGGCGGCGGCGGCGTGTATCTGGCCGACAGCCGTCGGCGTCTTGCCGCCGCGATCCGGATCGACCATCAGCCGCAAGGCGCCGTCCATATCGCCGCGCGCCTCCGCCATCCACATCCGGTAGAGATCGCCTCGGAAATCGGAGTCACCCGGCGAGCTGGCGAGCAGCTCTTCGCAACGTTCGAATTCGTCGCGAGCGAAGGTGACCCCGATCATGTCCATCAACGCAAGCTGGGCTCCAAAGACTAGATTGACACCAGCCGCGTACTCGAACGAGCGTTGGGCGAATTCGTAGCCCTGGTCGAGACGCCCTGCTTCCAATAGGTTGAAGCCCGCCCCTCGCAACACCCCTGCGGCGACGTGATGGACGTGGAGACGCGCGTACGTCTCGTGGGCGTTCTCAAACAACCGGATCGCCTCATCTAGCTGTCCGTCCTCCATTAGACTCCAGGCCTGCCGCTGCACTCGCGACGTGAGGATGTCCTCGAACCCGTGCTCCTCGGCGAGCGCGAGCGCCTCGGCGTACCTGTCGTCTGCGTCGGCCGATGGCTCGTCCTGCCAGCCGAGCTCCAGCAGCAGCCGCGCGCGCAGGTACGGGTCGCCATCGCCCAGCGCCTCGAGCGAGTCTTCGGCCATCATCCGGTGCCGATCCGGCGGGCCCCAGATGTGCAGGATCTCGACCGTCGCTTTCGCCTGCGCGACGCCGTCGGCGCGCTCCTGGCTGATCGAGATCGCCCGGCGCAGCGTTCGCCAGGCCGTCCGCGCCTCCGAGAGGTTCCAGTAGCAGCGGCCGAGCGCGGTGAGCAGCGCGGCCTCTTCCAGGCCACCGGCAGCCGGCGTCTGGATCAGCAGCGAGAGGCAGGCCTCGTACTCATCGACGGCCTGCTGCCACTCAGTGGCCGCCTCGGCCGCTTCGGCTGCTGCTTGGTGCTGCTCTGCTTGGGCT
>JADFKB010000101.1 GCA_022565155.1 Chloroflexota bacterium | reverse complement strand
GCGCGCCGGTGCGCTGCGAGTCGGTTCGCCGTTGGCCGTGTTGCGCGGCGTACTGTCGCTGGCGATCGGCACGGTGCAGGCCTGGCGGTTGCTCGGCGCCTTTAAACCCGACGCCGTCTTCGCGACCGGCGGCTACGCCAGCGTATCGGTCGGCGTCGCGGCGCGCTGCCGCCGGACGGCGTTGCTCGTCTACCTGCCGGACGTCCGCCCGGGCTGGGCCGTGCGGCTGCTATCGCGGCTGGCGACGCGCATCGCGACGACCACGGAACGTTCGCTCGGCGAGCTGCCCGCGGGCAAGACGGCGGCCGCCGGCTACCCGGTGCGCGAGTCGTTCTGGAACACGGACCGTGAGTCTGCGCGAAACCGCTTAGGCTTGCCAGCGGACGAGCGCGTGCTGCTCGTCGGCGGCGCCAGTCAGGGCGCGCGGCGGATCAACGTCGCTGTCTCGGAGCAGCTAGACGAGCTTCTGACACACTGCCACGTGCTGCATTTGACCGGCGTGGGAGGCGAAGCGGAGATGCGGTCGAGACGAGCGGCTTTGCCTGAGCCGATACGCGAGCGCTACCACGTTCACGGCTACCTCGACGAAATGTCCGACGCCATGGCCGCGGCCGACCTGGCGGTGTTGCGCTCGGGCGCTTCCGTGCTGGGCGAACTGCCGGCGGCCGGGCTGCCCGCGGTGCTGGTGCCCGGCGTCTATGAAGGCGGCTACGACCAGCGCGAGAACGCTCGCTACATGGAGGGGCAGGGCGCGGCTGTGGTGCTGGAGAACGAGGCGCTCGACCGCCTGACGGACACCGTGGGCGAGCTACTCGCCGATTCGGAACGGCTATCAACGATGAGCGATGCCGCGCGGCGCATGGCCCGGCCAGACGCGGCCACCGAGATCGCCGCGATGGTGCGCAGCGTCGCGCTTGAAGGGCGGGCGGCGTGATGGCCGATATCAACAGCATCGCCGGCGACGGGACAGCAAGCGTCCCGAAGCGCGTCCACCTGGTTGGTGTCGGCGGCATGCACCTCTCCGGCATCGCCCGCCTGCTCATCGCCTGGGGCCACACCGTCACCGGCAGCGACATACAGCGCACCCCGCTCACTGATGACCTGGAGGCGCTGGGCGTGACTGTGCTGGAAGGACACCGTGCCGAGCATATAGGCGAAGCGCAGCTCGTCGTGACGACCTCCGCCGCCAAGGACGACAACCCGGAGCTGGTAGAGGCGCGGCGGCGAGGCGTTCCGATTCTGAAGCGCGCAGAGTTCATCGCGAAGCTGATGGAAGGGCGCACGTCCATCTGCGTCGCCGGCACGCACGGCAAGACGACGACGAGCGGCCTGATCGCGACGATGCTGCTGGAGGCGGGCCGTTCACCTACCTACCTGGTCGGCGGCGAGGTGCGCAACCTGGGCGTCAACGCCGCGCCGGGCGACGGCGAGGAGATCGTCGTCGAAGCGGACGAGTACGACCGCGCGTTCCTCGAGTACCGGCCGGACCTGGCGGTGGTGACCAACCTGGAGGCGGACCACCTCGATATCTACGGCTCGTTCGACGAGCTGTCAGCAGCGTTCGGCCAGTTCATGGCGCAGGTGCAACCGGACGGGCAACTGATCGTCTGCGCCGACAGCCCAGAGCTACGAACGCTGGTTGAGGCGAGCGAGCTGCGAGCACGAATCGAGACGTATGCGCTCGATGCGCCAGCTGACTGGACGGCGGAGGAGATCGCTGCGCTGCCGGACGGTGGCCAGGAGTTCAGCGTCCGCTATCACGGCGAGCCGTATGGGACGTTCCAGATCGCGCTGCCTATTAGACATAACGTAGCGAACGCACTGGCCGGCATCGCCGCCGGCCACGCGCTCGGTCTCTCTGCGGACGAGATGCGCGCGGGGCTGGCGGTCTATCGCGGCGCGCGCCGCCGGTTCGAGCTGGTGGGCGAGGCGGCCGGCGTGACGGTGATGGACGACTATGCCCACCACCCGACGGAGGTGACAGACACCGTCGCCGCCGCGCGCGAGCGGTTCGCCGGGCGGCGGCTGATCGCCTGCTTCCAGCCACACACGTATAGCCGCACGCGCTACCTGCTGGAGGGCTTCCGCACCTGCTTCCGCGGGCTGGATGAGCTGCTGCTGGCCCCGACCTACGCCGCGCGCGAGCCGGAGTCGGCGGGCATGGACGCGGGGGCGCTCGCGCTCGCGATCGAAGCGCCACGCGCCGTCGCGCTCGATAGCTTGGAGGCGGCTGCGGAGGCGGCGCTGGGGCTGCTGCGTGAGGGCGACGTCTTCTTTACGTTAGGCGCGGGCGACGTCGATGCCGTCGGACTGCTCGTCCTCGACGGTCTGCGCGAGCGCGAAAGCGGAGGAGCGTTCAGCGCGCCGGCAGGCAACGTACCCGCCGATTCGGGCCTGATCGCCGCGCTGGCGGAGATCACCGCCGTCCGTCAGGACGAGCCGATGTCGCGCCACACCACGTTCGGCATCGGCGGGCCGGCCGACATCTACATCGCCGCGACGAGCGCCGACGAGCTGGCGCGCATCGTCATCGCCTGCCGCGAGCACGATGCGCCGGTCTTCGTTCTCGGTTCGGGCAGCAACATCCTCGTCGGCGATGCGGGCGTCCGCGGCGTCGTGATCGAAAACAGGGCGCGGGCGCTGGAGGGGCCGCTACCGGATGCCGAGGGCGGCTTCCGTTTCCGGGCGGAGTCGGGCGCCAGCTTCGCCGCGGTGGCGCGCGGCATCGCCCGCCGGGGCTACGCGGGACTGGAGTGGGCGAGCGGCATCCCGGGGACGCTGGGCGGGGCCGTAGTCTACAACGCCGGCGCCTACGGCGGCTGCCTGGCGGACGTGCTGCGCTCGATCAGGTTCGTTAACGGCACGGGCGCCGAGAAGGAGCTGCCGGCGGAGGATCTCGACCTGGTGTATCGGGGCAGCGGCTTCACGCGCGGACAGTTTCGCGACCGCGTCGTGCTGGAAGCCGAGTTCACGGTCTGGCCGGGCGACGAGCGGGAGCTGATGGAGCGCGTGCGCGAGCTGGACGCGCGCAGGCTGGCGGCGCAGCCGCGCGGACGCAACGCCGGCTCGATCTTTAAGAACACACCGGCCCATCCGGCCTGGAAGCTGATCGGCGACGTCGGGCTGCGCGGGCATCGCATCGGCGATGCGCAGGTGTCGGAGAAGCACTGCAACTTCTTCATCAACGCCGGCCAGGCGCGCGCCGCCGACATGAAGGCGCTGATCGACCTGGCCCGCGAGCGCGTGCGCGAACGCCACGGCATCGAGTTGGAGCTAGAGGTTGGGCTGGTCGGGGAGGGCGAGGGCTTTCATGGGTGAGCGGCTGCGGCTGGGCGTGATCTTCGGCGGCCAGTCCGTCGAGCACGAGGTGTCGGTCTACTCGGCGCAGCACGTCGCCGAGGCAGCCGCCGAGCGTTACGAGGTGGTGCTGATCGGCGTGACGAAGACAGGCGTCTGGCTGACGCCGGACGAATCCAAGCAGCAGCTCGCCCGTGATGAAGCCGACTTCAAGAAGTCATTACAATCACCCGGCGAGGCCGGGGTGCTGGCGCGGACTGATGCCCTCTCGGTGCTGAAGGAGATCGATGTCGCATTTCCGCTGATCCACGGCGTCTTTGGCGAAGACGGGACGCTGCAGGGTCTGCTGGAGCTAGCCGGCCTGCCGTACGTCGGGGCGGGCGTGGCCGCCAGCGCGATCGGCATGGACAAGGCGCTGATGAAACGCATCCTGAAGCAGGCGGGGCTGAACGTCGCTGATCACATCGTCGTCCGCTCGACGCAGTACCGCGCCGGCGGCGACGAGATCGCGAGGGCCGTCGAGGCGTCGATTGGCTATCCGGCGTTCGTGAAGCCGGCGAACGGCGGCAGCAGCGTCGGCATCAGCAAGGTGCGTTCCAGGGAAGACCTGGGCCGCGCGCTCTGCCTCGGCTTCCGCCACGACCGCAAGGTGCTGGTGGAGACGGCGATCAGCGCGCGTGAAATCGAGTGCGCGGTGTTGGGCAACGACGACCCGCAGCCTTCGCCGCTGGGCGAGATCCGCTACACAGGCGAGTTCTACGACTACGCGGCGAAGTATCTGGACACGGACACGGAGCTGATCGTGCCGGCGGATGTCGACGCGGAGACGGCCCAACGCATACAGGGCCTGGCGGTGGAGGGCTATCGCGCGCTCGACTGCGCGGGCATGGGCCGGATGGACTTCTTCCTGACCGATGACGGAGAGGTCTACATCGATGAGATCAACACGCTGCCGGGCTTCGGTCCCGTCAGCATGTATCCGCTGCTCTGGCAACAGGCAGGCCTAAGCTACGGCGACCTGATCGAAAAGCTCGTCCAGTTGGGTCTGGAGCGGCACGGGGAGCGCGTGGATGGTTAGGAAGCGAACGCCGGGAACAGGTGTCATCGTTGGCCGCGTCGCCGGACGGACGCGCCACCGCGCTCCGCGCGTGCGCCTGCCGCGGATAGGCGCCGGCTGGGTCCGCGGGGCAGCCGTAGCGTTCGCGTTGGCGCTGCTGACGACGGGCGGCCTCTGGCTGTATAGTTCGCCGCTGCTCTCGATCGAGGACGTGAGCGTCCGGGGTAATACGGCGATATCGGACGAACTGGTGCGCAGCGTCGCCGATCTGGAAGGCAGCAGTGTCATCTTTACAGAGTTCGACGAGGCGGAAGAGCGGCTGACAGCGCTGCCGCTGGTGAAGGCGGCACAGATCGAGCGCGACTGGCCAAACGACGCCCGCATCACCATCACGGAGCGGACGGCCTGGGGGCTCTGGCAGATCGGCGAGCGGCGCGTCGCGATCGACGATGAAGGCGTCGTTGTCGACCTGCCCGCGCCCACCGGCGCACCGGTAATTCTGCAGGTTGATGCGACGGCGCTGCCGCCCGCGCCCGGAGAGCGCGTCGACGCGGGCGCCGTCGCCGTCGCGCGGCAGCTCGTGACGACGGCGGAGCAGACGCTGGGGCGCGCGGTCGTGGCGCTGGAGTTTTCGCAAGCGAGCGGGTTGACGGCCGTGCTCGCCAACGGCGCCAGCGACACTGGCCTGCGCGTCGTCTTCGGCGACGCGCAGGGCTACGAGTTCAAGGTGGCCGCGCTCTTCGCCGTATTGCAACAGGCCCACAACGAGGGACGCACGCTGAGCAGGGTCGACCTGCGCTTCGGCGATCGGGTGGCGGTGCAATGAGCACCCAGCGAACGAGCGCGAGGCAGCAAGGGGAGCGAGAGCGGCTCGCTCACGCCACGCAGACGAGAAAGGAGGCCCGGCCATGAAGGGCGGCGTCTTCGCTTCTATCGATATCGGCACAACGAAGGTCTGTACCGTCGTGGGGGAGGTGCTGGACGAACAGCCGTTGCGGATTCTCGGCGTCGGCATCGCGGCCGCGAACGGGCTGAACCGCGGCATGGTGGAGAACCTGCGCGATGCCTCGGAGTCGGTCCGCACCTCCGTGGAGCAGGCGGAGCGGTCGAGCGGCACGCGCATCTTGTCGGCCCACGTGGGCCTGGCCGGCCCGCACATCTCCAGCCAGAACAACCGCGGCATCGTCGCCATCCCGGACCGCGACAGGCCGATCAGCCAGGACGACGTGACGCGGGTGCTGGACGGCGCGCGCATCGTCAGCATCCCCACGAACCGCGAGATCATCCACGCCGTCCCCCGCTACTACATCGTCGATGGCCAGGATCACGTGACGGACCCTGTCGGCATGTACGGCCAGCGTCTGGACGCGGAGACGCACATCATCACCGGCCTGAGCACCGTGCTCCAGAACGCGACGAAGTGCGTGGAGACTGCCGGTGTCCAGGTCGAGACGTTGATCGTCTCATCGCTGGCGAGCGCGGAGGCGGTGCTGGAGCAGGAGGAGAAGCGTCAGGGCGTGGTGCTGGCGGACATCGGCGGCGGTACGACTGACATCATCGTCTACACGGACGGGAGCGTCTGCCACACGTCAGTGCTGCCTGTCGGCGGCAACCACATCACCCGCGACTTGGTGATCGGCCTGCGCTGTCCGTACCAGGCGGCCGAAGACGTGAAGGCGCTCTACGGCCACGCGATACCGAGCACGATCGACGTGGAGGAGACGGTCGAGCTGGACGTCTTCGGCGCCGCCGAACGCAGGAGCGTCGACCGGCGGCGCATCGCCGAGATCGTCCAGGCACGCATTGAGGAGATCTGCGAGATGACGATGCGCGAGGTGCGCCGAGCCGTCCACGACGACATCCTTTCGGCCGGGCTGGTGCTCACGGGCGGCACGGCCAACCTGGCCGGCATCGCGGAGCTGGCGGAGCAGGTAACCGGCCTGCCGGTCCGCGTCGGCGCGCCACGCAACCTGCAGGGACTAATCGATACGCTCTGCGATCCCGGCTACGCCTCCAGCGTCGGCGCGCTCCAGTGGGCGGTGAGCGAAGTGGAATCGGGCGCCTGGCCGGGCCCCAGCCGCGGGTTCTCGCTGCCGGGCGACCTGTGGCAGCGGTTCACCCGCATGGTGCGTGTGTTGCTGCCGGAATAGGTGGTGAGATGACGAGAGCGGAGGAGTGGGAGGACGCGATGAGCCGTTCGGGAGAGCGCCAGTCGATTCTGCCGGGCATCGGCGCGGACGACGAGCGATTGAAGCCTTCGGCGGCGAAGGCAGAGGAGCAGGAAGCAGGAGGGCCCGCAGGCCCCAGCGTCCCTCAGCGCGAATCCGGTGCAGCCCGCCGGACGCGTGGAGGAGCAAAGAGGAGGGAGAGAGCCATGAGGTCTGAAATGAACGGACTGCCCCCGATCAAGGTGGTCGGCGTGGGGGGCGGCGGCTGCAACGCCGTCAATCGCATGATCGCGGAGGAGCTGGCTGGCGTCCAGTTCGTCGGGATCAATACGGACGCGCAGGCGCTGGCCCGTTGCGAAGCTCCGGAGCGCATCCGCATCGGCGAGAAGCTGACGAAAGGCCTGGGCGCAGGCGGCGATCCGGAGCGGGGCCAGCGCGCCGCGGAAGAGAGCCGCGAGGAGCTGCTGGAAGCGGTGCGCGGCGCGGAGATGGTCTTCATCACCGCCGGCATGGGCGGCGGCACCGGCACCGGCGCCGCGCCGCTGGTCGCGGAGGCGGCGCGCGAGGCCGGCGCGCTGACCGTGGCCATCGTCACCAAGCCGTTCACGTTCGAAGGGGCAAAGCGCCGCCAGCAGGCCGAGGAAGGCATCGCCGACCTGCGGGAGCGCGTCGATACGCTGATCGTGATCCCCAACGACCGGCTGCTCGATATCTGCGGGCCGGAGGTCTCGGTCGAGGAGGCGTTCATCGCCGCCGACGATGTGCTGCGACAGGGCATCCAGGGCATCTCGGAGCTGATCACGCTGCCGGGCGAGATCAACCTCGACTTCGCCGACGTACGGCGCGTGATGCACGAGGCCGGCCCGGCGCTGCTGGCGATAGGCCGGGCATCCGGCGAAGATCGGGCGGCGCAGGCTGCGCGCGACGCCGTCAGCAGTCCGCTGCTGGACGTCAGCATCGAAGGGGCGACGGGCGTCCTCTTCAACATCACGGGCGCGCGCAACCTGGGCCTGCACGAGCTCCACGCCGCCGCCCAGGTGATTGGCGAAGTCGTTGCGCCGGAAGCGGAGATCATCTTCGGTACGGCGATCGACCCGACGCTGGGAGACGAGGTGAAGGTGACGGTGATCGCCACCGGCTTCCCCGTCGGCCCGCGCACGGTGGACGTTGAAGAAACCGGCGCCGGCCAGCGCTTCTCCGTGGAGTCGCTGCCGAACCCGGTGGATACGGAGCTTCCCGCCTTCCTGCGGCGCACGGTAGCAACGCGCTGAGGCGGGCGGTGGCGATCTTCTAGAACAGGAGGTGGCCGTCTGTCTAGCCGTTGTCCAGGCACGCGTGATCTGAAACGTAGCGACAGCGCCGTCCTTCGGAGAAGGACGGCGCTGTTCAATTCGGTTCCTGTGCGCTCGCTATGCGGCAGGTGGTGCAGAAGGCCTACGTGGAACTGGAGGATGAGCGCGGCGTCCCTGGAGTTGATCCGGCCGTCCTGGCTGACATCCGCGTTCTGGATGCAGGGCAGGCCGCTCTTCAGCCCGGCGTTCAGTTGCAGCACCATCAGCGCGTCCCTACTGTTCACCTTGCCGTCGCAGTTGACGTCACCCTTCTCATCGGGCGGCGGCTTCGTCGGCGTGCTCGTGGGCGCGACGATGGTGGGGCTCACCTCGGAGACCGGGGTGTTCGTCGGCGTCGGGGTCGCCGTGGCCTGGACGCAGTTGCGGCTCGGCTCGTTGCTGGTCAGGACGAGCTCGATCACTTCGAAGCCGGACTGGAAGCCCGCGCCGCCGAACTCCGAGAGGCTTTCGGCGGTGTCGTCGCCGTCGGGGCCGTAGAAGAAGCCGACCTCGAGCGGTTTCGAGCAGGACGTGTGGATCTTGATCAGGTTCTTGCCCGCAATCTGCAGATGGGTCTTGGAGCCGAGGTCCCTGGCGCCACTGTCGACTTCGATGAACAGCGTGTCGCCATCAGCGAGGGTGACCGGGCCGTGGTTGTTATCCGGGCCGGGCTGGAAGTGGGCTTTGCGAGGCTCTTTCTCCAGTTCGACCGTAACAGGGCTGCCAAAGCCGAAGTCATGGTACATCAGCCCAAGGATCCGAACCTTAGGTCGGGCGGCCTCCGCGACGGGCACGTTAATTCCTCTGTCGGCTGCGGGCGCCAGCACCAGGACAAAGAGCAGCGCCATACCGGCGAGTGCGATGGCCAGTCCGACGGCGGTTGTAGCTCTGCCGTCCGAGCTGCCTAGTTGACGTAGACTTCTCATCGAACCTTCCCCCTTCCGCTCAGCGTCTGAGCGTCAGCGGTCTCACGGGTGCGACCGCGTAGGCTTAGGTCAGATTAGGCTGCGGGGGAACCTGAACCGAAGTGTGCGCACAACACGGCCGAGCCGATGCGTGTGTGCCGTTCGATCTATGGTAACGACCGGTTAACAGATTTGTTACGCCAGCGCGTCCGTTCCGTGGCAGGTATCACGCGGATGAGCGGCGTCCCGGCAAGTAGCGGGGCGTCTGGTGAGAGACGGGCGGCGGCGATCTTCTAGGACAGGAGGTTGTCGTCTAGCCGTTCTCTAGGCACGCGTGATCTGAAGCGTAGCGACAGTGCCGTCCCATCTGGGACGGCACTGTTCGTATCTATTTCCGGGCGCTGGCTATGTAGGGAGGCCGGGCAGAAGGCCTGCGTGGAGTTGGAGGATGAGCATGGCGTCCTTGGAGTTGATGCGGCTATCCCAGTTGACGTCAGCGTTCTGGATGCAGGGCAGGATGCTCTGCAGCCCGGTGGTCAGTTGCAACACCAGCATTGCGTCGCCGCTGGTCACCTTGCCGTCGCAGTTCACGTCACCCTTACGATCGGGCGGCTGCTTCGTCGGCGTGCTCGTGGGCGCGACGATGGTGGGACTCACCTCGGAGACCGGCGTGTTGGTCGGCGTGTGGGTTGGCGTGTGGGTAGGCGTGTGGGTAGGCGTGTGGGTAGGCGTAGGCGTTGGCGTTGGCGTATTCGTGGGCGTGAT
>JADFKB010000100.1 GCA_022565155.1 Chloroflexota bacterium | reverse complement strand
CCGTCGGAAGCTTCATCAACAACCAGTTCGCCGGCTTCACGCTGCTCCACTGCGGCCGCGACGATAAAGAGGCGCTGGAGCTGGGCGGCCCCGGAGCGGAGTGGTACATCAACGCGACGAACACGCTCTACTCGCTCTGGGCGCAGTCGGGTTCGAAGTCGTACGCCTGGTATGCGGAGCAGTTCGAGAAGGGGCGATCGACGGCGGACGTCAACGTCGCGCAGATGGCCGACGATTCGATCTTATGCATCGGCGGGCCGCAGAAGTGCGCGCAGATCGCCCGCCACTACGAGGCGCAGGGCATCGATCAACTGATCTTCCTCGTCCAGCACGGCCCGACGAATCACGAGGCGATCATGGACTCGCTGCGCCGCTTCGGCGAAGAGGTGATACCGCAGTTCAGAGAGGCCGAAGAGACCGAGACGGCGGCGGCAGAGGCGTAACATAGACGCCGCGAAGGTGGATACCTGTACTAGGGGTGGCCCCGTAGCGACTGGCTCGCAAAAGAGGTAACCTCTGCGTATGGCACAGCAGTCGCCGATTGAATGGACCGAGGCTACTTGGAACCCAGTCACCGGCTGCGACAAGGTTAGCCCCGGCTGCGCCCACTGCTATGCCGAAACGTTCGCTGAACGATTTCGCGGCGTCCGAGGTCACCCCTACGAGCAAGGTTTTGATCTCCAGCTTCGGCCCGAGCGCCTAGAGCAACCTCTTGCCTGGCGGAAGCCGCGGGTGATTTTTGTCAACTCCATGAGCGATCTCTTCCATGAGCGCATTCCGGAGGAGTATGTCGCTTCGGTGTTTGACGTGATGCAGCAGGCTAGCTGGCACACCTTTCAGATCCTGACCAAACGATCGGACAGGCTAGCTGACCTGGCTGGTAAATTGCCGTGGCCTGACAACGTGTGGATGGGTGTGTCGGTCGAGAACCAGCGGTGGACAACAAGAATCGACGCCCTCAGGCGCGTCCCGGCCGCGATCCGCTTCCTCTCATGCGAACCTCTCTTAGGCTCATTGGAGTTGGACCTGACCGGCATCCATTGGGTGATAGTTGGCGGCGAAAGCGGCCATGGAGCCAGGCCGATGCAGCCGGCGTGGGCGCATGGAATCAGAGTTCAGTGTCAGAAACAGCGGGTAGCGTTCTTCTTCAAGCAGTGGGGCGCCCACAACGAAGCAGGCTTGCGAGTAGGCAAGGGCAAAGCTGGTAGGGTACTTCGAGGGCGGACGTGGGACGGAATGCCTAAATGGGCAACTCCATCTGCCCTCCCGAGATGAGACCTACGTCGTAGTGCCGCTTGAAGACATCGCTCATGATCTTGTAGCCAGTCTCGTCATCCGTGGCGAACACGAGATGATACAGTTCCTGACGTCCTCTCTTAGCAGTTCGCGGCGCTAGGATTGGCTTGCTAATCACGTACGCGTAGCCGAGTTCCTCCAGACCTTTCTTGTAGAGCGCCAGGTATTTCCGATTGGCATCCGGCGGCTCCAATTCTCCACTCAATCGACTTTCATAGATCGACTCCCAAAGCTCGTTGCCGAAAGTCCGATTGTGGCGAAGTCTGACTGCGGGCTTCAGTACGTCAGTTGTTGGAAACTGTCGCACGATGCTCATGCGGAGCGGAAAAAGGATGAGCAACTCGGGCTTGTTCTTGGTTCTAGGCGTACTGGCAATCGCGGAAATGGTGGCCCAGTGAAGCTCCGCAGCCTCGGGATCCAGAAGACAGAAGCACGGCCTCCACGGTTCAACAGCTGCACCAATCAGCCTAGGTAAGTCACGATTGACGTCACCCTTCAGAACTGTGGCGCGGCCGCCGAATGCCTCAGCTCGCCGTTCCAGCGCGGCTTTCTCTGGTTCCTTCTTCTCCAATAGGTAGCAGTGCTCAAGCTCCGGCGTTGTTAGCGCGATGAGAGGCGATCCCATTACAACCCTGCGTTCCACCTGAGCGCCGCCGGTCTCACAAAGACCAGGGCCTGCTAGCCCGTCAACGTAGACGCCACCCACTCGTTTGCACGCGTCAGCGAAGCCGCGGATGTACAAGAGCAACACGGCCAGCTTCTCGAGCGTCCATGGTCCGATTGATCTCTTGAGAAGACCATCGTCCTCAGACCCTAGTTCCGCCAGTATCTCTGTGGAGGTCAACCGCCGTGCCAACGAAGCTCCTACCTTACCACTGCACCACCATCGGCATCAGGACGTGGACGAAGCTGTCGTCGCCCACCGGGCGCAATACGCCCTGGCGGGAGGGGCCGCTCATCTCCAGCGTTACGCGGCCGCCCTCCAGCACCCCCAGGTAGTCTTGCAAATACTTGCTGTTGAAGGCGATCTTGTCCCCCTCGCCTTCGATCGCCGCGTCCAGCTCGCTCAGGTTGTCGCCGATCTCCTCGGCGCGAGCGGAGATCGTCATCTTGCCCGGCGCCACGTCCTCGCCAGGCGTGAACTGTAGCCTGACGATGCCGCTGCCGTCGCGGGCGAAGATCGCCGCGGTGCGCGTCTCGCGCAGGAACTCCGCCACGTCCACCGTGGCCTTGCTCGTGTGATCCTCCGGGATGATCTGGCTGTAGTCCGGGAAGGTGCCCTGGATTAGCTGCGTCACAAGCTCGACATTCTTCAGCCGGAACAGCACCTGCGTACGCGTCGAGTTCAACGTCATCTGCACCGGGTCCGTCTCTTCAGGCAGCAGCCGGTTCAGCTCCGCTAACGCGCGCGCCGGGATGATCACCTGCACCGGCTCCGGCACGGCGCTGGAGAGCGTCAGGTGGCGAACGGAGAGCCGGAAGCCGTCGGTGGCGGCAAACGTCAGTTGGTCGCCTTCCATCTTCGCGTTGACGCCGACGAGCACCGGCCGCGAATCGTCCGTCGCCGCTGAGATGATCACCTGCGAGATCGCCGTGTGCAGCTCCTGCGGATCGAGCTCCAGCGAGCCACCGTCCTCCACCGTGGGGATTGGCGGGAAGTCGTCGGCGTCGACGCCGTTCATCGTCGCCTGGTTGCGGGCGCACGCCAGCTTCAGTTGGCGCGACCGGGGCGCGAGCGTCATCTCGATCTTCTCGCTGGGCAGGGAGTTGACGAAGTCGATCAGCAGCCGGGAGGGCACGGTGATCGCACCCTCTTCCTCCACCTGCGCACCCACCCAGCAACTGAGCGCGATCTCCAAATTCGTCGCCGCCAGCTTCAGGCGCCCCTCTTCGGTGGAGAGCAGGATGTTCGCCGTTATCGGCAGCGTACTGCGCACGGCGACGGCCCGTCCGACGATGCCGAGGCCCTTAGCTAGATGCTCTTGGAGACAAGATACATTCATAATTAGTCACCTACGTATACGTTTAGCTGAATGGATGCAGAGCCGAGTATACCAGCACCCCCTGCCGGTGGCAATAGCCTGTCAACTAACCAGCGCGGACCAAGAGCAACCGCTCGCTGTCACAATGCGAACATTTTATTCGTCTCCTATTCGTCTCCTATAGTGGATGTGCAAGAATGGCCACGAGACGTGACGATGAACGAGACGAACCGAACAGATATTGACGTAATCGTAGTCGGCGGCGGCAAGGCAGTCGCGGCGATCAACCCGATTCTGGGCCAGGACAACGTCGCGCGCTTCCTCGTCGCCATCGCCAGCAGAGCGGCCGGCAGCTTCGAGTATCGATTCGCGCAGATCAACGGCCGGCCCGGCGCCGTCACCTACGTGGACGGCCAGCCGCAGAACGTGGGGACGCTGGAGATCGTCGACGGCAAGATCAGCTCCATCTACATCGTCGTCAACCCAGAGAAGCTCCAACGGATACCGCCGCTGCATGCGGCCGGCGGCCATCCGTCGAAGGACTGAGGCGTAGCGGACGTGCTCGCCGTCACGACGACGCTCCCCGACGCGGCGAACGGCCGGCCTCCGATCATCCTCGTCCACGGCGCGGCCAGCTCCTCCGGCATCTGGCGCTACTGGCAAGCCAGACTAGCTAAACAGGGCTACGCATCGTACGCGCTGGACCTGCGCGGCCACGGGCAGAGCACGCCGTGCGATCTCTCGCGCACCAGCATGCACGACTACGCCGCCGACGTCCGCACACTCTCGTCGCAACTCGAACGGAAGCCGGTGCTGCTCGGCTGGAGCATGGGCGGCCTCGTATCGATGATGGCCGCGGCGGCGGGCGACGCGGTCGCCTGCGTCTGCCTGGCGCCGAGCACGCCGGCGCGGGCGGTCGATACCTCCGTCACGCTGCGAGAGGGCGTATTCGGCCCGGAAGAGTACGGCATCACCAACCTCACGGCAGCGGAACAGCCCGCGATGCCGGACCTGGATGACGAGGAACGGGAGGTCGCCCTCGCGGCGTTGGCGAACGAGTCGCGCCGGGCGCGGGATGAGCGCAAGGCCGGCATCGTCGTCGAATCGATGCCATGCCCGCTCCTGATCGTGACCGGCACGAACGACGACCAGTGGCCGCGCGAGCGTTACGACGGCCTCTGGCTCGACGCCGACTACGTCGAGGTCGAAGGGGCGTCGCACTGGGGCTTGGTGTTGAGCAGACGCGCCCTCGCCCACGCCGCTCCTGCGGTGGCGGGTTGGCTGGCGCAGCCTCGCATCGCGGCGTCAACGCAATAGGTACGGCGATCACGCTGGCATCATGGCCAACCTACTATCCTAAAGACGCAAGAGAGCCGACGGGGCAGTATCTAGCTGCCGCAACATCCTAGACCGTTGTCCGCAGGTCACCGTCCGGCGTCTGCAGGTGCTTCGCATCGTTGAGGCTGCGTACGACGCGCCGGCCGTCGCCTGCCGCGATCACGCTGATCGACGTGTGATCCGCCCCAAAGATGAGGTCGTACGACGACTTCATGATGTGGCTGACGTAGATGTTGATCACGCCGCTGTGACAGACGATCGCGATGCGCTCCGCCCGCTGAGAGGCGATCGCCTGCTCCACAGCGTTCAAGGCTCGCTTGCGAAAGTCGTAGCTGCTCTCAGAGTACGGGTAGACATCGACGCTGCGTTCGGCGAGCAGCCGCGCCTGCAACCCGCGCAGCAGCTCACGGGGGAGCGCCTGCAGCGCCGTCTGGTCGTCCGGAAGGTCGCGAAACGTCTCATGCTCGCGCAGGTCTTCGATCACTTGTACATCTAGCCGATGGTGGCCGGCGATCGCCTCCGCCGTCTTCAGTGCGCGTTGGAGTCCGCTGGAGAAGACCGCGTCCAGATGCGTCGAGGAAAGCGCTTCCCCCACCAGACGTGCCTGCTCCCGTCCCCGTTCGCTGAGCGGCGGGTCGCGGAAGTCGCCGACCGGCCCCGATATATCGCTTGCCTGCTCGGCGTGGCGCACCAACAGCACTTCGGTGACGCCCTCGACGCCCAGCAAGTAGAGGCGTTCCAACGGCGAGAGCCGTCGCTTCGGCTCCGTCACGTCCGCACCTCTTGCAACGCCTCGCCCGCGGCCTTCAACGTCTCCTCCACGTCCGCCTCCATGTGCACCAACGATAGCATGCACGCCTCGAACTGGGACGGCGGCAGGTAGATGCCGCGATCGAGCATCGCCCGGTGGAATCGAGCGTAACGCTCAGTGTCCGCCCGCTTAGCGCTGGCGTAGTCGGTCACCGGCGCGTCGGTGAAGAACAGTGTGAACATGGAGCCGGCGCGGTTGATCTGGACATCGACCTCGGCCCGGCGCGCCAACACGAGCAGTTGATCCGTCAGTTGGCTCGTTAGCTCGTCCAGCGCGCGATAGCAGCCTTCATTGGTTGGCGCCTCGTTACTAGGTCCCGCGTCCCGCCGCGCGGCGTCCTGCTCCGCGGCGGCCTTCGGCGTCACACCAAGGATGCTCAGCGTGACGATGCCGGCTGCCATCGCCATCGGGTTGCCGGAGAGCGTGCCGGCCTGGTAGATGTCGCCGGTGGGCGCCATGCGCTGCATGATCTCCGTGCGCCCGCCGTAGGCTCCCACCGGCAGACCGCCGCCGATCACTTTGCCCAGGCAGGTCAGATCCGGCTCGACGCCGTAGAGCGCCTGCGCGCCGCCGGCGGCCAGGCGGAAGCCCGTTACCACCTCGTCGAAGATGAGCAGCGCGCCGTGCTCCTGTGTCACTTCCCGCAGTCCGGCGAGGAAGCCGTCGGCGGGCGGCACCACGCCCATGTTCGCTGCTACCGGCTCCACGATGATGCAAGCGATCTCGTCGGGGTGCTGTTCGAAGACGCGACGGACGGCAGCGAGGTCGTTGTACGGCGCCAGGAGCGTCTGCTCGGCGAAGGCCTTCGGCACGCCGGGGCTGTCCGGCAGGCCGAGCGTCGCGACGCCGGAGCCGGCGCGGGCGAGCAGGCCGTCGGCGTGGCCGTGGTACCCGCCCTCGAACTTGAGGATGCGGTCGCGGCCTGTGTAGCCGCGCGCGAGCCGCAGCGCGGACATCGTCGCTTCCGTGCCGGAGTTGACGAAGCGCACCATCTCGATCGAAGGCACAGCGCCGATCACCATCCGCGCCAGCTCGGCCTCGAGTTCGGTCGGCGCGCCGAAGCTGGTACCGCGTTCGGCGGCGCGCTGGAGGACCTGGACGACCGACGGATGGGCGTGGCCGAGGATGAGCGGGCCCCAGGACAGCACGTAGTCGATGTACTCGTTGCCGTCGACGTCGGTGACGCGCGCACCGCGTCCGAAGGCAATCACCGGCGGGGAGCCGCCGACAGCCTGGTAGGCGCGGACGGGACTATTGACGCCGCCCGGCATCAACGCGCGCGAGGCTTCGAAGATCTGCCGGGAGCGTTTCTGTTCTCTAGTCACGTGTCACAGCTTGCCATAATTATCGAAACAGCGCGAGGTGGAGCCGTGCGCCTACAACAGCGCCGCCAGTTCATCCAGCGATGCGAACTCGTACGGTGGCCGTTTGATGTCTTCAGGCCAATCGGCGCCATGGCGGTTGATCCAGACGGCGCGCAGGCCGACGTGGCGGGCACCGCCGCCCAGCCTCAGCGCTCGCACGCTTCGCCGTCATTGTTGCCATCGAACCCGTGCGGGTCAGTTCCTATGGTCCGGAAGTTGGCATAGATGATGTCAGCGCAGTCAAGATCGGGCGGTGGTGGCGGTATGCAAACGTCCGGGTAGGACGGGTCGCAGTCGCCGCCAGGGCTTGGAGGCGTACCTGTAGGCGCGAGTCCGGCATCTACACAGGCACTCCATAGCCCCAATCCTTCTGCACGGGCGTGCGTTTGGGCAAGGAGGAAAGTACTCTCGTACTTCACATCTGGAGGGAACGTTGCGGCGAGGGCGAAGCCCTCATCAACTAGGACTTCATTTATCATCTCCCCGCCCACCCACACGTAGCGAAGCAGGCGGCCGAACCTGTCAGTCTCTGAAACGTCGCGTTCAAGCTCCACGATTCTGCCTTCTACGAGTTCACGATTGCGGCGCGTCGCCTGCTCGCCGAAGCATTCCCCTACCGATGTGTCTTCCGGGGTATCCATGCCGATATAGCGGACGCGTTCTCCACCTTCGATCTCTATCGTGTCGCCATCTATCACGCGAGTGACGAGGGCCTGGTCGCGTGGCGTGGCACTCGACACGATAGGCGATGGCGTAGGCGAGTCGGTGGCAGCGAACGGCGTTGGGGAAGCCAGCGTTGTCACGACAGGTGACAAGGACGGAACTGGACGCTCTTGGCCTTCACCACAGCCAATCAGAGCCATCCCAGCAAGAGCTAGGGCTAGAGCTGCAGCTGTTCGCATGCTCGCCACCTCGTGCTGTGGTCGCGCATTACAACAGCGCCGCCAGCTCATCCGGGCTCAAGGGCGACTGGTCGAAGCTGCGCCATTCGTCGCCGAATCCAGCGACCGTGCGATGATCTATATTTGACATTCCGAGCTTTGAGCGAGGATTGGAATCGCCGCGACCTACGGCAACTCTACGGCTCGCGTTCCTTTAATTCGCGCCGAATTAGAAAACTTCATAAGCACCCGGAACACGGCATTGCACAACCAATAGGGAAAGAAATCATACATCACCAGCAAGCCTAGATAGAAGGGCAAAGGATAGGTCGAGCGCTTGTCGCGCCACTCCCGCCACGTCGCCAGTAGCGATCTGTAGCGATAGGTTCGGGCATGGGTCTTGCGGATGATCCTGGACAATTGGGCGTGCTGGCCGCTGGTCATGCTTTGCAACATGCCTTCACTGTGTACGAAATAGAAAAACAGGCGCTTCTCGAAGCCGCCGATTTGACCGAATTGGCGAACACCGTCATCACCCTGATGGAAATGGCGATCAGGGGATCGGGGTCCGGCACGCTCAGGCATTAAATTTGGACATATCGCGATGAACGCCAATCAGGTCGATCCCAAGCTCTTGGAAATCCTCGTCTGCCCGTTGACCAAGGGGCCGCTGCGCTATGACGCCGAGGCCCAGGAACTGATCAGCGACAAGGCCAAGCTCGCCTATCCGATCCGCGACGGCATCCCCATCATGCTCATCGACGAGGCCCGCGAATTAGACAAATAATACCAAGGAGCGGAATGAGCGCCTCATTGCGCGGGAGCCTAGCATTTCGGAGAAACGCGCCCGGCGCTTGAGGGGAGAGGACAAGCTTTCATGATCGACGCCCCTGGCGCCAGCCACGAAATCAAGCACCGGCCAACGGAAATCCGTCTCAAGAAAGAAGACAAGACCCTTGAGCTGGATTTCGCCGGCGGCGAGCGTTTCAGCCTGTCGGCTGAATTCTTGCGCGTTTCGAGCCCCTCGGCGGAGGTCCGGGGCCACGGGCCGGGCCAGGAAACGTTGATCAGCGGGCGCCGCCATGTCGGCATCATGGACATCGAGGCGGTCGGCAATTACGCCATCCGCATCCTGTTCGACGACCTCCACGACACCGGCATCTATTCCTGGGATTTGCTCTACAATTTCGGCCGCGACCGCGACCGCCTGTGGCGGGACTACCTGGATCGCTTGGACGCCGCCGGCGCCAGCCGCGAGCCTTAGTACCAAGCGGTCAATAGATGACCGCTTGTCTTCTCCCTCCCCCTCAAGCGCCGGGCGGTCGCTCCGCTCCCTTGGCTCGCGCCGTTCGGCGCGACGCGCCTATTCGGCGCTCTCAAGTCAAATGGACGCGGTCCATTTGACTTTCGGTGTCTTCCTCCAAGCGCCGGGCGCTTATTCCGCAGATTGGACTTAGAGCATTTCAAGTTTGTCCGGACTCTCGCCAGGCCGCAAAGCGGCCCGCCGGTCGTCCGGCGCGCCCGCGCAGGCGCGGACCCTTGGGTCCGCTGCCGTGAGCGATAAAATGCTATAACGCCTCGCCCCGCATCAGCCTTGGCAGGTCGCCGGCGAGGCCCATGGCGTGGCGCATGAACTGGCGCTTGAGCGGCGGCATCTTGTTGACGGCGGCGAGGCCGAGATCGCGGGCCAGCTTGAGGGGGCCGAAATCGTTGGAAAACAAACGATTGAGGCCATCGGTCATCGCCATCATCAAATGATTGTCGAAGCGGCGCCAGCGCTGATAGCGCCCGAGCATCCGGGCGTCGCCGAGATCGCCGCCGAGGCGGTGCCAATCGGTCAGTACCTCGGCCAGCGCGGCGACATCGCGCAGCCCCATATTCATGCCCTGACCGGCGAT
>JADFKB010000099.1 GCA_022565155.1 Chloroflexota bacterium | reverse complement strand
GAGGTCGTGGCTGAGATCACATCCGCTGGCGGCCAGGCTGTCGCCTGCTACGAGTCGGTCGCCACAATGGCCGGCGGCGAGAGTATCGTTCAGACCGCCCTCGATGCCTACGGCCGCCTCGACATCCTCGTCAACAACGCCGGCATCCTCCGCGACCGCATGATCTTCAACATGACCGAGGACGAGTGGGACGCCGTTATCGCCGTCCATCTCAAAGGCCACTTCTGCTGCACGAAGCCCGCAGCGATTCTCATGCGACAGCAGCGCCACGGCAGGATCATCAACTTCAGCTCCGTCTCCGGCCTCGTCGGCATCCCCGGCCAGGCCAACTACGGCGCGGCCAAGTCCGGCATCGCCGGATTTACGAGAGTCGTCGCCCGCGACCTCGGCCGCTACGGCGTCACCTGCAACGCCATCTCGCCCGGCGCCAGCACCCGGCTGACAGCGACAGTACCCGACTCCGCTCGCCAGCTCCGCTCCCGCGCCGGCATCGGGATGCCGGGGCCGCAAGGCCAAGCGCGGCCCCAAGCGCCGCCCGCGCGCGACCCCGACCTGGTCGCGCCGATGGTCGCCTACCTCGCCAGCGACGACGCCTGGGACATCAACGGCTACGTCTTCGCCGTCGCCGGCGGCAGCGTCTCCGTCAACCACCACCCCGCGCCCGTGCGCACGATCTGGAAACAGGCGATGTGGACGATCGACGAGCTGATCGAAGCCGTGCCGCGCGACCTGCTGGCCGGCATGCCCAACCCGGCCCCGCCACCGGACGATCTCGAGATCCCCGGCCGGGCGGCAGAGGGAGCTACCTAGCCATGGCCGATCGGCTCGCAGGCAAGACCGCGATCGTCACCGGCGCCGGTCGCGGCATCGGCCGCAGTGTCGCGCTCCTCCTCGCCGCGGAAGGCGCCAACGTCGTCGTCAACGACTACGGTGTCGCGATGGACGGCGCGGACCCCAGCGCCGGCCCCGCCGCCGAGGTTGTCGAGGAGATCAAGTCGGCCGGCGGAAATGCCGTTGCCAACGCCGATACCGTCGCCACGGTGGAAGGCGGCGAACGGCTCGTCCAGACGGCGGTGGATAGCTTCGGCCGACTCGATATCTTGATCAACGTCGCCGGCATCCTCCGCGACCGCATGATCTTCAACATGACCGAAGAGGAATGGGACGCCGTCATCGCTGTCCACCTCAAGGGCCACTACTGCACCACCAAGCCCGCAGCGATCCTCATGCGGCAGCAGCGTTACGGCCGCATCGTCAACTTCTCGTCCGGCTCCGGACTGAACGGCAACCCCGGCCAGGCCAACTACGGCGCGGCCAAGGCCGGCATCGCCGGATTCACGAGAGTCGTCGCCCGCGATCTCGGCCGCTACGGCGTCACCTGCAACGCCATCTCGCCCGGCGCCGCCACGCGCATGACGCAGTCGGTGTCGGAATCCTCCCGCCAACTCCGCGCCCGCGCCGGAATCCAGGCCTCGGCGGCGCCCGCGCAGGGCGCAGTGCCCGCCATGCGCGAGCCGGAGTACGTCGCGCCGATGACAGCCTACCTCTGCACGGACGAAGCCTGGGACATCAACGGCAAGGTCTTCGCGGTCTCCGGCGGCACGGTCTCCCTCCTCCACGAGGAGGTGCCGATGCGCACGATCACCACAGACGGCAAGTGGACGGTAGCCGAGCTGCGAGAACTAGTGCCCACTCGGCTGATGCGCGGCCTGCCCAACCCCGCGCCGCCGCCCGCCGATCTGGAGCTACCCGGACGGCCAGTTCCCGCGACAGCACAGAGCTAGCGCGCCCGGCCAAGTACCGCCGGGATACCCGCACGGCTTCCATGTCACCTGCTCAACAGGAACGTCAGGGGTAGAGGAGAAGACGCCGGGCAGAGCGCCGCCTGCCGGCGGGCAGGTAACGCTCCGTCCCTACGAAGTCACTGCGGCGACTTCGTCCGGCTGATCAGCGGGCGTGAGCCACTCGCGGCGGACCTCCATCAGGATGAAGCTGTTGCCGCTGCGATACGATCGGCCGCAGTCGGCGAAGCCGACCTTCTCGAAACAGCGTCGCGCCCGCCGATTCCACGAGAGAGTCTTCAGGTGAACGCGCCGAAAGCCTCGCTTCGTCAGCAGCACCTCGACCAGTAGCCGCGCTGCCTCGCTGCCGTAACCCTGGCCCCAGTAGTCGCGCTCACCGATCGTGATCCCGAACTCGGCCTCTTGCCGGACAGCATCAATGTTGTAGTACATGACGTTGCCGATGTGACGCCCGGACTCGTCCTCGATCGCCAGGCTGCGCCGGTACGGGCTCGGATAGAGCAGCTCCTCGCGGTAGAGCGCCAGGTACTCCTGGTAGCCGACGGTGAGCGGACGCGCGGCGTCGTAACGGCTCAGCTCGGGCTCGCTGCGCCAGCGAAAGTCGTCGGTGGCATCGCCCAGCCGCTTCTCGCGCAGCAAGACCTTCGCCCCCCGGACTACCTCTCCGTACACCGCTGTCGTCATCGCTGTCTACACACTCCGATCAACGTCCGGCTGGTCGAACAATATCACGTCCGGCCGGATCGCGCATCTCCTAGCCTGAGGCCTCGCCGGAAACATGGAAGGCAAGCGGATCGTCGGCGAACGCCAGCGCCTCCAACGCCTCTTCCACAGCGTCCCGCACCCGTTCGTCCTCGCTCTCCTTCAACTCCATCAGCGCTGCTTTCGCCACCTCACCGCCGATCTCACCCAGCGCGGCGATCGCCGCCTCCTGCACTTCGTGGTCTGCGTCCTCCAACAGCGGCAGCAGATGCTGCGTTGCCGCCTCGCCTGCGATCGCGCCGCAGGCGCCCGCCGCCTCGAATCGCATCTCGTCGTCGTCACTCTCCAGCTCCACGATCAGCGCCGGCAGCCACGACTCGTCGCAGCCGCGGCCCATCGCGTGGACCGCGCTCAGGCGCAGACGGCGGTCCGGACTCTCGAACGCCTCTTCGATCAGGTCGCGCACCCACGGCACCGCCCGGACGCCCAGCGACTCCAACGCGCGGCCACGCACCTCGACCACTTCCGACTCGTTCTGGAAGACGCCGCGCAGCGCCTGATCGAGCGGCTTGGCGTAGGCCGGCTTCACGTCCTCGAACTCCGCCTGCATCACGAAGCGGCCCAGCGCCAGCGCCGCCTCCGCGCGCACGCCTGCGTCGGAGTCGTCCGCCAGCAGGCCGGTCAGCGCATCGATGATCTCACGGCTCTCGTTCTCCCAGAGTCCTCGGATCGAATCGCGGCGCACCCCTGCGTCGCCATCCGCCAGCCCGAGGAAGAAGACGGCGTCGAAGTCCAGCTCGACGCTATCCTCCTCCAGGTCGATCAGCTCCTGCACCAGCCGCTGCCGCTTCCGCAACTCCATCTCCGGCCAATGCGTCGCCAATAGCGCGGCTTCCGCCGGCCCCAACGCCGATAGCTGCGTCAGCTTGGACACCGCCAGCGGCTGCGCCGGATCGACGAGCTCTTCGATGTAGGCTCCGATGCTCATAGCACCGCTGCTCCGCTCACGATCGGTCAGCCGGCGCCGCGCCTTCCGCTCGCCGGTCGCCGCCCTGGCCAATCTTAGGCTCCGTGCCTGCCAGCAGCCGCTCGATGTTCTCCCGGTGCAGGACGAGCAACAGCGCGGCCGCAACCACAGCGTAACCTGCGTAGGCCCACGGCTGCATGTCGAGCGCCGCCAGCACGACGAACACACCCGCTAGCACCGGCGCCAGCCCCAGCGACATCAGCGACATGATCCGCGTCACGGCGACGAGCCCAATCGCCACCGGCAGCAGGGCCAGCGCCGCGATCGGGTTCAGCGCCAGCGCCACGCCGTACGACGCCGCGACGCCGCGGCCGCCCCGAAAGCCCGCAAAGATCGGCCAGTCGTGCCCGATCGCCACCGCCAGCCCTGCTGCGGCGTGGACGTACGGTTCGTCCGAGACGACAAACGCTATCAGGACCGGGCCCGCGCCCTTCGCTAAGTCGCCGGCCAACGCCACGACGCCCCAGCGCGCACCGACGGTGCGCACCACGTTCGTGAAGCCCGTCCTGCCGCTGCCGAAGTCCCGGATGTCGATGCCGCGCGCAACGCGGCCGACGATCAGCCCTACCGGCACAGATCCAAGCAGGTAGCCAATTCCCGCGCAGACTAGTAGCTGCCACCACACGGCTACGGCTCTCTCCTGCTGCGAAACGCCAGCCGCAGCGAGACGCCCTCGAACCCGTACTTATCGCGGATCACGTTCTCTAGATAGCGCCGATAGCTGAAGTGCACCAGCGCGGCGTCGTTAACGAAGAAGACGAACGTCGGCGGCGCGACCTCAGGCTGCGTCGTGTAGAAGACCTTCAGCCTACGATTATTCACGATCGGAGGCTGCTGCTCGACGACGGCGCGCTGGATCAGCGAGTTGAGCGGCCCCGTCTCGATGCGCTTATGCCGCTCGTCGCAGATGCGCAGACCCTCCTCCAACAGCGGCGCCACCCCCGTCCCCTCCATCGCCGACGTGATCCGGAACGACGCCCACGACGCGAACTTGAGCCGCCGCCGCACGTCCTGCTCGAAGTCCGCCAACTCCACCCCTTTCAGTAAGTCCCACTTGTTCGCCACCAGCACCACGCCCGTCTTCGCCTTCAGCGCGAAGCCGGCGATGTGCAGATCTTGCGCCGTCAGCCCCTCCTTCGCATCGAAGACGACGAACGCCGTGTCGGCCCGGTCGAGCGCGTGCCGCGCGCGCAGCGTTGCGTGGTGCTCCACATCGTCGCGCACCTTCCCCGGCCGCCGCAGCCCCGCCGTATCGACCAGCACAAGCTCGCGATCTCGGAACGTGAACGTCGTATCGATCGCATCGCGCGTCGTCCCCGGCACGGGCGAGACGATCACGCGCTCCTCCCCTAGCACCGCGTTCAGTAACATCGACTTGCCGACGTTTGGCCGGCCGATAATCGCCAGTCGCGGCGCTTCCGGCGGCGCCTCCTCGAGGACGGGCGGCAACGTCTCTACCACGCGATCCAGCACATCGGCGATGCCGAGGCTGTGCTGGGCGCTCACCGGCATCGGCTCGCCCAGCCCCAGCTCGTAGAACTGAACGGCCGCCTCGCGCCGCTCCTCGTTATCGACCTTGTTCGCGAGCAGGAAGACCGGCTTGCCGGAACGTCGCAGCGCCTCCGCGACCTCATCGTCGGCCGCTATCACGCCAGTCTTGGCATCGACGACGAAGAGGAGGATGGCCGCCTCCTCCACCGCCATGTCTACCTGCCGCCGGATCAGCTCTGGAAGACCGCTCTCGCCTGTCGTCTCCAGCCCGCCCGTATCGACGAGGCGAAAGCGACGGTCTCGCCACGTCACCTCGCTATAGAGCCGGTCGCGGGTCGTGCCGGGCAGGTCCTCCACCAGCGCTCGGCGATGCCCGACCATGCGATTGAAGATCGCCGACTTGCCGACGTTCGGCCGGCCAACGATCGCGACGACCGACAACCCCACGCCGCTGGCAAGCGTCATTGTCTCCATCTCGGACCGGGCGCTCATGGCAAGCTCAGCGTCACCGCCGTCTCAATCGGCGTATACGCATCGATGCTGACGCCAGAGGGCGCCTGCACCTCCACTGGCAGGACATGGACTCCGGCCGCCAGGCCGTCGAGGTCCACCATCGCCGCCAGCGAACCGGCATCGATGCCCGCCAGGACCGTCAGCAAGCCGCTCACCGTGATGCGCACAACGGCCTGGTCCAGCGAAGGCGTGAGGCCGTCCGGCACGTTCACGGCGGTCAGACCGACGTTGTACGTGAACGCACTCTGCGTCGGCGCGATCACCACCCGCACCGTCACGCGCGGCTGGTTCACCGTCACGCCCTGCGGCAACTGCAACACCACCGGACGCACCACATCCACGCTCGAGCCGTCGATGCTGACGGCGGCCGTCGTCACCCCGCCGATCAGATCGATGCTCTGCACCACCTCGGCCGGGCCGGTGACGAAGACGAACGGCGGATCGGTCTGGATCGCGGTGACGCTGAAGCCGTCGGCAGGTAAGCCCTGCACATCCGGCCGCACGATCACCGCAGCGCTGATCTCAAGCTGCCGTATCTCCCCGTGTAGGGAGACGCTCTCCGGCTCGACGTTGACGCCCTGGATGTTGCCTCCCAGCTCATCGCGCGCTTGCAGCAGCAGCGTCTCGTCGAAGGCCGTCCGCCGATTCGTCAAGTTGACATCGGCCTCCACCGCCGCCACCCTGCCGACGAGGCTCTCCGGCCCCGTCACCACCGCCTCCTCCGGGTCCAGCGTCATCTCCTCCGCCTCGAAGCCCCTCGGCGGCGTGCCGACCAGCCTCGTCCGCACCGGCACGGAGCGGGACGTGACGTTCTCCAGGCGTACCGTTATCTGGTTGGGCGTGACGTCGACGATCTCTACCCGCGACTCGGTCGATTCTACGCGCACCGTCACTGTCGCCTCATCTGTCGTCACTTCAGAGAGGTCGGCGCTGGCCCGGAAGTCGTCGGCCGTCAGCCGATCGAAGACGCTCTCCGGTGCGCGCACGCGCACCGTCACGGATTCCGGCTCGCTGCACGAAAGCGCAACCGCCTTCCCCACCGGAACGTTGACGCACTCGACGGGTATCGCGCTCGAAAAGCGCGCCGTGCGCTCGGGATCGTCCCGATCGGTGACGAAGATCCAGAGGCTGATCGCCAGCACCAGAGACAGCAGCGCGAGGCCCCAGTTGTCGCGAAAAGTGAGCGCTACTTGACGCAGCGCCTGCACCACACCGCCCAACCACCCCTGCATCACGAACGCTCCGCCGCCTCCCTGTTCGATGACGCGCCATTAAGCAGCCGTTCCAGCAGCCCGCGCAACCGCGTCTCGTCCAATCGAGAATACAGCCGTCCATCCGCCGCGACGGCGACCATGCCCGTCTCCTCAGACACCATCAGCGACACCGCGTCCGTCCCCTCCGTCACGCCCAGGCCCGCTCGATGCCGCAGCCCCATCTCGCCCGACAGCCGCGTCTCCGACAGCGGCAGCGTGCAGCCGGCGGCAACCAGGCGATTCTCCCGCATGATCACCGCGCCGTCATGCAGCGGTGAGTTCGGAAAGAAGATGCCGCCCAGCAGCTCCCGCGACGGCTCCGCATCGATGCCGATGCCGGACTCCACGTAGGCCTGCAAACCCGTCTCCCGCTCAAACACGATGAGCGCGCCGTGACGCTGCACGGCCAGGTCCATCGCCGTCGAAGCGATGGTATCTAATAGATCGCTGAAGCCGGCATGAGCCCACCCTCGCAAGCCTGTCCGGCCGATACGCTCCAGCGCCCGTCGGATCTCCGGCTGGAAGATGATCGGCACGGCGATGATCAGCCCGGTCAGCGAGTTGCGGATGAGAGAATCGAGGACTTCCAGGTTGAACGAACGGGCGAGCAGGACGATCACCACTAAGATCACGCCGCCGCCGCGCAACAGCGCGATGGCCGGCGTACCGCGCAGCAGCAGGAACGCCCCGTAGATGATCAGCGCGATCAGCAGGACATCCAGAACGTCGATTGAATCGACGCGATCCAGGATGTCCTGAATCTCGTTGCCAACGTCGCCCATCTGCCGCTACTCCGTCGCCTCGCCCAGAAGCAGCAGCAGAATCGCGGCCTGCGCGTGCAGCCTGTTCTCCGCCTGATCGAACACAGCGGACTGCGGCCCTTCGATCACGGCATCGACGATCTCCTCGCCGCGATGCGCGGGCAGGTCGTGCATGAAGATCGCGTCGGGGTGCGCCAGCGCCATCAGCTCCGGCGTCACCTGGTACTCAGCGAATGCCTGCAGACGTCGCTCGTAGCTGTCCTCTTGTCCCATGCTCGTCCAGACGTCCGTGTAAACCACGTCGACGCCATCGACGGCCTCCTCCGGCGAGGCGATCACCCGGAAGCTGCCGCCGGAGGCGCGGGCGAACTCCTCCGCGCCGATCATCACCTCTTCCGGTATTCTATAGCCCGCCGGCGAAGCGATCGTCATGTGCGCGCCGGCCAGCGCGCTCGCCTGCGCCAGCGAGACGGCGACGTTGTTGCCATCGCCGATGAAGGCGATGCGAACGCCCCGGACGCCCCCCTTCCGCTCGTTAATCGTCTGCAGATCGGCCAGCGCCTGGCACGGGTGGCTCTCATCGGAGAGCGCGTTGATCACCGGCACGCTGGCGTGCTCCGCCAGATCGACTAACGTCTGGTGGGCGTACGTCCGTGCCACGATCCCGTGCACGTATCTGCTCAGCACCCGCGCCACGTCCGCGACCGGCTCCCGCTGGCCCAGGCCCACCTCGCTCTGCGGCAGATAGACAGTGTGGCCGCCCAGCCGCTGCATGCCGACATCGAAGCTAACGCGCGTCCGCAGCGACGGCTTCTCGAAGAGCAGCGCCAGCGTCTGCCCTGCCAGCGCGTTCGGATAGCCTTCGCTCTTTAGCCGCGCCGCCGTCGCTAAGACGACCTGAAGCTCATCGGCGCTCAGGTCTTCGATAGAGATGAAGTCTCGGCCACGCATCTGGTCGTCTCCTCCGGCGATTGTAACCGCAGTATAGCATCGTGGCGTCGGCTTGCCCCGCTAGGCCCGCGTTGGTATAGTTTCCACAGATCGACCGCTTTAATCCGGTCCGGTGAGGCCGGGAAGGGGACGACACGCATGGCCCAACCTTACCCGAATCCATCTGCCTTCACCTGCGTCTCCCGTCTGTCCCTGAAGAACAGGAGGCCTGCCTGTGCCTGACAACGGCATCGTCATGTCCGCCGACGACATCCGCCGCGCCATCGTCCGCGTCGCCCACGAGATCGTAGAGCAGAACGGCGGCTGCCGCGATCTGATGCTCGTCGGCATGCGCACCCGCGGCGTTCCCCTCGCCCAGCGCCTCTCCGACGCCATCCGCGAGTTCGAAGGCGAATCGGTCGGCGTCGGCGCGCTCGACATCGGCCTCTACCGCGACGACCTGCCCGCCCGCGGCACCCGCGTCGAGATCAAACCCAGCGAACTGCCGCAAGACATCGCCGGCAAGCGCGTCGTCCTCGTCGACGACGTGCTCTTCACCGGCCGCAGCATCCGCGCCGCCCTCGACGCGCTGATCGACTACGGCCGGCCGGAGCGCATCCAGCTCGCCGTCCTCGTCGACCGCGGCCACCGGGAGCTGCCGATCCGGCCGGACTTCGTCGGCAAGAACATCGCCACCGCCCGCGAGGATGATGTGATCGTGCAACTCGAGGAGACGGACGGCTGCGACCAGGTGCTCGTGATGGAACGGAAGGATTAACCCCCAGCAAGAGGAGGCATGACCAATGGCAAAAAACGCAGCCAGTGCCCGCAAGACCCGCGCCGGCATCGCCGAGCCGCCGGAGAAAGCTAAGCAGCCCGCGTCAGTAGCGCAGCCCGCGCCATCGGCAGCCGGCGAGCAGCTATCGCCGGGCCCCGGCTGGCAGCGGCGGCACCTGCTCGACCTCGACGACTTCTCCGCCGCCGAGATCGAACTGGTGCTGGAGACGGCCGACGCGATGAAGGAGGTGCTGGCCCGCGAGGTGCCGCGCCTGCCGACGCTGCGCGGCTCCACTACCGTCACGCTCTTCTACGACGCCCGCACC
>JADFKB010000015.1 GCA_022565155.1 Chloroflexota bacterium | reverse complement strand
GGTGGAAGCATCGAACAGGACGAAGAGGCCGGTGACGCCGGCCGCGATCAGGCCCTCCGGCCGCGTCATGGCGGTGGCGGCGAGGGCGAGCGCGGACCAGGGGATGCGGCCGCCGCGCCGCTCGCGCAGCCCGCCGCGCCGTTCGGCCATATACAGGTAGGCGCTCCAGGTGAGGAGGGCCATGAAGAGCGGCGTCTCCATGCCGGAGAAGCCCCAAAAGGCGACGCCGTCCGTGAGGGCGAGGCCGAGCAGCGCGGCGGCGAGGAGGGCGGGGCTGCGCAGGCCGCTCTCCGGCTGTTCGCCGCTCCAGAGCCGCCAGATGCGGTAGACGGCGGCGAAGGTGGCGAGCAGCGAAAGGAAGCCGAGGACGCGCGAGGCGTCGACGAGATCGACGCCGAGCTTGGCGAGGCCGGCAAGCGTGCCCATCCAGAGGAAGGTGGTGTAGCCTTCGACGCGGCCTTCGCTGTTCCAGTTGGGGCCGAGGCCGTCGGCGAGGTGCTGGGAGTAGCGGAGGGTGATGTAGGCGTCGTCGGCGTAGAAGTCGAAGTAGAGCGGGCCGTGGATAAGGATCAGGGCGGTGGCGCCGGCGAAGGCGGCGAGGACGGCGAGCCAGCGGCGGCCGGAGAGCGAGAGCACGGCCAGCATCGTGACGGCGGCGATGGCCGAGCTGGTGAGGACGTAGAGGGGAAAGGACATAGGTAGGCGGTGCGTGTGTTAGCTGTGCCGGGCTCGTGTCGGTTCGGCTGGGTGTTAGTGTACTTCGTCGCTGATGTGCGGTACAGCCGCTTGACAGTCTTGGCGAGCGCGGCGTGCTCCGGCGCCTGGATATCGGGGTCGGCCTCTAGTATCGCGGCGGCCTCGGTGCGGGCGAGTTCGATCAGGCGGACACGGCTACCAACGGCTGCGACGCGCGCGCGGTTGCGCGTTGCGGCACAGGGCCTTTGCCACAGTCCGGGAACCTCCGGCGCACCGAGAGGCGTTCTGCGTAGCCAGGTGCGGCCTTGCGCTAGAAATCTCGGGCGTGGAGAGGGCCATCGGACATACGGACGGCGGCAACGACGCCGACGGCGCCTTGCGTGAACTGCCAGTGCACGTAGCGGGCGTCTCGTCTAATGACATCATGCCAGATGCGCTCCAGGTGCGGAACGAGGAAGATGTCGTCGCAAACGACGATGCCGCCGACCTTGAGGCGGGGCAGGGCGTTGGCGAAATCGCTGGAGGCGACGCGGATAGATTTGTCGCCGTCGATGGCGATAAGGTCGAAGTAGAGATCGGGGCGCTCCGCCAAGAACGGCGCGAGCGTCTTGCTGCTGTCGCCGGATACGAGCGTCACGCTGCCCGTGTGGCCCACCGAGCGGAGTTCATCGCGTACGAAATCAGGTCCAGGGTTGTCGTAGCCGCCATATCCCTCCGTCCAAAGATCGAACCCGTAGATGTCGCAGCTCGGCGATATTGCGCCTACGACTGCCGCGCTACGGCCGGTTCGCACGCCGATCTCGAGGTAGGTCTTCGGGGAGCCGAGCGTGGCGGCGGCCCAGAGGGTGGTGAGTATGTCCGCGTATCGCCAGCGCTCGCCAAACTTATCCCGAGCGGATCGATAGTAGAGTTGGGCGTCAGCGATCTGATCGGTCTGTGTTAGGCGGGCGAGGATCTCCTCGACGGGTTGCGTTGCTTCCTGCGCGGCCACAGCGAGCGTAGCGGGGTTGGGCGGCAGAAAGAAGTCTTTCGGGCCAGTGCCGTCGATAAAGGGCGTTCCGGCGATGTACTGGGGCAGCGAGAGCGGGCGGCTCCACTGCCAGCGTCTCCGTAATCGGTAGCCGAGGGGCACGCCGCCGATCAGGCGGCGGAATGAGAATCCTGGCACTTGTCACTACACCTCCGTGGTGGATGCCGTGTTCGGGCGTTCTTAGTATAGTTCATGTTCCCTTTCTGAGGAATCGCCTCAGGTGGAGCCGGGAACAGCACCGGGGGCTCTCTGTGCCGTAGCTGGTGGGACAGATTTCCTATCTGGGTACGGTCTCACTCACTTGGTTAGCCTCAGAACCAGCAGCGTCGTAAAGCCGGACGCGTCAGAAACTTCCTGGATAATCGCACTGGTTCCTTCGGCCAACTCCGTCAAGTAAGCAACGCTCGTTTGTGCCTCTCTTGTGTGCGGTTCGGCAACAATGACGCAGCCTATGCTGCCAGACGCGATAGCCGATCGGTAGACCTCAGGAGGGTCGCCGAAGCGAAAGAGGAGTGGTTCTCTACCCTCCCATTCATAGAACTCGAACACCAAGGGCATCACAGGAAACGGCCGTGGCGCGAAGACCGCTGACCGCAGGCCCGGTAGATCACAGGCCGGGCGCTGCGCCTCCCTCAGAACTAGGGCAGCGTTCGGTACCGGAAGCTCAGAGGGGCTAACCTCCCAGTGACGGTAAATGTTGAGGCCGAGGATCGCAGGCAGGACTCCGATGGCGCACAAGGCCACTAGCGCGGGCTGAATGCTAGGCCTCGGAAACAACCTTGGCAGCATCTCAACGATACGGTCAAGAGCCAGACCGGCGAATGCGGCCATGGGAGGCAGTACGTAGTGCAGACGGCTGTTGATCTCTGTCTGTCGTGGGTGAAACAGGCCCGTCACCACAATCGCGACGAGGAACCAGATGAGAAGAAACCGGTACCGCTCCTCTCGTACTCGGGTCGCGGTGTAGGCTAGGCCTAGAAGCGCCAGTGGCGCCGAGATGTCATCGAGTAAGGAGCCAGATACGAAGTGCTTCGGGTACGGGTTGAAATTGAAGGCGAGGAACACTCGTGGAGCGGTCGCCGCGAAGCTGGAGATCGTCTCGATAGGCGTCTTATTCGACGACTGAGATTCACGCAGAGTTTCGCTGATCACGCCCCAGCCTTCGACGGCGAAGAGAGGGGCTACGGCCAACGCAAAGCCGGCTGTGATTGGGATGACCGTCGCCGGGCGCCAGTGTTTTCGGCCTAGGAACAGCAGCACGAGCGCCAGAATGACGATCGCGGCTCTTCCCGAAAAGAACGTGTAGAAGCCTAGGCCCGCGACCGCACCAGCACAGAATATGAGAATGAGGCTGGATCTGCGTCTCCCTGCCACGAACAGGCAGAACGAGAGAACGGTTGGTAGTAGAGGGAAAACGTTGTCGTAGCCAGTGTGAGCGTAACCGAGCAGGTAGTGCGAGAAGGCGAGTACCGCAGTGGCGAAGACAGCGGTTCGCGCGTTGGTCATCGCCCGAATCAGCAGATAGAACAAGGGTATCGTGGCTAGCAGAAGGAGCAGCGTCGCCAGCTTCCAACCGAAGATGTTCACGCCAGCCACGTCCATGACCGCCGCCTGATACGCAGAGCTAAGGAGTGGATGGTTTCCGGCCGGTCCTACCTGGCTGAACAGATTGAGCTGCCTTTCTCCGTTGACGATATCCCGGGCAACTATGAAAAACGTTCCGTCGTCACCGAGGGTCGCATAGCGCCAATTCGTGAGGTCAGTGGCGACCAACCCGGCAAACAATCCCATCGCCCCCAGTACAACGAAACATTCCCAAGAGTGGACAGCTAGCCGTGGAGGGTTGTCGCTGCCACGAACGCGATCATACAGACCGAATAGAACTGCTGTGAGCGCCAGCAGGCAGAAGAAGAGGGCCAAATACCAGCCTTCGTAACTAGCGGTAGCGAGCCTTGCGATCAGATAGCTCCAACCCGCCAGCGCGACGAAAGCCCCCGCAACGAGCGCTAACCCATGCCACCGCTGGGACTCAGTGGATGACGGCGTTTTGGATGCTGGTTCCTGGTCGCCGTGTGACGCTTCTGACTTGTTCCGCAGAGACCAGGCTGACCACGCGAACAGTGCCATCGCCAGGGCGAAGATAGGGATGGCTACTGCAACAGATTGCTCGCCGCGGTACAGCGATGTCAACTTGCCGTCGAAGGAAGCGATAAGCGGCAAGTCATCCGCCCAGTGATTAGCCTTGCCGATGACATACTGAGCGTACCCCGCTAAGGTGAGCGCCAGCAGGAGACCAAAGACTGTGATGTTACGCCTAGCGCTGTCCAACCAGTATCCGTCTCAATCCTCAGCGGTTAAGCTGACGTAGTCTGCGAACAGCTCTCGGTACTGTACCATGATGGCATGATGAGACGCTGGCTCGACTCGGCGCGCAGAGTGAGTATCCTGAGTGCCGGGTGGCCGGTGACACTGCTTGGCGCAGTGGTCGTCTTATTCACCGCCGGTCTGATATCCCTGATAGCGCTGCGCTCAGGAACCGCAGAACAAGATTACGTAACAGGGTCCTGGCGTATTGGCCTCGTCGTTCATAATGGACCGGTATTGGACTCGATCGGCGAATCTCTTTTCTGCAGCGGTGTTTTCAATCAGATCAGCACGGCCATCGAAGGTGAACTTGACTGTACCGTGCTAGGCCGTTCAGCGGAGGTGACGGGATTCGTGTCGTTCGAACGCGACGCTGTCGCCATCTCCGCGCAGTTTGATCAGTCTACGATAGAGGTCGTAGCAGATGTCATTTCATCAGTTCAGATCGTAGGAATCTGGGAAGACAGCCAAGGGTTCGCAGGCAGGTTCGTGGCCATTCGAGAGCAATCGTCGATTAACCCCTAGTAGCTACCACGGAGAACTATCGGCTCCACCGGGGCTAGTGTACTTCGTCGCTGACGTGCTGGTACAGCCGCTCGACGATCTGCGCGAGCGCGGCGTGCTCCGGCGCCTGGAGATCGGGGTCGGCTTCTAGTATCGCGGCGGCCTCGGTGCGGGCGAGTTCGATCAGGCGGGTGTCGAGCAGGCTGGCGATGCGGAAGTCGGGCAGGCCGGACTGGCGGGTGCCGAAGAACTCGCCGGGGCCGCGCATCTGGAGGTCGGCTTCGGCGAGTTGGAAGCCGTCCGAGGTCTCCTCCATCAGCCGCAGCCGCTGCTGCGCTTCCGCCGAAGGGCTCTCGGACAAGAGGAGGCAGTGGGACTGGTCGGCGCCGCGGCCGACGCGGCCGCGAAGCTGGTGGAGCTGCGCGAGGCCGAAGCGGTCGGCGCCTTCGATCAGCATGACGGTGGCGTTGCGGACGTCGATGCCGACCTCGACGACGGAGGTGGAGACGAGGATCTGCGCCTCGCCGCTGTGGAAGCGGCGCATGGCGGCGTCCTTGTCGCGGCCGGACATGCGGCCATGGATGAGCTCTAGCTGCAGGTCGGGGTAGACCTCTGTGCGCAGCCGCTCAAACTCATCGACGGCGGCCTTCGCCTGTATTGCGCCGGAGGCTTCGACGAGCGGGCAGATGACGAACGCCTGGCGGCCGAGATCGACCTGGGTGCGGAGGAAGACGTAGGCTTCGTCGCGGCGGTCGGGCGGCCACCAGCGCGTCCGGATCGGCTTGCGGCCGGGCGGCAGCTCGTCGATGATCGAGACGTCCAGGTCGCCGAAGAGCGTCAGGTAGAGCGAGCGCGGGATGGGCGTGGCGGTCATGACGAGCATGTGGACGGAGCGGTCGGACTTGCCGCGCAGCGCCGCCCGCTGCATGACGCCGAAGCGATGCTGCTCGTCGACGATGATGAAGCCGAGGTTCGGGATGGTGACGGGGTCCTGGATCAGGGCGTGGGTACCGACCGCGATATCGACCTCGCCGGCCTCGATCTGTTCGTAGACGGCCGTCCGCGCGGCCTTGCGCATGCTGCCGGTGAGGATGGCGATGCGCAGGGGCCGTTCGAGATAGGGCGGCGCTGCTTCGGCGATCGGGGTGTCGTTGGCGTCTGCGCCGAAGAGCTGGCAGAGGGTGCGAAAGTGCTGCGTGGCGAGGATCTCCGTCGGCGCCATCATCACGGCCTGGCGCGACTCGGCGACGGCGGCGAGGAGGCCGCACGCGGCGACGACGGTCTTGCCGCTGCCGACGTCGCCCTGGAGCAGGCGGCTCATGGGCACGTCGCGCTGGAGGTCAGCGAGGAGCTGGCCGAGCGACTTTTGCTGGGCGGCTGTGAGGGAGAAGGGGAGCGAAGCGAGGTAGGCGTTTCGAAGCGTATCTTCCAGAACGAGCGGGCCGGCGCTGCCAGGCTGCTGCCACTCCCGGCGGCGCAGCAACACGGAGATCTGGAGCGGCAGCATCTCATCCAGGGCGAGGCGGCGGCGCGCCTCGGCGAGCGACTCGTTGTCGTCCGGGTAGTGAGCTTGGCGAACGGCGGGGCGGAGATCGATCAGGTCGAGGCGTGTGCGCAGCTCGGTCGGCAGCGGGTCGGCGAGCTCGTCGACGTATCGCTCCAGCGCGGCCGCCATCAGCCGCCGCAGGTTGCGGCCGGTGATGCCTTTCGTGAGCGGATAGACGGGGATGAGGCGGCCCGTATGCGTCTGCGTTTCGTCCTTGCCGAGCACTTCCCACTCCGGGTTCTCGAACGAGGGGCGGCCGTTGTGGAGGCGGACGCGGCCGGAGAGGACGACTTCTGTGTTGGTGCGGAGCTGGCGGGCGATGAACGGCTGGTTGAACCACACGACCTTCATCATGCCGGACTCGTCGCCGACTGATGCCTCCGTGCCCATCCTGCGGCCCAGGCGTTTTTGGTCGGCGCTCCAGACCCTCGCGCGCACGGTCTCGTCCTCGCCGGGTGTGAGTTCGCCGATCTTGCGTAGCTTTGAGAAGTCGTTGTGGCGGCGGGGGAAGAGGTAGAGGAGGTCGCGGATGGTGCGGACGCCCAGTGTCTCGAACTTGGCGGCCAGGCCGGCCTTGACGCCGCTGAGAGCGGTGATCGGCGAATCGACGTTGGCGGGCGGAAGCGTCTTTCGCCGCGGCCGTGCGGCTGGCGCGGGGCGGGCAGACGTTGCTGTGCCGGTGAGGCCGCGCATCGTCTGGTCGAGCCAATCACGGCGCTTCTCGTTGCCGAGCGCGCGATAGCCGCCGGCGGGGAGCTGGCGGACGCTCTGGGCGGCGTACGAGTTCTTGGGCAGGCCGTCGCCGGCGAGGGCGGCGCGGAGGAAGCTATCGAGGCCGCCGACGACGGCGGCATCTGTGTAGCCTCTCTTCCGCTCCAGCTCTAGAATCTTGCGGAGCCTGACGAGCATGTCCGGCGGGCGCTTGGCCGTGCGGCGTGCCGTGGTCACGTCGCCGTCTCTGCGCCGGAGCCTGCCTGCGCCTCCTCCTGGCTGGCGACGACAGCGATGCCGATCAGCCCCGGCCCGCCGTGGACGCCGATTACCGGTCCGATGCGGCCGATGTGAACGGGCAGGCCGGGCATACGGGCGGCGATCTCATCGGCGAGCATGCGGGCGTCGTCAGGGCTGGTGGCGTGCATGATGGCGGCTTCGTCGATCTTGCCCTGGTCGAGGGAGAGGCGGAGCAGCTCGGCCATCGCCTTCTTGCGGGTGCGGACGCGGGAGAGAGGGGACGCTTCGCCGTTGCGGATGGTGAGGATCGGCTTCAGCCGGAGCAGGCCGCCGAGGAACGCTTGGGCGCGGCCGATGCGGCCGCCGCGCCGGAGGTAGTCGAGCGTATCGAGCATGACGGCGAGGCGCTGCCGTTTGAGTACGGAGCGGGCGATCTCGGCGCAGGCGTCGAGGTCTGCGCCGTCGCGGGCTGCGCGGGCGGCGGCGAGGACGGCGAAGCCCGTCGCCATCGAGACGGTGGTGGAGTCGATCACCTCGATGCGGCACTGCTCGCCGCCTGCTGCGGCCGCCTGCTGCGCCGTCGCCAGCGTGCCGGAGAATCCGGACGAGAGGTGGATGGAGAGGATGGAATCGGTCCGTTCGCACAGCGCCTCGTAGACCTGGAAGAACTGGCCGAGAGATGGCTGCGACGTGGTGGGGAGTTCGTCCGATTCTTGCAGGCGCTGGAAGAACGCTTCGCTCGTGAGGTCGACACCGTCGGCGAAGCTCTCCTGGCCGAAGGCGATCTGGAGGGGGACGACCGTGATGCCGAGCTGATCGACGAGCTGGGCAGGCAGGTCGGCGGTGCTATCGGTGACGACGAGCACGGGCCTGGCCGGTGCTGTTCGGCCCGGGATCAGGCGGCGGAGTCGCTGGACGAAGCTCATTCTAGCGAGATGAGGTATGGGTAGTGCGGCTGGCCGCCGGCGACCAACTCGATCTCGAGACCAGGGTAGCGTGCGCGGAGCTCGGCGGCGAGGGCGGATGCCTCCTCGTCGCGGACGTCGCTGCCGGTGTAGAGCGTGAGCAGGCTTGTATCTTCCGCGTGCATCTTCTCGATGCAGGCGAGTGCGGCCGCGGCGATGTCGTCCGCGACGACCTGGAGCGAGCCGTCGACGAGGCCGATCGCCTGGCCTGTCTGGAATTTGCGACCGTCGATGACGCCGGGCTTGGCGGCTCTCGTCACCTCGGCCGAACGGACGCTGTCCATAGCGCGGCGCATTGATGCGACGTTCTCTTCGAACGAGAGATCGGGGCTGAGCGCGAGGGCGGCGGCGATGCCTTGCGGTACCGATCTGGAGGGAAGCACCTTGACCTGCTTCGACGATTGTTCCGCCGCCTGCTCTGACGCGGCGATGATGTTCTGATTGTTCGGCAGCGTGACGACGTAGTCCTGATCGCAGGCCTCGATCGCGGCGAGGATGTCGCCGGCGCTGGGGTTCATCGTCTGGCCGCCATGGACGACCTGCGTGACGCCGAGGCTGAAGAACGCCGCCTCTAGTCCTTCGCCGGCCACGACGGCGACGATTCCGATGCCGGCGACGGGCGCGACGGGCGCGCCTGCCGCGGCGAAGCGTTCGACCTGCGCGTCCATGTTTTCGACTTTCACGTTCGTCACCTCTCCGAGCGTGCGGCCGTAGGCGAGCGCATCGTCCGGCTGCTTCGTGTGGACGTGGACGCGCAGCAGGTCGCTGTCGCCGACGACGAGGACGGAACCGCCGAGCGATACGAGGTGGGAGCGGACGTCGCCCGCGTTCGTCTCGCTGCCGCCGACGATGAACTCGGTGCAGTAACCGCTCTCGCCGTGGCGGGCCTGGTGGAGCGTGGCGGCCTCGCCCTGCCAGCCAGCGGCAGGGGGCGCCTCCGGCGCGAGGTCGACGTCGAGCGAATCGTGGCGCAGCGAGCGCAGCAGGCCTTCGAGGATGATGGCGAGGCCGAGGCCGCCGGCATCGACGACGCCGGCCTCCCGCAGTACGGGCAGCAGCTCCGGTGTGCGTTCGACAGCTTCGTGAGCGGCGGCGGTGGCGCGGGCTAAGACTTCTTCAATTGTAGCCTTTGGGCTGGCAGCCGCAGCAGCTGCTTCGGCTGCGGCCCGGATGACGGTGAGGATGGTACCTTCTTTTGGCTCCGCGAGTGCGGCGTAGGCGGCGTCGCTTGCGTTGGTTAACGCCGCCGCCAGGGTCGCGCCATCGGCGTCGCGGTGGCCTGCGAAGCCGGAGGCGAGGCCGCGCAGTATCTGCGAGAGGATGACGCCGGAGTTGCCGCGCGCGCCCATGAGGGCGCCGTGTGCGAGCGCCTGCGCGCTCGCTGCCAGGTCGCTGCCGGGTTCGTTCTCCATCGCTTCGATGGCGGCGCGCAAGGTGAGGTGCATGTTGACGCCGGTATCGCCGTCGGGGACGGGGAAGACGTTGATGGCGTTGAGGGCGTCAGCGTGGCGATGGAGGAGCGTGGAGGCGTCGGTGAAGAGTGAACGTAAGAGCGGGCCGTCGAGCGTGCGCGCTGTAGCCGCCGTCGCTGGAGACGGCGTCGAACTTGGCGCTGTGCGATCGTCAGGCGACGTGGCCATAGAGTTCGCCTGGGTTGTCCGCTACCCGTGGCCCTGTTACCATACGGTATCGCATTCTAGCTTGCCCGGCGGAAGCGGGGCAAGACGCTGGAGAAGGACTGACGAGATGGCAGCGCGCTGCGACCAGTGCGGCAAGGGCACCGCCTTTGGCCGGAACATCAGGCACAAGAGCTCCGGCCGCTGGGAGCGGAAGGCGCACCGCACGAATCGGAAGTTCAAGCCGAACCTCCAGCGACAGTCCGTCTGGCGGGATGGCAAGAAGGTGCGGATGCGGCTCTGCACCCGCTGTCTTCGCAGCGAGTTGAAGACGGCGCGGGCGTAGGCGGCGGGTTAGAACCTCCACGTATTCCTTGCTGAACGTATCTGATACATCATCCTAAGCTTGTCGAAGGATGCCGGACAGAGCCCCGCCTGCGGCGGGCAGGCTCAACGTGGCGCGGTTAAGGGTTCGCGTGCGCTGCCGCTAGCGCGTTGCGAAGAGCGGCCATATTGTCGGCGACGGACGCGGCGTCGTTGAAGATGACGGAGCCGGCGACGAGGACGCTGGCGCCGGCCTGGGCGCAGGAAGCGGCGTTGTCGACTTTGACGCCGCCGTCGATCTCGATATCGGTCGCCAGACCGCGTTCGCTCAGGAGCGCGCGCAGGTCGCGGAGCTTGGGCAGCGTGGCGGGGATGAGCGCCTGGCCGCCCCAGCCGGGCTGCACGCCCATGACGAGCACCTGGCCGGCTGCATCGAGGACGCTCTCGATCGCGGAGATCGGCGTGTTGGGGCTGAGGCCGACGCCGGCGCGGCAGCCGAGCGCCTTGATCTGCTGAACGACGGCCGGCAGGTCTGGGCAGGCTTCGACGTGGACGGTGAGGATGGTGTCGGTATTAGCGGCCGGGCCGCCTTCGGCAGGTTTCGCGCCGGCGGCCTGGGCGAACGCTTCGAGCTGGCGTTCTGGCTGCTCGATCATGAGGTGGATGTCGAGCGGCAGGGTGGTGACGCGGCGTATCGCCTCGACAACGATAGGACCAAATGAAATAGGCGGGACGAAGTGGCCGTCCATGACGTCGAGGTGGAGGTAGTCGGCGCCTGCCTGCTCGACGGCGCGTACCTCGTCGGCCAGGCGCGCGAGGTCGGCGGTGAGGAAGGACGGCGCGATCTTGGTGGTCAAGGCTAGGCGTCTTCCAGCTTCCGGCGCCAGCGGCGCAGCGCCGCCGCTACGCGGCGCGGGGCGGTACCGCCCGGCGCGCTCCTGGCGCGCAGCGCTGCGTCGAGGCCGAGGTTCGCGGCGTCCTCCGGGAAGAGCGGCGAGAAGCGCCGGAACTCGGCCGGCGTCAGCGCGTCGAACGGCTTGCCTTTCTTCTCGGCGTAACGCACCAGCCTGCCGATCACTTCGTGGGCCTGGCGGAATGGCAGGCCTTGCCGCACCAGCAGGTCGGCGTAGTCTGTCGCCAGGGCATAGTTGGCGGTGGCGGCTTTGCGGCCGCGTTCGGCGTCGAACTGCAGCTCGGGCGTCATGGCGGCGAAGACGGCGAGCGTTTCCAGCAGGGTGTCTTCGGCGCTGAAGAAGGCGCGCTTGTCCTCCTGCAGGTCGCGGTTGTAGGCGAGCGGCAGCCCCTTGAGCATCGATAGCAGCGTGACGAGCTCGCCCTGGACGCGGGCCGTGCGGGCGCGCGCCAGCTCCGCGATGTCCGGGTTGCGCTTCTGGGGCATGATGCTGGAGCCGGTGGAGAAGGCGTCCGGCAGCCGGAGGAAGCCGAACTCGGCGCTGGACCAGAGGACGATCTCTTCGGCGAGCCGCGAGATGTGCGTCATGCAGAGCGCGGCGGCGGCGGCGTAGTCGACTACGAAGTCGCGGTCGGCGACGGCGTCCAGGCTGTTCTCGCAGAGGCGGCTGAAGCCGAGCTCTTTCGCGACGCTGGCGCGGTCGATCGGGTAGGGGACGCCGGCGAGGGCGCCGCTGCCGAGCGGGAGGGCGTCGGCCCGGTGGCGGGCCTGGGCGAAGCGCTCGATGTCGCGCTCCAGCATCTCGATGTAGGCGAGCAGGTGGTGTGCCAGGAGCACAGGTTGGGCGCGCTGCAGATGGGTGTAACCGGGCATGGCGACCGTGCTGTTCGCTTCCGCCAGGCCGAGCAAGGCGAGCTGGAACGCGCGTATTGCGTCGGCTGTCCGGTCGCAGGCGGCCTTGGCGTAGAGCCGGAGGTCGGTGGCGACTTGGTCGTTACGCGAGCGGGCGGTGTGCAGCCGGTCGGCCGCCGCACCGATCTTCTGTCGCAGCCGCGCCTCGACGTTGGTGTGGATGTCCTCCAGCTCCTCGCGCCAGCGGAAGCGGCCGGCCTCGATCTCGCGGCCGATCTCGCGCAGGCCGCGCACGATGCGGCTGGCGTCGGCGCGCGGGATGATGCGCTGGCGGCCGAGCATGCGCGCGTGCGCGATCGACGCCGCGATCTCCTCGCGCCAGAGCCGGCGGTCGATATCGACCGAGACGGTGTAGGCGTCGGCGAGCGGGTGGCTGGACTGGCTGAATCGGCCGCCCCACGTCTTAGCCGGTGTCGTATTCGCTTTCTTTTGGCGCGACTTCTTTCGAGGCGGCATCGCTTACGCTCCGGCCGGGATCGGTGACTTGACGGCGTAGCCGACGTAGGACATGGCGGTGTCATCGCCGAGGACGAAGCCGCCCAAGCGCCGCGTCCGCGCGTAGGATATGCCGGCGGCGACAGGGTTGCGCTTCAGCGCCAGGCCGCGCGTTTCGCAGTTTGTCAGGCCGTGCGTGGCGAGTATGCTGTGCAACTCGCCGGGCTTGATGAAGCGCTGGTAGTCGTGGGTGTGCTGCGGCGCGATCTTGAAGACGCGCTCCGGTAGCCACACGAGCAGCAGGCGCGACTTCCAGGTGCGGTTAACCGTGTCGTAGACGAAGCGGCCGTCCGGCCGCAGCACGCGCGCCACCTCTGCGATCACCTGCTCGACGCTCTCGACGTGCTCGAGGACGTCGGCGGAGACGACGGCATCGAACGCGGCGTCCGGGAAGGGCAGCCGTTCCGCCACGGAGCCGGCGTAGCGAATCGAGAGGCCGCCTTCGCTGGCGTGCGAGCGCGCCACCCGAAGGGAGGGTACGGAGCGGTCGATGCCGGTGACAGTCGCGCCTCTACGGGCGTACTCTTCCGCCATGAGCCCGCCGCCGCAGCCGAGCTCCAGGATGCGCTTACCGGCAAGGTCGCCGAGCACGTCGCAGAAATAGGCGACGCGGGTGGGGTTGATCTCGTGCAGCGGCGCGATGACGCCTTCGGGGTCCCACCAGGCGTCTCCGAGTTCGTGGTACCACTCGTTATCGATTGGCATGGCGGCTAGCCTGCGGCTGCTTGACCGTTCTTATGGAAGCAGGGGAGTGTGAGCAACTCGCCTAGTTCGTTGATCGTGAAGTCGGGCTCCACGTGGTCGATGTTCTCTTTGAGCGCGTGATGCTTTCGCCAGACGGCCGTCATGCCGAGCGCCTGCGCGCCTTCGATGTCCGCCCGCAGCGAATCGCCGACCATTACTGTCTCCTCCGGTGCGATATCGAGGGTTTCCAGCGCGTGCTGGTAGATCTTCGGGTGCGGCTTCATGTAGCCGATGTTGCAGGAGACCGACATCACGTCGAAGAGATCGGCGAGGCCGTGATCGGCTACCTCCGCCACGAACGAGGGGCCGGCGAACGGCCGGTTCGTGACGCAGCCGAGGCGCAGGCCCATGCCACGCAGGCCGCGAAGCGTGTGCATGGTGTCGTCGAAGAGCCGCCGGCCGAAGAAGGCGCCCTCTAGGTTCCAGGCGTCCCAGAGCTGCTCGCTCTGCTCCAGAGAGGTCTCCAGCCCCTTCGTGCTGAGGACCCCCTGGACAACCGTTGGAAAGTGGGGGCTGACGCAGTCGCTCTCATACGCCGCGCGGTCGGCTTCGCCCATCGCCAGTCTTATGTCGCGGCCGAGGAAGCGCAGCTCGTCGACCGGTTCGACGTTCCAGTCGCGCAGAACGCCGAAGATGCGCTTGACTGTCTCCCGGCGGATGTCGTTGACGGGTGGCCGCTCCGGAATGTGCCAGAGCGTGTTGCCTAAGTCGAAGAGGACGGCTCGAACGGACATAGCGCCCTCATGCTACCGAACGGGCGCGCACGGGCGCTAGTAGTGGCCGGCGTTCTCGTCGGGGTGCGGCGTATAGCTCGTCTTCGTTAGGCTGGCGCTGCTGGAAGATGAGCGTGTCGCCGAGGTCGAAGAGGATGGCGCGGACGGGCATCGTGTACGTGTGTTACAGGACTGCCTCGCTTGTTGGGCCTTGTAGCTGGTGTTAGAATGGTGGCAGCAGCGCTCAGGCTGGATCCTCTATGGATAACGACTTCTTACTCGACGACGAAGAGATCAAACGGACGATCAATGAAGCCGAAGTCGTCACGTTTCGGTTCGTCATCATCGGCGAGCGGCTGCTGATCGATAATCGCGCGTCGGAGGTCGACCCGCCGCTGGTGAAGCTGGTGCCGCGCGCGACCAGCGTGGAGGACCGCTTTCGCAGCCTGAAGAAGCTGCGCCCGCGCTTTCGCCTGCCAGAGAAGATCAGCGCCATCTGGTGGCCTAAGTCGGTGGAGAGCATGGTGAACCGGGGTATCTGGGGAGCGATCGTCCAGCGCATCGAAGACGCCGGCTTCCACGAGGCGGCCGAGGAGTGCCAAGGCGTGCTGGAGGAGTTGCGCGCCTCCGAGCGGCGGGAGCTGCACAACGCCCTCACCGGCAAAGGGTTCCAGGCGCTCTGGGAGAGGTAAGCGCCGGCCATGCAGCGCGGCCGGTTTCAGAAGCTGGTGCGGCGGGCGCTGAATGAGATCCCGCCCCCCTATAGCGACTGGCTCGATAACATCGACATCCTGATCGAACGGCGGCCGACGGCGCGCCACCGGCGGGAGGCTGGCCTGGGCCCGGAAGAGACGCTGCTGGGCCTCTATGAGGGTGTGCCACAGACAGAACGGGACAGTGGCTACGGGATGGTGCTGCCCGACCGCATCACGATCTTTCAAGAGCCCATACAGCGCGAGTGTTCGAGCGAGGCGGAGCTTGTTGAGGAGGTGCGGGACACTGTGCTGCACGAACTGGCTCACCACTTCGGCATCGACGACGATGAGCTGGAGCGGCTAGGCCTCGACTAGCGCGTATTCCAGAATACCCGCGACTATGACGACATCTGCTTATGTGATGGCACACGCTCGGCTACGGACGGACAGCCGTGGCCAATTGCGGCCTGATCTGGAGACAGAGCGGCCAGACGCAAACCGAATATAGCCTCATCCTTACGCGTGTGGCGGTTGGCGTGGTGATTTCAGCCGTGATCATCATGCGCACCGCGCTCGCGGGCGCGTTCGGTTCCGCCACCGATTGCATCTTGCGTGTGACTTGCTAGCCGGGTGGGGCTAGGCGCGCGCCAGGACTTGTCCAGCCGGGACGTGCTTCGGCTTGGCGTCCTCCACGACGAGCTGTCCGTTAACGAGCACGTGGGAGATGCCGAGCGGGTACTGGCGCGGGTCTTCGTAGGTGCCGGTATCGGCGATCGCGTCCGGATCGAAGACCACCAGGTCGGCCCAGTAGCCTTCGCGCACTTCCCCGCGCTCGGCCAGGCCGAACGTCTGCGCCGGCAGCGAGGTCATGCGCCGCACGCCCTCTTCCAGCGATAGCAGCCCCTCGTCGCGGACGTAGCGGCCCAGTACGCGCGGGAACGTGCCGTAGAGTCGCGGGTGCGGCTTCCCTGTCGGCGATGGCAGGCCGTCGGAGCCGATCATGCAGTGCGGGTGTTGAAGGACGCGCTGAACATCGCCCTCGTCCATGACGAACATGACGGCGACGACGGCGTTCTCCTCTTCCCGCAGCAGGCGCCGCGTGGCGTCCTCCACCGGCAGGTCCATCATCGCCGCGATCTCGTCCAGGCGCTTGCCTTCGTACTCGTGTTGGTGTTTGACAGAAGCGACGAGTACGTCGTGCGGGTCCATCTCCGCAGCGAGGCGGCCGCCGCGCGCGATCGCGACGAGCGCGGTGCTGGCGGCGGTGTAGGGATAGACGTCCATCGTTACCTCGACGCCGCGCGCCCGCGCCTCGTCGATGAGCGGCAGCGACTGCGCGGTGAGGCCGAAGTTGGCGCGGCCGCTGGCCTTGTGGTGGGAGATCTGCACGGGCACGCCGGCTTCTTCGCCGATGCGGATCGCCTCGCCGACGGCGTCCAGCAGCCCTGCCCCCTCGTTGCGGATGTGGCTGACGTAGAGGCCGCCGTACTCTGCGACGACGCGCGCCAGCTCGATCAGCTCTTCGGTCTGGGAGAAGGCGCCGGGCAGGTAGATCAGCCCGGTGGAGAGGCCCAACGCCCCCGCGTCCATCGCCTCCCGAACGTGGTCTTTCATCGCCGCGAGCTGTGTGTCGTCGGGCGGGCCGCGCTCCAGGCCCATCGCCACGATGCGGATCGTGCCGTGGGCGGCGAGGAAGGCGGCGTTGGCGGCGGGCCCGGCGGCGCGGACGGTGTCGTAGAACTCCTGGTGTGAGCGCCAGGTGAACTCGCGCACCGGGCCGAGGACGCCTTCCGTACCGCGGGCGTAGAACTGCTCGAACTGCTCGTTGGCGGGGGTGGCGCCCAGGCCGCAGTTGCCGCAGACCAGCGTTGTCACGCCTTGCGCCGTCTTGAAGTCGAGGATGGGGGTGTTGAGCAGGGCGATGTCGTCGTGGCAGTGGACATCGATGAAGCCGGGGGCGACGGCGAGGCCAGAGGCGTCGATCTCCCGTCGCGCGGCGCCCTCTATCTGCCCGACGGCGGCGATCCTACCCTCGCTGACGGCGACGTCAGCCTGCCGGGGCGCGGCGCCGGTGCCGTCGACGACGCGGCCGCCGCGGATGAGCAGGTCGTAGCTTGGGCCGGCCATAGCGAGGGGCAGCCTAGCGCATGGCGCGTGCTGGGGGCAAGGCGGACAGGGGAGCGCAACCGCCGCCGGCGCGTTACAATTCAGCTATAGGCATGAACGTCTGCGTAAGGAGGCCGGCATGGTGAAGATCGCGTTGGGTGTAACGGCGCTGTTGTTTGCGCTGGTGTTGCTGGCGGCCTGCAACGGCGATGGCGACACAAAAACGGCCCGCCCGACGCCGAGCGGGCCGGTGACGGTGACCGTCTGGCATTCGATGCCGAACCCGGCCGGCGGCTCGTTGCAGTTGATCGCTGACCAGTTCAACGAGTCGCAGAGCGTCTACGTGATCGAGTTGATCTTCCAGGGTGGCTATACGGACTCACTGAACAAGCTGATCAATACGGCCAGCGCCGTCAACAAGCCGGCCGTGATTCAGTTGAGCGACGCTTCGACGCAGATCATGATCGATAGCGGGATCATCACGCCGATCCAGGCGTTCATTGACGACGAGGGCTACGACCTGTCCGACTTCGAGTCGAAGGCGCTCGCTTACTACACCATCGATGGGACGTTCTACGCGATGCCGTTCAACCTTTCCGGCCCTATCCTCTACTACGACCGGCACGCGTTCGAGAGCGCCGGCCTCGACCCGGACCAGCCGCCGCGTACGCTGGAAGAGGTGCGCGAGGCGTCGCGGATACTGGTCGATAGCGGTGCGTCGCAGTACGGCATCTCGCTGCAGACGAGCGCCTGGTTCTTCGAGCAGCTGCTGGCGAAGAGCGGCGCGCTATACGCCAACAACGGCAACGGCCGCGACGGCCGGGCGACGGAGGCGGTCTTCGATAGCGAGGAGGGGATCGCGATCATCCGGTGGTGGGACGAGATGGTGGCGGATGGCCTGGCCTATAACGCCGCCAGCGATGCCATCGACGCGATGCTGAAGCTGGCGACGGGCGAAGCGGCGATGGCGATCGGCTCGACAGCGGCGCTCAGGATATCGATCTCGCTCCTCAGAGTGGCGGCGGCGGACCCGTTGCAGTACGACACCGCGGCGATGCCGGGGCCGGACGGCGAGGGCGGCGGCATTGCGCTGGGCGGCGCGGCGTTCTGGGTGATAAACGAGCGGTCGGAGGACGAACAGCTCGGCGCGTGGGAGTTCCTAAAGTTCGCGGCCAGCCCGGAGCGCCAGGCGCAGTGGCATTCCGATACCGGCTACTTCCCAACACGGCTCTCCGCCTACGATCTGCCGGCGGCGGCGCAGGCGCGGGCAGAGTTCCCGCAGTTCACGACTGCGATCGACCAGTTGCGCGCGGCGCCGGACAATCGGGCGACGCAGGGGGTGCTGCTGGCGCCGCTCAACGCCGTCCGCGATCGACTGGTCAAAGCGTTTGAGCTGGTGCTGGCCGGCGATGCCGACCCGGCGAGCGAATTGCAGGCAGCAGCCGATGAAGCCACGGAGATCATCCAAGAGTACAACAGGACGGTTCAGTGATGAGGAAGCGGGCAGAAGGCTGCTTGACCGCCCAGTTACGCCGCCGCTATAATCGGCTGCGTTCCCCGTCTAAGGACATCGCACGTAGCTACAGAGAGAGGTAGGGCTATGGAAGAGGTTGTGCTCGTTAGCGGCTGCCGCACGGCAATCGGCAAGCTCAGCGGCGCGTTTCAGCAGATGCCGGCATCGGACTTAGCCGCAGCCGTGCTCAAGGAGGCCGTATCTCGCGCCGGTGTGGCGCCGGACCAGGTAGACCAGGTGATCCTGGGCTGCGTGGGGCAGGTGATGGAGGACGCCTATATCTCCCGCTATGCCGCCGTCAAGGCCGGCATCCCGATCGAAGTGCCGGCTTACACAGTGAACCGCATCTGCGGCAGCGGTTTGGAGGCGATTAACACGGCCGCTCGTTGGATCCAGTCGGGAGATGCATCGGTCATCGTCGCGGGCGGGGCGGAGAACATGACGATGATGCCGTACTACGTGCGCAGTGCCCGCGCCGGCTACCGGCTGGGACACGGCCAGTTGGAGGACGGCATTCTGCATCTGTTGGGCGATCCCTTCAGTAAAGAGCACATGGGTATCACCGCCGAGAACCTGGCGGAGAAGTTCGGCGTGACGCGCGAGGAGCAGGACGAGGTGGCGCTGCGCAGCCAGCAACGAGCCAGCGCCGCGATCGAGGCCGGTAGGTTCCGGGACGAGATCGTGCCGCTGGAGGTGAAGGTCGGCCGGAAGACGGAGATCTTCGATACGGACGAGTACCCGCGGCCGGACGCCGACATGGAGTCGATGGCGAAGCTACGGCCGGCCTTTAAGGAAGACGGCGTTGTGACCGCCGGCAACGCCAGCGGCATCAACGACGGCGCGGCCGCCGTTGTGGTGATGAGTAGGACGAAGGCCGACGAGCTGGGCATCAAGCCGCGGCTGCGGATGGTCGCTCGCGCGGAGGCAGGCGTAGAGCCGGCGGTGATGGGGATGGGCCCGATCCCGGCCGTGCGCAAGGTGATGGACAAGGCGGGCATGGAAGTGGACCAGATGGACGTGGTGGAGCTGAACGAGGCGTTCGCCTCCGTGGCGGCTGCCTGCAGCAAGGTCCTCGGCCTCGACCCGGAGAAGACGAACCCGAACGGCGGGGCGATCGCGCTGGGCCACCCTGTGGGTGCGACGGGGGCGATCCTGACCGTGAAGCTGATGTATGAGCTGGAGCGCAGCAAGGGCCGCTTCGGGCTGGTCAGCCTCTGCATCGGCGGCGGCCAGGGCATCGCGACGATATTTGAACGCGTGGACTAACGTTGTATCGCGCACGCGTAAACCAGGGCTGTATTTTTCAACGTGTAGACTGAAGCTACACTGAGCGCGCGTGACCGAGCCGGGTCACGTGCCAGGGCGAGAGCGCGGAAGGCCAGGCATCATGCCGCATCATGCCTGGCTTTCTTGGTGTCTACCGCGGTTGCTAGACGCGCGCGCTCTCCGGCTACGGGCAGCCGGGCAGAGCCGTCAGGAAGTTGGCGCCAAATTGGAGGATGAGCGCGGCATCCAGGGCGTTGATCACGTCGTCACAGTTTACCTCTGCGTTCGCTGCGTTGGGCAACGTGCCGAGCAGGCGGGCGTTAAACTGCAGGATAAACAGCGCATCGATGCTGTTGACGAAGGTGTCGAGGTTGACGTCACCCAGCAGCTTCACGGGCGTCGCCGTCCGCGTGGGCGTCGCTGTCTGCGTGGGCGTGTTGGTGCTGGGCGGCGTGGCGGTGGCCGTCGGCGTATCCGTGGCGGTCGGTGTGATAGTAGCCGTCGGCGTATCCGTGGTGGTCGGTGTCGGTGTGATGGTGGCGGTTGGCGTGATCGTTGGGGTGGAGGTGATCGTGGGCGTGTTGGTACTGGTCGCCGTGTTGGTCACCGGCGGGGTGGAAGATTTGAAGTAGACGTTCACTTCAATGTGATCTAAGGATGTCACGGCAGCGTCCAGGCAACCGCCGGGATCTACTGCGGTGACTTTGACGACGAAGTTCGTGTTGCTGAAGTCGCCTGCCGACCAGGTTTCGCCCCATGTGTCGCTGCTGCCGCCGAGGGAGTAGACGACGTCCGAACCGGTGAGGACAGCGGTCTTCTCCTCCAGGATGAAGCCTGCGCCTCCGTCGGGGGAGAGCTCAACATCCAACTCGCAAGCGCCGCCGGCGTCGCTGGAGTGGGCTTCGGCGCGCACCTCGATGCCGGTAATGATCGAGTCGGCGGGCACGGAGAGCCCGAAGTTGCCGTAGGCCTGCTCGTCGGTCGCGGTGCTGTCCGCGCGGCCGGTGGCGTCCAAGTTGCCGTCGGTGCCGGAGAATGCGTTCTGGGGATCTGTCCATTCGCTCGGCGTGGCCGTGGCTAATGGCGACCTGAACCCGCTGTCGGCGATCTGCTTGTAGAAGACGTTGACCTGGATGTGATCGAGCGATGTCACGGCAGTGTTCGCGCAGTCGGTGCCGGGATCGATCGCAGTGACTTTGACAACGAAGTTGGCATCGCTGAAATCGTTTGGCGTCCAGGTTGCGCCCCAGAGGTCTTCCTGGCCGCCCAGTACGTAATCGTCATCTGCCACGGTGAGATTGGCGGTCTCTGCAGCAGTAAAGCCGCCGCGGCCGAAGATCTGTACATTCAGAGCGCAGTCGTTGCCGAGATCGTCGGAGTGGGCTTCAACCTGGACTTCGATGCCGACGATTAGCGACGAGGTGGGGATCGTCGACAGGCCGAAATTGCCGTAGGCCTGTTCGTCGGTCGCGGTGCTGTCCGCGCGGCCGGTGGCGTCCGCGTTGTCGCTGGCGAAGGCGTTGCCGGGATTTGTCCACTCGCTTGGCGCAGGCGTGGCGGAGGGTGAGGACTTGCCAGTCTGTTGGAGAGGCTTGAAGTAGACGCGGACTTGCACCTGGTTCAGAGAGGTGGTGGCGGCATCAGTGCAGGTCACATTGTTGCCGGGATCCGGGTCGTTGTTGTGCAGCTCCAGGGCGAAGTTGGTGTTGGAGAAGTTGGCGGCGAGCCAGGTGCCGTTCCAGAGCTCCTCTGGGCCGCCCAGGGTGTGTAGCGTCTCGGTGTCGGTGAGCTCGGCGGTTTCCTTGGGGAAGCTGGAGAAGTTGGGGATGGTGTCGCCGCCGTTGCCGGAGACGCGCGCCTGGATCTGGCAGCCGCTGGGGTCGCTGGAGAAGGCCTCGATCACGACTTCGATGCCGGTGATGATAGACGGAGAGGGCACTGAGAGGTTGAAGTTAGCGTAGCCCTGGTCGGCGTTCCCGGAGGCGGTGGCGTAGTCGGTATCGCTTGCGAATGCGTTGTTCGGGTCGCTCCACCCGTTCGGCGGCTGGCTGAGCGTGGGCGGGTGGAGATCGCCTGGGGTGACCGACTTGAAGTAGACGTTCACCCGGAGGGTGTCCAGGCTGATATCTGTGTCGTTACAGCCACCCGTGTTGATGTACTCGACTGTGACAACAAAGTTGGTGTCGGTGAACTCGCCAGACGTCCAGTCGCGGTCCCAGGTGTCGTTGCTGCCACCGAGCGTGTGATCAGTGAACGAGTCTGTGAGGTCTGCAATCTGCGGGGTGCTGGGATTACTGCCGCCTTCCCCGGATAACGTCACCTGCAGATCACAGCCGCTTGCGTCCAGGGCTTTAGCGTTTACCTGGACGGCGATGCCGAGGATAAATGCGCCACCGGCAACGGAGAAGCCGAACGCGGAGTAGCCTTGCTTGTTGCCGATCGCGCTGGCCGTGGCAACGCCCAGTTCAAAGGCGCGCCTCGGTGTGACCCATTGGTTTTCCGGTGCGTGGGTGTCGCTTGGCGATTGGAAGCCGGTGTTGTCGGCGCGGGCGGTGCCACGTAGCTGAGGCCAGAGCAGCGCGGTGGCAATCAGGGCGATTAGCGTGACGACGACGGCGGCGTGGGCGATCCGTACAAACAGCATCCTTGCACCTCCGCAAGTATGGCGCGTCTCGCAAGCTACGTCGAATGTACTATCGCCTATGCGCGTTGTCAACCGCGCTAGCCCGTAGCGAGGCTGTCGCTGAATCTGGGGCCTGTGTACAATGCACTGGCTCACGAAGAGGTCAGGGGCGATTGATTAGTCGCCCCTGTGATCTGCCAAGGGCTTGTTCGATGCGAGGAGGTATCGCTTGGCCACTGAAGTTCTGCCCGGCCTCTACCAGCTCAAGGTACCGATCCCGAATAACCCGCTCGGCTGGGTGCTGCCGTACCTCGTTCCCGGGGATGACGGCTACACGCTCGTCGACTGCGGCTGGAACACGCCGGAGGCGTTCGCGGCGCTGGAGGAGGAGCTGAAGGAGGTCAAGGTGACCTTCGACGATATAAAACGCCTGCTAGTGACTCACGTGCACCCGGACCACTACGGACTGGCCGGTCGGATTAAGGAGATCTGCAACGCGGAGGTGATCATCCACCAGCGCGAGCGCGACTTCATCCGCAGCCGTTATCGAAACCCCGAGCAGCTTCTCGAACGGATGGCCGGTTGGCTTGTCGAGAACGGCGTGCCGAAGAGCGAGATGACCGAACTGCAGCAGGCATCAATGCCGGCGCGGGCGTGGGTTACGCCCGTGGAGCCGGACAGGGTGCTCTGGGGCGGCGAGACGCTCGACTTCGGCCGCTACGTGTTCGAGGTCTACTGGACGCCCGGCCACTCCCCGGGACACCTCTGCTTCTACGAGCGCAAGCAGCGCTTCATCCTCACCGGCGATCACGTGCTGCCTTCGATCACGCCAAACGTCAGCCTCCACCCGCAGCAGATGGGCAACCCGCTGGGCGACTACCTGGCGTCGTTGCGCCGGTTGGAGACGCTCGACGTGGAGCGGGTGCTGCCGGCCCACGAGTACGAGTTTAAAGACTTGCGCGGCCGAGTGAACGAGATCGTGGAGCACCACGATACGCGGCTGAACGAGATGCTGGCGATCGTCGGCGACGGGGGCACTACGGCTTACGATGTGGCGTCGGGCATCGTCTGGACGACAGGCACGTACGAGACGTTCTCGTTCTGGATGCGGCGCGCGGCGATCAGCGAGACGCTGGCGCACCTGGAGTACGCGGTGCAGGAGGGGCGGCTGGTTCGATCTATGCGTGATGGCGTGGTGCGGTATGAACTGTCTGATGGTGGGTGACAGGCTAAAGCCTGTCCCGCAAGGTAAAGAGAGCCTGTCCGGCGGTAGGTAGGGGGCTGAAGCCTGTCCCGCAAGGTAAAGAGAGCCTGTCCGGCGGCAGGTAGGGGGTGAAGCCTGTCCCACAAGATAAAGAGAACCTGTCCGACGATGCGAGGTGAGCCAGAGAGTGAAGTAGGTTAGGGTCTTTAGACCCTGACAGAAGAGGCTTCGTCCTGAGGCTCGCACCCGACGTTCGACAGGCTAAAGCCGGTCCCGCGAATGCAGAACGCTGCCGCTAGTTGTGCGGGGCGAGGCCGGTGATGGCGGAGGGGCGCTTGCGGGGCAGGCTGTTCAGGTAGGCATCGATGGTTTCGGCGGCGCGGCGGCCGTCGGCGAGGGCGGTGACGACGAGGTCGGCGCCGTTGACGCAGTCGCCGCCGGCGAAGACGCCGGGCCGGCTGGTCTCGAACGTATCGGTGTTGACGGCGACGAGCGAGCGTTCGGTCTCGATCCCGCTTGCCGATTGAACCACCTCATCGTCGGCGCCGTAGCCAATGGCGATGACGACGGTATCGGCGGCGACGGTGAACTCTTCGCCGGTGGGCACGGGACGGCGGCGGCCCGATTCGTCCGGCTCTCCCAGCTCCATCCGCGCGAACTGCACCTGGGCGATGTGGCCGTCCGGCCCCGCCACGAAGCGCAGCGGCGCCGCCAGGTACTCGAAGCGGACGCCCTCCTCTACGGCGTGGACCCGCTCCTCGACACGCCCTAGCTGCTCAGCCTCCGTCCGGCGGTAGGCGCAGGTGACCTCGTCCGCGCCTAGCCTGACGGCGGTGCGCACGCAGTCCATCGAGGTGTCGCCGCCGCCGATAACGAGCACGCGTTCGCTCTGGGGCAGCGGCTCGCGCATCTGCTCCGGCAGCTGGTCGGGCTTCAGGTTGCCGCGCACCAGGTACTCGGTGGCTTGGATCACGCCGGGCAGGTCGCCGCCGGGCAGCTCCAGATCGTTGCCCTGGCTGGCGCCGAAGCCGAGGAAGACGGCGTGGTAGCCTTGCTCGAAGAGCTGGTCGATCGTCAGGTCGCGGCCGATGTAGGTGTTGCCGGTGAAGGTGATTCCGAGTTGCCAAAGGTAGTCGAGCTTGGCGTCGAGGATCTCCTTTTGCATCTTGAAGTTGGGGATGCCGTAGAGGAGGACGCCGCCGGCTTCGGACCAGGAGTCGAAGATGGTAATGCTGTGCCCCTTCTTCGCCAGCTCCTCGGCGACGGCGAGGCCGGCCGGCCCGGCGCCGACGACGGCGACGCGCTGACCGGTGGCGGGCGGCAGCTCCGGCAGCGGCAGGCCCTCCGTTAGGCGCTGGTAGTCCGTGACGAACGCCTCCAGCTTGCCGATGGCGACGGGCTTCTGCGGCTGCAGATCTTCGGGCCGGATGGCGAAGCCGACGACGCAGTCGCCCTCGCAGAGGCTCTCTTGCGGACAGAGCCGCCCGCACATATCCGGCAGGTGGTTCGTCTCGCGGAAGACGTTAGCGGCGCCGACGATATCGCCTTTCTCTAGAAGCATGAGGGCGCCAGGGATGTCGTTGCCGACGGGGCAAGCTGCCTGGCATGGGGCGTCGGGGCAGTCGATGCAGCGCGTCGCCTCGATCTTGGCTGCGCCCTCGCTGTAACCGAGGAACGTCTCCTGCCAGTTGTTGATGCGAACCCGCGGGTCTTGCTTCGGGACCGGCTGGCTCTTTATCTGTAGGCGTTCGTGCGTATCGTTCGACATAGCGATTATCCCTCGACTGCCGTTCGAATGGAGCGACACTCGTGTTGGCTGTGAAGTGTAACGATTTGCGGGGTTCGATCGCAACAGCGCGCGCGGTTACTGGGTAGACGCGGCAGGAGATGGCACCTGTTCGCCGAGCACTTCCATCAGGTCGATCTCAGCGCCGAGCTGGGCGCCGAGGCCGCTGAGCAGCCCCAACACGCGGCCGATGTACAGGAACTCGCCGGGGATGCGGACGACGGGGTTTTCGCGGAAGATGCGCATCATCCGCTCCTGGAATTCGAAGAGGAGCTGGCGGTTCTGGTTGAACTCGGCGCTGCGAGAGAGGCGGGTGATCATCGATTCGCCGAGAGCCTCGAAGACAGCATCGTCCTCGTGGCGGGTGTGGAAACCGAGATCGCGAAAGGCCTGGGCCAGGCCGCTCTGGTCGGCAGCGATGAGGGCCGTCATGAGGCGGATGAACCCCTGCAGGAAGCCCGGCTGTAGCTGCTTCGCCAATCCGTAATCGACGATGACGAGCTTCGGCCCCGGCTGGACGAAGAGGTTGCCGGGGTGCGGGTCTGCGTGGAAGAAGCCGTGGGCGAAGATCTGGCGCAGGTAGCTCTCCGTGACCAGGTGGACGACAGCGTTGATGTCGATCTCCGCCGCCTTCAGCGCCGCGACATCCGTAATCTTGATGCCGTCTACGAACTCCATCACCAGCACGCGCCTCGTCGTGTGCTCCCAGTAGATGCGCGGGATGATGATGTCTTCCTGCCCGGCAAAGTTTTCGGCCGACGTCTCGGCGTTGTGCCCCTCGTGGATGAAGTCGAGTTCCAATGGTGCGTTTTCGCTCAGCTCATCGACGATCGACGTGAAGTCGAAGTCGCGTAGCAGCCGCCCGGCGACGCGGGCGAGGAGCCGCATGTTCTGGAGGTCGACGCGCACGATCGCTTCGATCTCCGGGTACTGCACCTTGACGGCGACATCGCGCCCGTCGTGGAGGCGGCCGCGATGCACCTGCGCGAGTGAAGCGGCGGCGATCGCGGTCTGGTTCAGCTCTGCGAAGATGTCGTCGATCGAAGCGCCCAACTCGCTCTCGATCACGTGGCGGATAACGGCGTACGGCCGCGGCGGCAGGGTGTCGTGTAAGCGGGACAGCACCTCGATGTACTCGTCCGGGAAGATGTCTGCGCGGGCGCCGACAAGCTGGCCGACCTTGATCAGCAGGCCCTTGAGGCGGGCAGCCGTATCGTAGATGCGTTCCGCGTTGCGGCGGTGGAGGGCAGAGAGGCGCCGTTGCGTTTCATCGGGAGGCAGCCGGCGCGTGCGCCAGCCGTGCCATCGATAGCCGGCGAAGATGCTCGCCGCCAGCCAGCCGAGGCTGAGGGAGCGATGAGCGCGCTGGAGGGCGTTCATGCTGCCGTTCATGCTGCGATGATAGCGGGCGGTAGGCGCTTATGACAGTGCGTAGCTTGCGGCGGAAGTGCCAGGCGGTTAGAATACGCCAGCGTTGACCTGCCAATCATGGCGTCGCCGATAGGAGATGTGACCATGCCGTACGAAGAGATGCTGGCTTCCGTACCGCTCTTCTCCCGCTTGGAGCAGGACGATCTGAACCGGCTGGGCAAGGCCGTTGTCGCGCGCACGTATAAGAAGGGCGCTGAGATCGTCAAGGAGGGCGAGCAGGCGGTTGCCTTCTACGTGATCGTCAGCGGCAAGGTGCAGGTGACCAAGGGCGGCACCGAGCTGGCGACGAAGGGGGCGGGGGAGCCGTTCGGCGAGATGGCGCTGCTCGATGGCTTTCCGCGCTCGACGAGCGTCATCGCGCTGGAGGATACGGAGTGCCTGGTGATGACGCGCTGGGACTTTACAGCGGAGCTGCGCACGAACCCGAGCATTGCCCTCTCTATGCTGCCGCAGCTGAGCAAGATCATCCGCAGGCTTGAGGGCGAAGAGATTCCTTAGACCAGCAGGGCGGCGGGGTTCTCCAGTAGCCTGCGGATCTCGTTGAGGAGCTGAGCGCCCTGCGCGCCGTCCGTCACGCGGTGGTCGGCGGACAGGGCTACCTTCATCATCTCGGCAGGTTCGATCTTCCCGTCCCGCACGATGGGCATGGCCCGCACCGCGCCGACGCCGAGGATGGCTGTTTGCGGCGGCTGGATGATGGCGACGAGTGACTCTACGTTGAACATGCCGAGGTTGCTGACGGTGAACGTGCCGCCGGAGTACTCCTCCGGTTTGAGGCTGCCCGACTTCGCGCGCTCCGCCAGGCTGCGGCTCGCCTCCGCGATCTGACCGAGGTTTTTGTTGGCGCAGTCGAGGATCGCCGGCGCGATCAGGCCGTCGTCGAGCGCGATGGCAATGCAGACGTTGATCTGTTCATGCGCCTGTATTGCGCCTTCGACCAGTGAGGTGTTGAAGATCGGGTGGCGGGCCAGCGCGCCGGCGCAGGCTTTGACGATCAGGTCGTTGACGCTGACGCGCGGGTAATCTTCGGCGGCCTCGTTGAGCTGGCGGCGCAGGCGCTCGGCGTCCGTCATGTCGATCTCGACCGTGATGTAGTAGTGAGGCGCTTCGCGCTTACTCTGGGACATGCGCCTGGCGATGGTCTGGCGCATCTTACTTTGGCCGGTGGTTATTGGTTGCGGACGCGCCGTTGGCGCGGAGCGAGCGACGCCTGATTCGATCGCGGCCTCGATGTCACGGCGGACGATGCGGCCGTCCGGGCCGGTGCCGGCGAGTTGGGTGAGGTCGATGCCGTTCTCCTGGGCGAGCTTGCGGGCGACGGGCGATGCGCGGACGCGGCCGGGAGTGGTCTCGATACTTGCTGTTGGCCGGGAGGGCGCGGGCGTTGATGAGGTAGTTGTCGCGGTATCGGCTTCGGTCTCATCATCAGCGCCGGTACGCGCCTTCGGTGCGGAGGGGGCGGCGGTAGCGGCCGCTTGCGTGTCGCTGCTGATGGTAGTAGCCGGCTGATACTGCGAGATGTCTTCGTCCGCGTCCGTAATGAGGGCGATTACTGTGCCGACGGAGACGGTGTCGCCTTCGCTTGCGAGCGTTTTGCGGAAGGTGCCGGAGTCGAAGGCTTCGATCTCGACGTTCGCCTTGTCGGTCTCGATTTCGGCGATGATCTCGCCGCGCTCGACGGCGTCGCCGGGCTGCTTCAGCCAGCGGACGACGGTGCCTTCTTCCATATCGGCGCCCATCTGGGGCATGACGACTTCTGAGATCATGGTTGTCCCTCTCTTAGTCGCCGGACGCGGCATCTAGATTCGCGGACGCGCCTGCGGCGCGGGGGCCGGGCGAACGGCATCACATCAGCTCCAGTGCGGCGTCGGCGATCTGCTGGGCGCTGGGGAGCGCCGCTTGCTCGAGGGCCTTCGCGTACGGGATGGGGACGTCGGCGCCGCAGACGCGGGCGACGGGCGCGTCGAGGTTATCGAACGCCCCTTCCATGATGATGGCGGCGATCTCGCCGGCGAAGCCGCCGAACTTCCAGTCGTCCTCGACGACGACGGCACGATGGGTTTTGCGCACCGAGGTGATGATCGCCTCGACGTCGAGCGGCCGCAGCGTGCGCAGGTTGAGCAGTTCAGCGTGGCAGCCTGACTCAGCCAGCAGTTCGGCCGCCTGCGACGCCTGGTGGACGCTGCCGGAGTAGCCGATCAGCGTTACGTCGCTGCCCTCTCGCAGCACTTCCGCCTGGCCGAAGGGGATGGTGTAGTCGCCGTCCGGCACCTCGCCCTTGCGGGCGTAGAGGGCGGTGTGCTCGATGAAGATCACCGGGTTCGGCTCGCTGAACGCGGTTCTGAGCAGGCCACGGGCGTCGCGGGGGGAGTAGGGCACGGCGACTTTAATGCCCGGGATGTGGGCGTACCAGCCCTCCAGGCTGTGCGAGTGCTGGGCGGCGAGCTGGCTGCCGGCGCCGCTGGCCATGCGGATGATCATTGGGACGCTGATCTGGCCGCCGGACATGTAGGAGAGCTTGGCGGCGTTGTTGACGATCTGATCGAACGCGAGGAGGCTGAAGTTGATCGTCATCAGCTCGATCATGGGGCGCAAGCCGCCCATGGCCGCGCCGATGCCGCAACCGACGACGACCGATTCGGAGATCGGCGAGTCCATGATCCGCTCCGGGCCAAACTCCTCTAGCAGGCCTTTGGTGACGGCGTAGGAGCCGCCGTAAGCGCCGATGTCCTCGCCGATCATGACCACGCGGTCGTCGGCGAGCAACGCTTCTCGCATCGTCTGGCGCAGCGCCTCGCGGAAGGCGATCTCGGCCATGGCTAGTCGCGCTCCTGTGCGTAGACATCGTCGTAGAGCGCTTCCGGCGGCGGCTCCGGGCTCTCTGCGGCGAACTGGACGGCTTCGTTGACGATCTCTTCGATCTCAGCCTGGAGCGACTGGAACGCAGGCTCGTCGATGACGCCGTCTTGCTCCAGCTTCCGGTGGAAGGTGGTGATCGGGTCGAGCTCACGCCACCTTTCGGTCTCCTCCTTGCGGCGGTAGAACTCCGGGTCGGCCATGGAGTGGCCGCGGAAGCGGAAGCAGATCGCTTCCAGGAAGGCGGGACCGTTACCGGCCCGAACGCCCTGAGCCACGCGCTGAACCGCCTGATACATCTCGAGCACGTTCATGCCGTCAACCTGCTCAGCGGGCATGGCGTAGGCGGCGGCGCGTTTGTAGATCTCGATGACTGCGGAGACGCGGCGGATGTCGGTGCCCATGCCGTAGAAGTTGTTCTCGCAGAGGAAGAGGACGGGCAGCTTCCAGACGGCGGCGAGGTTGAGCGATTCGTGGAACTCGCCTTCGTTGACGGCGCCGTCGCCGAAGATGCAGAGGACGATGCGGCCGTTGCCGAGCCGCTGGTTGGCCAGCGCCATGCCGCAGGCGAGCGGCAGGTGGCCGCCGACGATGGCGTAGCCGCCCATGAAGGAGCGCTCGACGTCGAAGAGGTGCATGGAGCCGCCCTTGCCGCGGCTGACGCCGGTTTCGCGGCCAAATAACTCTGCCATGATCCGGCGCGGCTCGATGCCGCGGGCGAGCGCGTGGCCGTGGTCGCGGTAGTGAGTGAAGATGTGGTCGTCGCTGTTGAGGGCGGAGATAGCGCCGACGGCGACGGCCTCCTCGCCGTTGTAGAGGTGGAGGAAGCCGGCGATGCGCTGCTTGGCGTACATCTCCGCCGCCTTCTCCTCGAAGCGGCGGATCAGCATCATCTGGCGCAGCAAGCCGATCAGTTGGCTGCTGTCGAGTTCCTTCGCCGTTGGTTTGTCTGCTAGCTGTGTCATGGTGTTATCTCAATGGCGACCCCGCCTACGGCGGGGATGAGCGACGCCTGGAGGCAGAAGGGTTGCTGTTCTATGATTGACATAACGATAGCCTTAGAAGTGTCATCATTCTGTCCAAAAATGGATCGCTTCGCCGTTCACGGCGAGAGCGGCTTCCTTGACGACCTCAGAGAGCGTCGGGTGGGCGTGGACGGTCCAGCCCAGCTCGCGCGGCGTCGTCTCCAGCGCACTGCCGAGCGCTGCCTCGGCCAGCAGTTCGGTCGCGTCCTGGCCGATGATGTGGTAGCCGAGGATCTCGCCGGTGGCGGCGTCGGCGACGAGCTTGGCGACGCCGTCCAGCCGGTTCATCGCGATCGCCTTGCCGTTGCCGCGGTAGGGGAAGCTGCCGACCTTGACCTCGATGCCGCGTTCGCGCGCCTGCGCTTCGGTGAGGCCGAGGCTGGCGACCTGCGGCTGGCAGTAGGTGCAGCGCGGCATCTTCTCGTAGTCGAGCGGCGGCGGCTCGCGGCCGGCGATCGCCTCGACGGCGATGACGCCCTGGGCGGAGGCGACGTGGGCCAGCAGTAGCCGGCCGGTGACATCGCCGATGGCGTAGACGCCGGGAACGCTCGTCGCCATGCGGTCGTTGATCTGGATGAAGCTGTGTTCGACAGCGACGCCGGCGTCTTCGAGGCCGAGGCTGTCGGTGTTGCCCGCCATGCCGATGCCGATCAGCACCTTGTCTGCCGCCAGCTCTTCCTGTTGGCCGTTCTTGGCGATGGAGACCGTGGCTCGCCCGTTCGCGACATCGATGCCCTCAACCTGCGTGCCGGTGCGGTAGGCGATGCCCTGCTTCTTGAAGGCGCGCTCCAGTTGGCTGCTGATCGTTTCGTCTTCGAGTGGCAGGAGGCGGTCGAGCAGCTCGATGATGGTGACATCGGAGCCGTAGGCGCGGTAGAAGTAGGCGAACTCGACGCCGACCGCCCCGCCGCCGACGATGACGACGCTCTCCGGCGGTTCGCGCAGCAGCAGCGCCTCGCGGCTGGTGATGACGGTCTCCCCGTCGATCTCGACGCCGGGGAGGGAGCGGGCGTGGGCGCCGGTGGCGATGATGATGTTGCCGGCGTCGACCGTATCGCCTCCGGCTCCGTTGGCCGCGCCGCCCGGCTCGCCAGCCACGCCGCCGGGCTCAATAACAATCTCGTTCTTGCCGGCCAGCCGCCCGCGACCGGGGATGACTGCGACCTTGTTCTTCTTGAGCAGGAACTCGACGCCCTGCACCATGCGGTCGACGACCTTGCGGCTGCGGTCGATGGCGGCGCCCATGTCGATGTGCAGCGCATCGTAGGTGATGCCGAAGTCCTTGGACTCCTGGAACAGATGGACCAGTTCGGCGTTCCAGAGCAGCGCTTTGCTGGGAATGCAGCCCCAGTTGAGGCAGAGGCCGCCCACGCGCTCCTCCTCGATGACGGCGGCCTTCAGTCCGAGCTGGGCGGCGCGGATGGCTGCGACGTAACCGCCGGGGCCGCCTCCGATGATGGCGACGTCGTACGTGGTCACGATGCGCTCGCCTCCGGTATGCCCGCCTGCTTGTGGGCGTGGTAGGAGCTGCGGACGAGCGGCCCCGCTTCCACGTGGCGGAAGCCAAGGTCGCGGCCGCGCTCCACGAACGGTTGGAACTCTGCCGGCGGGTAGTAGCGTTCGACGGGCAGGTGCTTCGCGCTCGGGCGCAAGTACTGGCCGATCGTGACGATGTCGACGCCGACGTCGCGCAGGCCGGCCATAACCTCGAAGATCTCGCTCTCACTCTCGCCGAGGCCGACCATCATGCCGGACTTGGTGAGCATCGTTGCGTCGATCTCCTTTGCCCGGCGCAGCAGCTCGAGCGAGCGTTCGTAGCGCGCCTTGGGCCGGACGCGACTGTAGAGTCGCGGGACGGTCTCGATGTTGTGGTTGAGCACGAACGGTTGCGCGCGCACGACCGTCTCCAGCGCGCCCCAGTTGCCCATGAAGTCGGGGATCAGCACTTCGACGCGGCAGTCGGGGTTGTCGTGGCGGATGGCGTTGATGCAACCGGCGAAGATCGCCGCGCCGCCGTCGGGCTGGTCGTCGCGGTTGACGGAAGTAATGACGACGTAGTCCAGGTTTAGCTTACGTACAGCCTGCGCCAGCCGGTATGGCTCCAGCACGTCGAGCGTCGGCTGGGGACGGCCGCTGGTGACGGCGCAGAAGCCGCAGGCGCGGGTGCAGACATCGCCGAGGATCATGAAGGTGGCGGTGCCGTTGTTGAAGCACTCGCCGATGTTGGGGCAGTGCGCTTCTTCGCAGACGGTGTGGAGCTCGTTCTGGCGCAGGAGGCTTTTGATCTGCTGGTAGCGTTCGCCTGCGGGGAAGCGCACCTTCAGCCAGGGTGGCTTCGGCTGGCGGGGCTGCGGCCGCTCTTCGAGGGGGATGACGGTGCTGTCCATAGGCATCTAGACTGCCGCCAGCGCCGCAGCCGGCTCCTCTGCCATTTTCAGATGGAAGACACGGGCGAATGCGGCTATGGTTTCGTCCATGACGGTGTTCATCGAGGGCACCCGGCTCAGCACTTCGGCCATCGAGGTGACGGTGACATCGGGCAGGCCACAAGGCACGATGTGCGAGAAGTAACGCAGGTCGGGGTCGACATTGAGGGCGAAGCCGTGACTGGTGACGCCGCGGGAGATGCGAACGCCGATGGCGGCGATCTTCGCGTCGCCGGCCCAGACGCCGGGGCGTCCGTCTACGCGGTGCGAGTCGATGCCGAAGGCCGCCAGCGTTTCGATCAGCGCTGCCTCCAGCGAGCGTACGTACCAGCGCGGGCCCTGCTGCCAGCGGCGCAGGTCGAGAATCGGGTAGCCGACGAGCTGGCCGGGGCCGTGGAAGGTGATGTCGCCGCCGCGGTCGGTGCGATGAACGGAGGCGCCGAGCGCGGCCAGCCGTTCGGCATCAAGCAGCAGGTGCTCTTGCCGCGCGCGGACGCCCAGCGTGTAGGTGGGCGGATGCTCCAGCAGCAGCAGGCGGGCGTGGCCGTCGCGGCGGCAGGCTTCGACCAGCCGTCGCTGCTCCGCCAACGCCTCGTCGTAGGGGACGAGGCCGAGGCGGCGGACGGTGCAGGGGGCGGTTGTGATCGGTAGCGGCATCGCCGGTTCCATACGATAGCTATCGGCAGGATGCCAGGGTTGGCCTCCTTGCCAACATTGATCTTATCACAACGCTGTGCGGGGTTCGTTAGGGAGATCACCTACTCTCCGACGATGATGGTATCGACGACTTTGGGATTGCCCGTTATCGTTCGATGCACGGGACAGCGGCCGGCGATTTCGAGCAGGCGTTCTTTCTGCTCGTCCGTCAACTTACCGCGGAGGGAGATGTCGCGGTTGATCACCTCGACGCGGCCGATACCCGTTTCGGAGTCCTCGCAATCTTCCGCGTGGACGCGGTCATGGGTGAGATGAACGGAGCACTCGGCGAGGTCCCAGCCCTTGCGGCGGGCGTACATGAGCAGCGTCATCGCGGTGCAAGAGCCGAGCGCCCAGAGCAGCAGCTCGTAGGGGCTGGGGCCGAGGTCGTCGCCGCCGGCGTTCTTGGGTTCGTCGGCGACGAAGGCGTGCGATCCGGTGGTCAGAAGCTGGCTGTAGGTGTAGTCGGGCAGATACTGGACGGTGACCTTCTGCATGGAGCCTCCTACTCAAGGTGGGGTTGCGATTATCCTAGCACGGGGCGCTGGTGGAGGCTCAGGACGGCGAATCGGGGCACCAGGTGAGGAGGATGGCGCTCTCCGCCGAGTCCACGCGATGCGGGTCGGTGCCATCGGCGTTACTAACGAAGACGCCTACACTTGCATTAAGGGCCCTTGTCCCCGAGATCGTCACCTGGTCGCCACCCGAGCCTGATGGTACAGGAGCGGTGAATGCGAACAGTTTGCCGTCGAGCGACCATTTGGGATGGAGTGGATTCAAGCCAGCGAATTCTACATGTTCCTCGGGGACGGCAAGGGAGAACGTGGTCTTGTTACTCCCATCTGTGTCTATTGAATGAAGGCTGCCGGATTCGAATGATGAATAATAGAGAATTCGCTGGCCGTCCGGGGACCAGCCCACGCCTTTTTCTCCGGCTTCGCTCTGGGTCAGGTTCGTCAGGCCCTTTCCGTCGATGGTGATCGTGTAGACTTCCATGTTCCCATCGCGCACAGATGAGAACGCGATGCGCTTCCCATCCGGCGACCAGACGGGGCCGGCATCGGGACCGGACGTCAAAAGCCGCGGGTTCGAGCCATCCGAATCCGCGACCCAGATTTCTCCGTATTCGCCTAAGGGCGCACGTATTCCCAGCCGGACGAACGCCATGCTCTTGCCATCCGGTGACCACGAAGGTTGCCATGCTGTTTCCAGGATGCTGGGCAGCTTTCTCGCGTCTGACCCATCGAGGTTGGCGCTGATCAGCGTCCGCTGATATTCACCGTTCAGGTCTTCGCCGACTAGCATGTAGGTGATCGTAACGCCGTCCGGAGCACAGGCGGCAGACACGACGCCAGGATACGGTATATTGCCGGGCTCGATAGGGAAGAGCTGGCGTTCGCCTGAGCCGTCCGCGTTGACGGCCACCAGCGTCTGGGGAACAGGGCTCTGGCGGAAGTAGATTATCGTGCCGGGCTGATCCGCCTCCTCCGGCAGCGCCGGTCGAGCGGAATCGCCTCCGCACCCGAGGAGGAGAGCTGCCAGCGCGATCAGAGCTGCAACCGCCCTACGCATGTCGCGAGCAGTGTACCACGGCTTCGTAAGGATCGGCCGGGTGCTTGACAAACGTCTGCTAGAGAACTAGGATACTAGCAATGACCGATGAGAAGACAGAGGGCCAACGTGACGCCTTTGGCAAGCAGCAGTTCAATATCTACTTGCCGCCGGAGCTGGTACGAGAACTAAAACACGCGGCTATCGATGACAGCCTCTCTCTGAGCGGTTACGTAGAGCGGATCTTCAGGGAATTCTTGAATCGAAGGACGAAGCAAAGGAAGGAGCGGTGACAGTGGGTAGCGGAATAACCGTGTATGTGTACACGCGTGAGCTCGAGGCGCTGCAGCGGTTCTATGAAGGCGCGCTCGGTGTTGAGCCAGACAACTACGGGGACTGGCGGCCGTTTCAGTTGGCTAGCGGGACGTTCGCGCTCCACGCGGTGGAGGAAGGCTCCGGCCACGACGTTGAAGGATTCAATATCTCGTTCGACGTTGACGATATCGACGAGGCCGTCCCGCGATTCGAGGCGCATGGCGCGAAGATCTTACGCGGAGTGGCCGACGAGGCGTTTGGCAAGCGAGCGGTGCTACAGGACCCGGACGGCCGCCAGTTCGAAGTCGTCCAACAGGAGATGTGAGCGGCCCGGCGAACGCTGGTAGGGAGGTGTCATGGCGACGATTACCGGTCTGAACTCCGCTTCGATCTTTGTGCAGGAGTACGATGCGACGGTCGACTTCTATGTCGACAAGCTGGGCTTCACGGTCGAGGAGCGGACGGAGCGAGCGTCGATGCTGCGGGCCGGAGACTTCCGGCTGCTGGTGCATGTCGGTGGGCCGCCGGCGGCGCCAGCAGACCTGGCGATGCACCTCCACCTCTGGGTGGACGACGTCGATGCGTATCACCGGCAGATCGTCGAGCGGGGCGTTGACGTCGCTGAGCCGCCGCAAGACCGCCCGTGGGGACTGCGCACGTTCCACGTGAAGGACCCAAACGGTTACGAGTGGGAGTTCACCCAGGAGATCGCCGGGTAGGTCATCGATTCTTCGCTTCGCCGCGCTCGTGGGCCGCGCGCATGGCGTCGCGAACGCGCGCTTCGATCGGCGTGAACGGGTTCGCTCGGCCGGCCAGCTCTCGCAGCTTTTCGAAGTTCACGTAGCCGGATTCGCGCTCGGCCGCCCACCGTTTGGCGAAGCTACCGTCTTTCACCTCTTCGACCACCTTCTCCAAATGGCGGCGCATCGCCTCGTTGTCGAGGCCGAGCGTACGCATCATGCCGCCGTACTGGCTGGTGCGCGAGTGGAGCTTCGACTGCTCGTAGAAGCCGACATCGGCCATCGCCTGGAGCGTCTGCGTCGCCTCGCCTGAGAGGTAGAGGTCGAGTACCAGCGCTTCCGCCGGTATGCCGGCCTTGAGGCCGACGTCCAGCATCAGGAAGAACATGGTGCCGAAGAGCGAGCCGAAGCCTTGTTCGTGGTAGAGGTCGAGCACCGTCTCGTCTCGCGCCGACAGCTCGAAGGCGCCGCCGCCGTTGGCGGAGAGTGTGCCGATACATTTAGCGAGCGCGAGGAGCGTGTCCCAGGCGTGGCCGCTGGCGTCCTGCTCGACGGAGAG